>NZ_JBEOWF010000015.1:0-217635 GCF_040295925.1 Streptomyces sp. NPDC002588
CGCATGATCGAGATCCGTAAGCAGAACCCCGCCTTCGGGCTCGGCACGTACACCGAGCTGCCGTCCTCGAACCCGGCCGTCCTCGCGTTCCTGCGTGAGTACGAGGACGACCTGGTGCTGTGCGTGCACAACTTCTCACGGTTCGCACAGCCCACCGAGCTCGACCTGCGCCGGTTCGAGGGCCGCCACCCGGTCGAGCTGTTCGGCGGGGTGCGGTTCCCGGCCATCGGCGAGCTGCCGTACCTGCTGACCCTGGCGGGACACGGCTTCTACTGGTTCCGGCTCCGACGGGACGCTGTCTAGAACCCGGGGGCGGGGCGGTTTCCTCTGCCCCGCCCGGGGCACGCATCAGTAGCACCCCGACCCTCCGGGGAAAGGAAATGTGACGCTATGGCGAAGACGGTCACACGTTCCGGCAGCTCCGGCAGGACCAGTCCCGGACTCCTCGCGTCACTGGACCCGCTGCTGCGGGAGTGGCTGCCCCGGCAGCGCTGGTTCGCCGGCAAGGGGCGTCCGGTCACCGGGTTCTCGCTGGTCGCCGTCACCGAGCTGGTGCCGTCCGGCACCCGGCTCGGGCTGTACCACCTGCTGCTGCGGGCCCACCAGCCGGACACCGCCGGCGACTGCTACCAGCTCCTGATCGGGGTCCGCGACGCCCTGCCGCCCCGGCTGGCATCCGCGCTGATCGGACATGTGGCGCAGGGACCGCTGGCCGGGCGGACCGTCTACGACGGCCTGTACGACACCCGGCCGGCGGAACTGCTTCTGGAGGCGCTGCGCAGCGGGGCCCGGATCGGCGCGCTGCGCTGCGAACGGGACCCGGAGCAGGAGATCAGGCCGGGTCTGGTCCCGCGGCTGATGACCGCCGAGCAGTCGAATTCGTCCGTCGTCTATGGAGATACGTTCATTCTGAAGCTGTTCCGCCGGGTCGCGGCCGGTGTCAACCCCGACCTGGAGCTGCCGCTGGCGCTGGCCCGCGAGGGCTGCCCCCGGGTACCGCCGCCCACCGCCTGGATGGAGGCGGACCTGGAGGAGGGCGACGGAGAGCCGTACGTCCTCGGCGTGCTCCAGCCCTACGTCCAGGGCGCGACCGACGGCTGGGAGCTGGCCCTGCGGGAGCTGGCCAAGGGGGAGGACTTCGGCGCGGAGGCGCGGGCGCTGGGGCGGGCGACGGCCGAGGTGCACGGAGCGCTGGCCCGCGCGCTGCCCACGGCGACGCTGGGGTCGGCGCAGATAGGACCGATGGTCGACGGGATGGTCGGACGGCTCGACGCGGCCGCGCAGGCCGTGCCGGCGCTGCGGCCGTACGCGCCCGCGCTGCGCACCGCCTTCACCGCGCTCGCGGATCTCGCGGCCGAGGGGCACACCTGGACCGCGCAGCGGGTGCACGGCGATCTGCACCTCGGGCAGTGTCTGCGGGCGCCCACCGGTGAGTGGTCGCTGATCGACTTCGAGGGCGAGCCTGCCCGGCCCCCGGCCGAGCGGCGGATGGCGCAGCCCGCGGTGCGGGACGTGGCGGGGATGCTGCGGTCCTTCGACTACGCCGCCAGTTCGGCCGACCCGCCGGCCCCGGAATGGGCGCACGCCTGCCGGGCGGCGTACTGCTCGGGGTACGCCGAGGCGGCGGGCCGCGACCCGCGCACCGATCCCGTCCTGCTGCGGGCCTGTGAGACGGACAAGGCGGTCTACGAGGTCGTCTACGAGGCCCGGCACCGCCCCGACTGGCTCTCCGTCCCGCTGTCCGCGATACATCGCCTCGCCGCCCCCGACCAGCCTTGAGGAGGCCCCGTACGTGACTCCCCCGAAGAAGAAGGCCACCGGAAAGAAAGCGGCGGGCGCCGAGGCAGGGGCCGGGCAGCAGATCTCCCCGGCGCTCGGCGCCGCGGACCGCGAGCGACTGCTGCACGGCACCCATCACGACCCGCACTCGGTGCTCGGCGCGCACCCGGCGCCGGGCGGCGTGGTGTTCCGCGCGCTGCGCCCGTACGCGCGGTCGGTCACCGTCGTCGCGGGCGAGCTGCGGGCCGGTCTGCAGGACGACGGCGACGGCTTCTTCTCGGCCCTCCTGCCGCTGACGGAGATCCCGGAACACCGGCTCGTCGTGACGTACGACGGCACGACCGTGGAGACCGAGGACGCGTACCGTTTCCTGCCCACGCTGGGCGAGCTGGACCTGCACCTGATCGGGGAGGGCCGGCACGAGGAGCTGTGGACGGTGCTCGGCGCTCATCCGAGGACCCACCAGGGGGTGAGCGGCACCAGCTTCTCGGTGTGGGCGCCGAACGCGCGCGGGGTGCGGGTGGCCGGCTCCTTCAATTTCTGGGACGGCACCGGGTTCCCGATGCGTTCGCTCGGGTCCTCCGGGGTGTGGGAGCTGTTCGTGCCCGGCGTCGGCGAGGGCGAGCTGTACAAGTTCGACATAGCGCGGGCCGACGGCTCGCACACGCTGCGTGCCGACCCGCTGGCGAGGCGCACGGAGGTCCCGCCGGCCACGTCGTCGATCGTGCACACCTCGCGGTACGAGTGGGGCGACGAGGAGTGGCTGGCCCGCCGGGCCGGGGTTCCGGCGCACGAGGCGCCGTTCTCCGTCTACGAGGTTCACCTCCCGTCCTGGCGACCGGGCCTGACGTACCGTCAGCTCGCCGACCAGCTCCCCGCGTACGTCGCGGACCTCGGCTTCACACACGTCGAGCTGATGCCGGTCGCGGAGCACCCCTTCGGCGGTTCCTGGGGCTACCAGGTCACCGGCTTCTACGCGCCCACGGCCCGGCTCGGCACCCCGGACGACTTCAAGTACCTGGTGGACGCGCTGCACCGGGCCGGGATCGGCGTCCTGATGGACTGGGTACCGGCCCACTTCCCGCGCGACGAGTGGGCGCTCGCCGAGTTCGACGGCCGGCCGCTCTACGAGCACGAGGATCCGCTGCGTGCCGCCCACCCCGACTGGGGGACGCTGGAGTTCGACTTCGGGCGGCGCGAGGTGCGCAACTTCCTGGTGGCCAACGCCACCTACTGGTGCGAGGAGTTCCACATCGACGGGCTGCGGGTGGACGCCGTGGCGTCGATGCTCTACCTCGACTACTCGCGCGAGGCGGGCCAGTGGACCCCGAACGAGAACGGCGGGCGGGAGAACCTGGACGCGGTGGCGTTCCTGCAGGAGATGAACGCGACCGTGTACCGGCGCAGCCCGGGGGTCGTGACGGTCGCGGAGGAGTCGACCGCCTGGGACGGCGTCACCCGGGCCACCGACCACCGCGGTCCGAGCGGCTTCGGCGGGCTCGGCTTCGGCCTGAAGTGGAACATGGGCTGGATGCACGACTCGCTGGAGTACATGGCCCACGAGCCGGTGCACCGCCGCTACCACCACGGCGAGATGACCTTCTCGATGGTGTACGCGTACAGCGAGAACTACGTTCTTCCCATCTCGCACGACGAGGTCGTGCACGGCAAACGCTCACTGGTGTCGAAGATGCCGGGCGACTGGTGGCAGCAGCGCGCGAACCTCCGCGCCTACCTGGGCTTCATGTGGGCGCACCCCGGCAAGCAACTCCTCTTCATGGGGCAGGAGTTCGCGCAGGGCGCGGAGTGGTCCGAGGCGCACGGCCCGGACTGGTGGCTGCTCGACCCGGCCTACGGCGCCGAGGCCGACCACCGCGGGGTACGCGACCTGGTGCGCGACCTCAACACCGCCTACCGCGCCACGCCCGCCCTGTGGCAGCGGGACACCGACCCGGCGGGCTTCCAGTGGGTGGTGGGCGACGCGGCCGAGGACAACGTCTTCGCCTTCCTGCGCTACGACGCCGAGGGCGCTCCGCTGCTCGCCGTCTCCCACCTCTCCCCCGTCGTCCGCCACGACTACCTGCTCGGCGTCCCCGACGACATCCCGGCCTGGCACGAGATCCTCAACACCGACGCCGAGCGGTACGGCGGCAGCGGGGTCGTCGGCCCGGACCCGGTCAAACCGGAACCGCACGGCCGGCACGGCCGCCCCGCCTCGGTCCGCCTGACCCTGCCGCCCCTTGCGACGGTGTGGCTGCGGCCCGCCTGAGCGGGATCACGGGACGGCCCTCAGAGAGTGCGGGTCTTCCCGCCGCCGAACATCAGGCGGCGCAGTGCCGCGAGCAGGCCCTTGGTGTGGCCCTCGGGCTGCGGGGCGGCCGGGAACCGGTCCGGGCCGGGGCCGTGCGGGAGGGGGATGTCGTGGGCGAGGTCGTAGCGGACCGGCAGGACTTTCAGGCCCCGTACGCACGGGCCCGAGCGCCAGGGCAGCTGGTCGGGCGGGAGGGTGAGCTCGGCCCGGGTGAAGTGGTCGAAGACCCGGCCGACGGCCGTGGTGACGATCATCGCGCCGAGTTCGCGGGCCGCGCTGGGGCACTGGTGGGGGCCCGCGCCCCAGCCCAGATGGGCCCGGGTGGAGACGGTGGAGCCGACCATGTGGGAGGAGCCGATGGCCAGCAGGTCCTGGTGGGCCCCGGCGGCGGACGGGGAGACGATGTCGCCCGCGCGGATCCAGAACCCGCCGAGCCGCACGTCCCGCGCGGCGAACCGGAAGCACATGTTGGCGACGGGAGGGTTGGCGAGCGCGGCCCGGTTGACGGTCTCGCCCAGTTGCCCGGCCGACAGGCTGCGGCGGACCGTGGCGTTGCCGCGCAGCACCTCGAGGAGGGTGTTGAGGACCATGTTGCCGGTGATGTCGTTGAGGTAGACGGCGTTCATGAACAGCTCCCGGCCGAGCTGCTCGTCGGTGAGATCCGGGTCGGCGAGCATCAGGTAGGAGGTGAGGTCGTCGCCGGGCCTGGCGCGGCGGTGGGCGGCGAGACGGGTGAAGGCGGCCAGGGCCCTGCCGGTGGCGGGGCCCGCGTCGGGGCCGCCGTCGAGCATCCGCCACAGGTCCATGACCAGCTCGTCGCCGAGCTCGACCGGGCAGCCGAACAGCTTGGTGGTGACCATCAGCAGCAGCGGCCGGGTGTACTGCGCGCCCAGGTCGGCGAAGCCGGAGCGGCCCGACTCGGCGGCGAGCATCGCGACCAGCTCGTCGGCGTAGCGGGCGACGGCCGACCGCAGCTCCCAGCCCTCGGGGCTCCGGGCGTCCTGGAAGGGGCGCAGCGCGGTGTGGTGGGTGCGGCGGGCGGCGCGGTGCTCCTCGTCGTCCACGAACATCATCTGGCGGACCTCGTAGCCCGCGAGGAGCGGCCAGTCGCGCGGCAGCTCACCCTGTGCCCGGGCCCGCCAGTACCGCACGTCCCGCCGCCACTGGCTCTCGTTCCTCAGGACCTCCAGGACCTCCCGGTAGTCCAGGACCAGCCACAGCGGTACGCCCATGAGGCCGACGGGCGCCACGGGGCCGTACCGGGCGCGCAGCCGTCTGTACACCGCGCCGGGGTCGGCGTCGAACTCCGCGGTGAGCAATGGTTCGACGGACAGCGCCCCGAGGACGGGACTGTCGGCCGGTGCGGTGCCATGGGACTGGGCTTCCATACGGCAACGCTTACCGCACCGGCCGTGCACACGCAGTGATCACGGCACGAACTGTTACGTCTTGGTGATCCCGCGTTACGCCGGAGCCGTCACCAGCGCCGTCACCAGCGCCTTCGGCAGCTCCTTGGTATGGACCACTCCGAGGCGCTGGGTGGCCCGGGTCAGGGCGACGTAGAGGTCGCTGGTGCCGTAGTCGGCCGGTTCCACCACCAGCACGGAGTCGAACTCCAGGCCCTTCGACTGCCGGGGGTCCAGCAGGACGACCGTGCGGGTCAGATCGGGTTCCGCGCCCGCGGTCACCCCGTCCAGCCGGGCGGCCAGCGCGCGGTGCAGCCCGCGCGGGGCGATCACCGCGAGCCGCCCCTCGGCGGGGGTGAGCTCCCGGACGGCCTCGGCGACGGCCGCCGGCAGGTCGTCGGTCTCGCGGGCCCAGGGCCGTACGCCGGTGGAGCGGACGGAGGCCGGGGGCTCGAAGTCGGGGTGCTCGGCGCGGACGACGGCCGCCGCGGCCTCCATGATCTCCGCCGGGGTGCGGTAGTTGACGCCGAGGCGGGTGTGCTCCCAGCGGTCCCCGACATACGGCTGCAGGATGTTCGCCCACGATCCGACGCCGGCCGCCTCCGCCGTCTGCGCCGGGTCGCCGACGAGGGTCATGGAGCGGGTCGGGTTGCGCCGCATCAGCAGCCGCCACGCCATCGGCGACAGCTCCTGCGCCTCGTCGACGATGATGTGGCCGAACGCCCAGGTCCGGTCGGCGGCGGCCCGCTCGGCCGCGCTGCGGTGGTCGTCCTCCTCGTGCCGCTCGGCGAACCGCTCGGCGTCGATGATGTCGTGCGCGGAGAGGACCTCGGAGGACTCGGGGTCGCCGTCCTCCTTGTCCTCGAACTCGTAGGTCCGGGAGGCGTAGGAGACGTCGAGCACGCCCTGCGCGTAGGCGACCTGGGTCTCCCGCTCGCGCTCCGCCCGGGCCCGGGCCACCCGGTCGTCCTCGCCGAGGAGTTCGGCGGCCTCGTCGAGCAGCGGTACGTCCGCCACGGTCCACGCCCGGGTGACGGGGCGGCGGATGGCGTCCGCGTCCTCGTCGGGGAGGTACCCCTCGGGGTCGGCGAGGAAGTCGGCGACCAGGCGCCGCGGGGTGATCCTCGGCCACAGCCGGCCGATGGCGGACCAGACCTCGGGGTTCTCGGCGAGTTCGTCGCGGATCTGGGTGATGTCGCTGGGGTCGAGGAGGCTCGAGCCGTCGTAGGGGTCGGTGCCGACGCGTTCGGCGTACAGCTCGGTGAGGGCGTTGAGGATGTGGCCCTCGAAGTGCTCGCGGGCCGCGTTGTGCGGCAGGTTCGCGGCCCGGGTGCGCTCGCGTGCGACGCCGACGAGGCCGTCGTCGAGCATCAGGATCTCCCGGTCGTGCTCGATCGCGAGCACCGGATCGGGCAGCGCCTGCCGGTCGCGTACGACGGCGGCGAGGACGTCGGCCATGTCGGCGCGGCCCTTCACCGCGGCCGCCTCCGCGGTGTCGGCCGCGGTGGCCTTCACGCCCGGGTACAGCTCGCCCACCGTGGCGAGGAGCACACCGGTCTCGCCGAGGGAGGGCAGCACCTCGCCGATGTAGCCGAGGAAGGCGGGGTTGGGGCCGACGATCAGGACGGCGCGCTTGGCGAGGAGCTCCCGGTGCTCGTACAGCAGGTACGCGGCGCGGTGCAGGGCGACGGCGGTCTTGCCGGTGCCGGGCCCGCCCTCCACGACCAGGACGCCCCGGTGGGGCGCTCGGATGATCTCGTCCTGCTCGGCCTGGATGGTCTGCACGATGTCGCTCATCCGGCCGGTGCGCGCGGAGTTCAGCGCGGCGAGCAGGACGGCGTCACCGGTGGGGTCCTCGTGGCCGGTGCGCTCCTGGTCGCCGAGGTCGAGGATCTCGTCGTGCAGCGCGGTGACCGTGCGGCCCTCGGTGGTGAGGTGCCGGCGGCGGCGCAGGCCCATCGACGTGTGCCCGGTGGCCAGGTAGAAGGGGCGGGCCACGCCCGCGCGCCAGTCGATCAGGACCGGGGTGCGCTCGGCGTCCTCGGCGCGCAGGCCGATGCGGCCGATGTGGTGGCTGACGCCCGAGGTGAGGTCGATCCGGCCGAAGCAGAGGGAGCCCTCCACCGCGTTCAGCGCGGCCAGCAGTCCCGAGCGCTCGGCGACGAGGATGTCCCGCTCCAGCCGGGCCTGCCTGGGTGTGTGGCCCTGGGCGAGCGCGTCCGTGACGGAGGTCTCGGTGTCGCCGCGCAGCGCGTCCACCCGGGCGTACAGGTCGTCGATGAATTCCTGCTCGCTCCGCAATTCACTGTCTGGAAAGCCGGTGTTTGACAATTCCACTCCCGCCCGGATATACTCTGCTCATTCAGCTTCTCGCGGCTTTTTCTTTTCGAAGTCACGAACCATCGAATATACGCAGAGAAATCCCCCGAGCGCAATTGCTCGGGGGATTTCTTGTTGCCGCGCCGGGATCAGAGCACGTCGGACAGCTCCTCCAGGAGCCGGCGCCTGGGCCGGGCGCCCACCATGGACTTCACCGGCTCACCTCCGCGGAAGACCATGAAGGTCGGCATCGACAGCACCTTGTAGGCGTTGGTCGTCTCCGGGTTGTGGTCCACATTCAGCTGCACCACCTTCAGGCGGTCCCCCTCCTCGCGGGCCAGGTCCTCGAGGACCGGCCCCATCTGCCGGCACGGCGGACACCAGTCGGCGGTGAACTCCACGAGTACCGGCAGATCCGCCCCGATCACCTCCGCCTCGAAATCCGCGTCCGTCACATCCGTCACCATTTCCGGCCTCCCAGCTCGCACCCGGGCTCCGGACCCCCCGGAACCAGCGCCTCGGCGGCCAGCTCGGCCCGCACCAGCTGCCCGGCGACCTGCTCCCGCACCGCCCGCAGCTCCCCGATGAGCGCGTCCAGCTCGTCCAGCTTGCGGCGGTAGACCGCGAGCGAGGCGGGACAGGAGTCGCCCTCGGGATGACCGGCCCGCAGACACTCCACGAACGGCCGGGTCTCCTCCAGGTCGAACCCGAAGTCCTGGAGCGTCCTGATCTGCCGCAGCAGCTTCAGGTCGCTCTCGTCATAGGTCCGGTGTCCGTTCTCACCGCGCCGCGCGGGCAGCAGACCCCGCGACTCGTAGTACCGCAGCGTCCGCGTCGTGGTCCCGGCCAGCGCGGCCAGCTCGCCGATTCGCATGCGTACGAACGTACGGCTTGACGCCGACGTCAAGGCAAGAGGGAGAGCCCCGCGGACTCCTCGACCTCCAGCAGGGAGGCCCCGCGCCGCTCCGCCTCGAAGGCACGGTGGCCGCCGCGCAGCCCGAACAGCCGCTTGGTCAGCAGGATGTACAGCACGGCGAGGATGTTCAGTGCCAGCGTGCCGATCTTCAGCCAGCTGACGTGCTCGGTGAGCTCGTAGACCTCCAGCGGGAGGAAGGCGGCGGTCGCGACGACCGTCAGGTACTCGGCCCAGCGTCTGGCGTACCAGAGCCCCACCGCCTCGACGAGCTCGATCAGCGCGTAGGCGAGGAGGAGCACGGCGACCAGGACGAGGGTGGAGTGCTTGTAGCCGAAGGTCTTCTGGATGGTGCCGACGACCGGTGAGTGGTCGAGGTCGTAGTGGAAGTGCCTGAACACCGGACGGAACGTGTCCAGATACTCGTTGAAGAGCCTGCGCACAGCGTCCTGGCTGTTGCTGAACTTCCACACCGCGACCGCGACCAGCACGATGAACACGCCTCGCACGGCCCGCTCGACCGCCAGGAACCGCAGGACGAACAGGTCCCGCAGCACCTTCCCGCGCGGGACCAGCGGGGCGTCGGCGGCGGGTCCCGAGCCGTGCGGCTCGCCGAGCGCGAAGTCACCGCAGCGCAGACACCGCCAGACCTCGCCGAGCGCGGTGTCGGCCCGCAGCCGCACCCGCAGCCGGGGGTCGTCCGGCGCGTACGTCACATGCCCCCGGCGCGCACATGTGCGCCGGTCCCAGTCGATCTTCATCCCCCGTGCCTCCCGTTGCGGTGCCGGCGGCGGAGGGTAACGGACGCGGGTAAGAGGCCGGTGAGGATCCGGTACGACGGAACCGGGCGGCCGAGCCACGGGGGAGTGCTCGGCCGCCCGGAGAACGGGGGGCTGGTGGCCGGATGTCCGGCCCCGGTTCAGGCGGGGCCGGACATCCGGAGCTGAGAGGAGCTGAGCGGGCCGGTCAGGCCTTGGCGAGTGCCTTCTCGCCGTCCTCGCGGGGCTCGGCGACGTCGCCCCCGGTGACCGTCTCGCCCTCATCGAGCAGCGTCGTCTCGTCGAAGGGGAGCTCGCCGGCGAGGACCTGCCGGACGCGGGCTGTGTCGATCTCCTTGGTCCAGGTGCCGATCAGGACGGTGGCGACCGCGTTGCCGGCGAAGTTGGTCAGGGCGCGGGCCTCGCTCATGAAGCGGTCGATGCCCACGATCAGGCCGACGCCGTCCACCAGGGCGGGCTTGTGGGACTGCAGACCGCCGGCCAGCGTGGCCAGACCGGCGCCGCTGACGCCCGCCGCGCCCTTGGAGGCGAGGAGCAGGAAGAGCAGCAGCGGGATCTGCTCGCCGATCGACATCGGCGTGCCGAGGGCGTCGGCGATGTAGAGGGACGCCATGGTCATGTAGATCATGGTGCCGTCGAGGTTGAAGGAGTAGCCGGTCGGGACGGTGATGCCGACGACGGGCTTGCTGACGCCCAGGTGCTCCATCTTCGCGATGAGGCGCGGCAGCGCGGACTCGGAGGAGGAGGTGGACAGGATCAGCAGGAACTCACGGGCCAGGTACTTGAACAGGACGAGGATGTTCAGGCCGGCGACGGCGCGCAGCAGGATGCCGAGCACCACGAAGACGAAGAGGAAGCAGGTCACGTAGAAGCCGAGCATCAGCACGGCGAGGCTCTTGAGCGCGTCCAGACCGGCCGAGCCGACCACGGCGGCGATGGCGCCGAAGGCACCGACCGGGGCGGCCCACATCACCATGGCGAGGATGCGGAAGACGAGCCGCTGGATGTGCTCGACGCCGCGCAGCACCGGCTGGCCGACGTTGCCCATGGCCTGCAGCGCGAAGCCGGTGAGCAGGGCGAGCAGCAGGGTCTGCAGGACCTGGCCCTCGGTGAAGGCGGAGACGAAGGTCGTCGGGATGATCGACAGGACGAAGTCGACCGGCGGCAGCGCCTCGTCCGAGACCTGGCTGTGCCCGGACGCCTTGATCGCCTCGGTGAGGTGCAGCCCGTCGCCCGGGTGCAGGATGTTGCCGACGACGAGGCCGATGCTCAGCGCGACCAGGGACATCACCAGGAAGTAGCCGAGCGCGATACCGCCGACGGCGCCGACCTTGGCGGCCTTCCGTACGGATCCGATGCCCAGCACGATCGTGCAGAAGATGATCGGCGCGATCATCATCTTGATCAGGTTCACGAAGCCGGTGCCGAGGGGCTTGAGCTCGACGCCGAGGTCGGGCCAGATCAGACCGACGGCGATGCCGAGCGCCACGGCGGCGATGACGGCGATGTAGAGATAGTGGGTGCGGTCCCGCTTCCCAGCGGGTGCGACTGGTGCCGTATCGGGGGTGCTGCTGGCGGCCACGGCTGCCCTCCTTGACGTCTTCGTCGGCATCACACCGGCGTGCGGCTCACGTCCGGGGAGATATGGGGAATGCGGTGACTATCTCCCGGCGTGTGAGGGCGGTCACCCTTCTGTTCATTTAGTTCGCGCTTAACACGGGGGGCACACTGACGACATGCGTTTCCCCGTCCCCGTGCCGAGACCCCGCAGCCTGGCCGGCCAGCTGTTCGCGATGCAGGCCGTGCTGATTGCGGTCGTCGTGGCCGGGTACGCGCTGTTCACCTACGTCAGCGACCGCACCCAGGCCGAGGAGGCGGCGGGCCGGCAGGCCACCGCGGTCGCCCGCTCGGTGGCCGACTCGCCTTCCGTACGGGCGGCCATCCGCACCCCGAACCCCACCGCCGAGCTCCAGCCCTACGCCCTGCGCGTCATGAAGGACACCGAGGTCGACTTCGTGACGATCATGAATCCCGAGGGCATCCGCTGGACCCACCCGGAGAAGGACCAGATCGGCCGGCGCTTCCGCGGCAACACGGCGAAGGCCCTGGCGGGCCACACCTTCACCGAGACCTACACCGGCACCCTCGGCGCGTCCGTCCGCGCGGTCACCCCGGTGAAGGACGCCGACGACGACATCATCGGGCTGGTCAGCGCGGGCATCAAGGTCGAGGCGATCAGCAAGCGGGTCCAGGACCAGGTCACGGCCCTGTTCTCGGTGGCGGGGGGCGCGCTGCTGCTGGGCGCGGTGGGCACGTATGTCATCAACGCCTCCCTGCGCCGCCACACGCACGGCATGAACGCGGCCGAGCTCAGCCGCATGCACGACTACCACCAGGCGGCGCTGCACGCGGTTCGGGAGGGGCTGCTGATGCTGGACGGGCAGTACCGGGTGGCGTTGGTCAACGACGGCGGGCGGGAGCTGCTGGGCGTCTCGGAGGAGGTGGTCGGCCGGTCGGTGGCGGAGCTGGGGCTGCCGGCCCCGCTGACGGGCGCGCTGCTGGCCTCCGAGCCCCGGGTGGACGAGGTGCACCTGGCGGCCGACCGGGTGCTGGTGGTGAACACGTCACCGGTGTCGGGCGGCGAACGGCGCGGCACGGTCGTCACCCTGCGGGACGTGACCGAACTCCAGTCGCTGATGGGCGAGCTGGACTCGGAGCGGGGCTTCACCCAGGCACTGCGCTCCCAGGCGCACGAGGCGGCGAATCGTCTGCACACGGTCGTCTCGCTGATCGAGCTGGGCCGGTCGGAGGAGGCGGTGGAGTTCGCGACGGCGGAACTGGAACTGGCCCAGGCGCTGACGGACCAGGTGGTCGCGGCGGTGAGCGAACCGGTGCTGGCGGCCCTGCTGCTGGGCAAGACCGCCCAGGCCAACGAGCGGGGCGTGGAACTCGTCGTCTCGGAGGACAGCGGTATCGACGACGGCCTGCTCCCCGAGTCCCTCCCGGCGCGGGACCTGGTCACCATCCTCGGCAACCTCATCGACAACGCGGTGGACGCGGCGCAGGGCACCGTGCGGGGCCGGGTCACGGTGACCGCGCGCACGGAGGGGACCGAACTGCTTCTGAGGGTGGCGGACACGGGCGCGGGGGTGGATCCTGCCCACGCCTCCCTCGTCTTCGAACGCGGTTTCTCCACGAAGCCGGCGGGACCGGGCGGACGGGGGCTGGGGCTGGCCCTGGTCCGGCAGGCCGTGCACCGGCACGAGGGGACGCTGTCGGTGGCGGAAGCCGAGGGGGGCGGAGCGGAGTTCGTGGTGCGGCTGCCGTTGCGGGCGACGGCGGCCTCGAAGGACGAGGTCGAGGTATGACGGAAGTACCGGGCGAGGACCCCATAAGAGTGCTGGTCGTCGAGGACGATCCGGTGGCCGCGGACGCGCATGTCATGTACGTCGGACGGGTGCCGGGTTTCGTCGCGGTCGGGAAGGCGCACACGGGCGCGGAGGCACGGCGCCTCCTTGACCGGACACCGGTGGACCTGTTGTTGCTGGATCTCCACCTCCCCGACGCCCACGGCCTGCAACTGGCCCGCTCCCTCCGGGCGGCGGGCTACCACGCGGACGTGATAGCGGTGACCTCGGCCCGCGACCTGACGGTGGTCCGCGAGGGGGTCTCGCTGGGGGTCGTCCAGTACGTACTGAAACCCTTCACGTTCGCGACCCTCCGGGACCGGCTGATCCGGTACGCGGAGTTCCGGGGGGCGGCGGGCGAGGCGAGCGGCCAGGACGAGGTCGACCGCGCGCTGGCGGCCCTGCGCGCGCCGTCGCCCGCGGCGCTGCCCAAGGGGCTGAGCGCGCCGACGCTGAAAGGGGTGACGGTGGCCCTCCGGGAGGCCGCGGAGGGCCTGACGGCGGCGGGCGTGGCGGAGACGGTCGGGATCTCCCGCATCACCGCCCGCCGCTATCTGGAACACCTCGTGGAGGCGGGACGGGCGGAGCGCAAGCCGCTGTACGGGCAGGTGGGGAGGCCGGAGCTGGTGTACCGGTGGGTGCGGGCAGGCCGGTGAGGGGTCAGGCGGCGGGTGCGGGGGCCGGCCGTGTGTAGCGGACGATCTGGGTGGCGAGCCCGAGCACGGTGAGGGCCTCCGCCACCGACAGGGCCACGAGGAGCGCCCCGCCCTCGCGGTCGCCGTCCGCCCAGAACACCGCCAGGGCGGCCAGCGGCACGGCACAGAAGGCGGTCAGATCCACGATCAGCTGCACGGCCTTGCGTGACGTCCGACGCGCGTCGCCACGATGAGCGGACTCCCAGCCGAAGGCGGCGAACCCGCCGTCCGGCACGGCGTATGCGCCGAGCCGGGGCCCCAGGTCCTCCCGCACGTACCGGCCGATCGCCGAGATCTTCTCGTCGTTGACGAGATAGGTCCACCCGAGCACGACACACACCGGCGGCAGCGCCAGCAGCATGGCCGCCTGCCCGGCCTGGGCCGCGGCCGCGATGACGGCGGCCACCACGGTCAGCGTCACATACAGCAGGTTGTCCCGGAACCCGATCCGCGCCTTCTGCTCGTCCTTGACGCTCTGATACTCCGCGAGCAGCAACTGCCCCACGGTGACATCCGGTTCAGCCACGCCGACACCCCTCCCCCGTAGACCGCCTGCCAGTAGTTGAGGGGACGCCGGAGACGCACGGCTGCCCCCGCGGGCCGTGCTGTTCGCCGGCGGGGCGGGCAGCCTCGGGGCCGGCATCGGGATCGGGGACGTCGTCCTGGCGGACATCCGCTCCTCCGAAGCGCCCCTCACCGCTGGGGGAACGGCTCCACCCCCACGACCCGCCGCACCCGTACCGGCTCGATGAGCAGCATCACCCGCCGCTCCCCCTCCAGCAGCCACGGGTACCGCGGCTCGCCGATGTACTTCTGCGTCAGGCGGTCCATCGCCCGGTCCGCCTCCTCGCCCTCCACGAACCGCGCGGCCCGGCCCCGGATCTCCACCCGGTCGTAGGGGTTCGCGGTGTCGTGGTGGGAGAGGGACACCCACGGGTTGCGCCGCAGGTTGCGTTCCTTCACACGCCCGATCGACGTGTTGACCATGACGTACTCGCCCTCCAGGTCCGCCCACATCGGCGAGACCTGGGGCGCCCCGTCCGGCCCCACCGTCGCGAGGTGCCAGAAGTTCGGCGCGAGCAACCGCTCCCGCACATGACCGTCGAGCCTGCCGTTCACCTCGTAGAGACCGTCCATGGGACGACGCTCCCCCGGAACGGAGGCGACGAACCGGAACCGGGACTAGAAAACCGACTCCGCTTCCTCCATGCGGTCCGCCGGGACGGTCTTCAGTTCGGTGACCGCCTCGGCCAGCGGCACCATCAGCACACCCGTGCCCCGCAGCGCCGTCATCATCCCGAACTCGCCCCGGTGCGCCGCCTCCACCGCGTGCCAGCCGAAGCGGGTGGCGAGGACCCGGTCGTAGGCGGTCGGTACGCCGCCGCGCTGGACGTGCCCGAGGATGACCGGCCGCGCCTCCTTGCCGAGCCGCTTCTCCAGTTCGTACGCCAGTGCCGTGCCGATGCCCTGGAACCGCTCGTGGCCGAACTTGTCGATCGCGCCCTTGCCGTAGTCCATCGTGCCGTCGGCCGGGTGCGCGCCCTCGGCCACGCAGATCACGGCGAACTTCTTGCCGCGCGCGAAGCGCTCCTCGACCATCTTCACCAGGTCGGCCGGGTCGAAGGGGCGCTCGGGGAGGCAGATGCCGTGCGCGCCCGCCGCCATTCCGGACTCGAGGGCGATCCAGCCGGCGTGCCGGCCCATGACCTCGACGACCATCACGCGCTGATGGGACTCGGCGGTCGTCTTGAGGCGGTCCATCGCCTCCGTGGCGACGCCGACCGCCGTGTCGAAGCCGAAGGTGCGGTCCGTGGAGGAGATGTCGTTGTCGATCGTCTTGGGGACGCCGACGACCGGGAGGCCGGCGTCCGACAGCATCCGGGCGGCCGTCAGCGTGCCCTCGCCGCCGATCGGGATCAGCGCGTCGATACCGAAGTCGTGGATCATGTCGGAGGCGCTCTCGCAGGCCTCGCGCAGCCGGTCGCGTTCGAGCCGGGAGGAGCCGAGGATCGTGCCGCCGCGGGCGAGGATGCCGCTCACCGCGTTCAGGTCGAGGGTGCGGTAGCGGCCGTCCAGGAGACCCGCGTAGCCGTCCTCGAAACCGATGACCTCGTCGCCGTAGTTGTCGACCGCGCGGTGTACCACCGACCGGATCACTGCGTTCAGGCCGGGGCAGTCGCCACCTGCGGTGAGAACTCCGATGCGCATCGTGCTGTGTCTCCTGATCGCCGTCGAGACCGGTGAGCCGGGTCCGATTGTTTCACGCCCCCGAGGGCACTGTCTCTTGACGGGCGCCTTAACTAGGCGCGGGGGTATTGTCAAGGGGGTTTCGCTCACCCAGGTGAGCGATTTTTATGACACCAGCACCCGGACAGGCCCCCCTCCCGAATCCCTTCGTCCCTCACTTGTCCCTCACTCCTCCCCATGAAACGGAGAGCACGCGTGACCCGCAGCGTCTACGTGACCGGTATCGATCGCGGCGACGGCCGCCAGGTCGTCGAGCTGGGGGTCATGGAGCTCCTGACCCGGCAGGTCGACCGGGTGGGCGTCTTCCGCCCCCTCGTCCACGACGGACCCGACCGGCTGTTTGAGCTGCTGCGCGCCCGCTACCGGCTGTCCCAGGATCCGGCGACCGTCTACGGCATGGACTACCACGAGGCGTCCGCCCTCCAGGCCGAGCAGGGGGCGGACGAACTCGTCTCGACGCTCGTCGAGCGGTTCCACCGCGTCGCCCGCGACTACGACTTCGTCCTCGTCCTGGGGACCGACTTCGCGGACACCCAGTTCCCGGACGAGCTGGCCCTCAACGCCCGCCTCGCGAACGAGTTCGGCGCCGCGGTGATCACGGTGGTCGGCGGGCGGGGGCAGACCGCGGAGGCCGTGCTCGCCGAGACCCGCAACGCCTACCGGGCCTACCAGGCGCTCGGCTGCGACGTCCTCGCCATGGTGACCAACCGGGTGGCCCGGGAGGACCGGGACGAGATGGCGGACCTGCTCGCCGCCCGCCTCCCGGTCCCCTGTTACGTCCTGCCCGACGAGCCCGCGCTCTCCGCGCCCACCGTCGCGCAGGTCGCCCACGCCCTCGGCGCGCGGGTGCTGCTCGGCGACGACTCGGGGCTCGCCCGCGACGCCCTCGGCTTCGTCTTCGGCGGCGCGATGCTGCCGAACTTCCTGAACGCCCTGACCCCGGGCTGTCTCGTCGTCACCCCGGGCGACCGGGCCGACCTGGTGGTCGGCTCGCTCGCCGCGCACAGCGCCGGCACCCCGCCGATCGCCGGTGTGGTGCTCACGCTCAACGAGGTCCCGAGCGACGAGGTCCTCACCCTCGCCGCCCGCCTCGCCCCCGGCACCCCGGTGATCTCCGTGCCCGGGCTCAGCTTCCCCACCGCCGAGCAGCTGTTCTCCCTGGAGGGCAAGCTCAACGCGGCCACCCCGCGCAAGGCCGAGACCGCCCTCGGGCTGTTCGAGCGGCACGTGGACACCGCCGGGCTGCTGGGCCGCGTCTCCGCGCCGAGCAGCGACCGCGTGACGCCGATGATGTTCGAGCACAAGCTCCTCGAACAGGCCCGCGCCGACAAGCGCCGTGTCGTCCTGCCCGAGGGCACCGAGGAGCGGGTGCTGCACGCCGCCGAGGTGCTGCTCCGGCGTGCCGTCTGCGACATCACCCTGCTCGGGCCGGTCGACGCGATCCGCAAGAAGGCCGCCGATCTGGGGATCGATCTCGGCGGCTGCGACCTCATCGACCCGGCCACCAGCGAACTGCGCGACTCCTTCGCCGAGAGGTACGCCGCCTTCCGCGCCCACAAGGGCGTCAGCGTCGAGCTGGCCTACGACGTGGTCTCCGACGTCAACTACTTCGGGACGCTGATGGTGCAGGAGGGGTTCGCCGACGGCATGGTCTCGGGGTCGGTCCACTCCACCGCGGCCACCATCCGGCCCGCCTTCGAGATCATCAAGACCAAGCCGGACGCCGACATCGTCTCCTCGGTCTTCTTCATGTGCCTCGCCGACAAGGTCCTCGTCTACGGCGACTGCGCCGTGAACCCCGACCCGAACGCCGAGCAGCTCGCCGACATAGCCATCCAGTCGGCCGCGACCGCCGCCCAGTTCGGTGTGGAGCCGCGGATCGCGATGCTGTCGTACTCGACGGGTACGTCCGGGTCGGGCGCCGACGTCGACAAGGTGCGGGAGGCCACCGAGCTGGTGCGTTCCCGCCGGCCCGATCTGAAGATCGAGGGGCCGATCCAGTACGACGCCGCCGTCGAGCCCACCGTCGCCGCGACCAAGCTGCCGGGCTCCGAAGTCGCCGGGCAGGCCAGCGTGTTGATCTTCCCCGATCTCAACACCGGCAACAACACCTACAAGGCCGTGCAGCGTTCGGCCGGCGCGATCGCCGTCGGACCGGTGCTGCAGGGGCTGCGCAAGCCGGTCAACGACCTGTCCCGGGGCGCCCTCGTGCCGGACATCGTCACCACCGTCGCCATCACCGCCATCCAGGCCCAGACCCTCACCCGGGCCCAGGACCACCCCCTCGACCAGAAGGCCTCCCAGAAGTGACAGCCACGCGTGTCCTCGTCCTCAACTCCGGCTCCTCGTCGGTGAAGTACCAGCTGCTCGACATGAGCGACGCCAGCCGGCTGGCGAGCGGGCTCGTCGAACGCATCGGTGAGCGGACCTCGCGGCTGAAGCACACCCCGCTCGCCACCGGCGGCGGGAGCCGCGAGCGGACCGGGCCGATCGCCGATCACGAGGCCGCGCTGAAGGCCGTGGCCGAGGAGCTGGCGGAGGACGGGCTCGGCCTCGACTCGCCCGAACTGGCCGCCATCGGGCACCGCGTCGTGCACGGCGGGAAGACCTTCACCGAGCCGACCGTCGTCGACGACGCCGTGCTGGCGGAGATCGAGCGGCTGATCCCCGTCGCGCCGCTGCACAACCCCGCGAACCTGACCGGGATCCGCACCGCGCAGGCGCTGCGGCCGGACCTCCCTCAGGTCGCCGTGTTCGACACCGCCTTCCACACGACGATGCCGGAGGCCGCCGCCCGCTACGCCATCGACACCGAGACGGCCGACGCGCACCGGATCCGGCGGTACGGATTCCACGGGACCTCGCACGCCTACGTCTCCCGGGCGACGGCGAAGCTGCTCGGCAGGGCGCCCGAAGAGGTGAACGTGATCGTGCTGCATCTCGGCAACGGGGCGTCCGCCTCCGCCGTGCGAGGGGGCAGGTGTGTGGACACCTCCATGGGGCTCACCCCCTTGGAGGGGCTGGTGATGGGTACGCGATCCGGCGACACCGATCCGGCTGTCATCTTCCATTTGGCACGTGTTGGCGGAATGTCCATCGATGAAATCGACACTCTTCTCAACAAGAGGAGCGGGCTCATCGGACTGTGCGGTGACAACGACATGCGGGAGATCCGGCGCCGGATCGACGAGGGCGACGCTCGGGCCGAGCTCGCCTTCGACATCTACATTCACCGTCTGAAGAAGTACATCGGCGCCTATTACGCCGTACTCGGGCGGGTGGACGCGGTCGCGTTCACCGCCGGGGTCGGGGAGAACGCGGCCGAGGTGCGCGCGGCGGCGCTCGCGGACCTGGAGACCCTGGGCCTCGCGGTGGACGGCGCGCTGAACGCCGTACGCGACGACCGGCCGCGGCTGATCTCGCCCGCGGGCTCCCGGGTGGCGGTCGCCGTGGTGCCGACGGACGAGGAACTCGAGATCGCCACACAGACCTACGCATTGGCCGGACGGTATTGATATGCGGCTCCGCCGTGTGGCACTGAGCGGGAAAGCAACTGAGCACCAACCCGCCCATTTGTATCTTCCGCCAGACGGAATATTCCGTAGCGAAACAAACCGATAGGATCGCCCCATGCGCCGTTCGAAAATCGTCTGTACTCTCGGCCCCGCGGTCGACTCCCACGATCAGCTCGTCGCGCTGATCGAAGCCGGCATGAACGTGGCCCGCTTCAACTTCAGCCACGGCACGCACGCCGAGCACCAGGGCCGTTACGACCGGGTCCGGGCCGCGGCCAAGGAGACCGGCCGGGCCATCGGTGTCCTCGCCGACCTCCAGGGCCCGAAGATCCGTCTCGAGACCTTCGCCGAGGGCCCGGTGGAGCTGGTGCGCGGTGACGAGTTCACCATCACCACCGAGGACGTCCCCGGCGACAAGACGATCTGCGGGACGACGTACAAGGGTCTGCCCGGTGACGTCTCGCGCGGCGACCAGATCCTGATCAACGACGGCAACGTCGAGCTGAAGGTCCTGGACGTCGAGGGTTCGCGGGTGAAGACGATCGTCATCGAGGGCGGTGTCATCTCCGACCACAAGGGCATCAACCTGCCCGGCGCGGCCGTCAACGTACCGGCGCTCAGCGAGAAGGACATCGAGGACCTGCGGTTCGCGCTGCGGATGGGCACCGACCTGGTCGCGCTGTCCTTCGTGCGCGACGCCAAGGACGTGGCCGGCGTCCACCGGGTGATGGACGAGGAGGGCCGCCGGGTCCCCGTCATCGCCAAGGTGGAGAAGCCGCAGGCGGTGGAGAACATGGAGGACGTCGTGATGGCGTTCGACGGTGTGATGGTCGCCCGTGGCGACCTCGCCGTCGAATACCCGCTGGAGCGGGTCCCCATGGTGCAGAAACGTCTGATCGAGCTGTGCCGGCGCAACGCCAAGCCGGTGATCGTGGCGACCCAGATGATGGAGTCGATGATCACCAACTCGCGTCCGACCCGCGCCGAGGCCTCCGACGTGGCCAACGCGATCCTGGACGGCGCCGACGCGGTCATGCTGTCGGCGGAGTCGAGCGTGGGCGCGTACCCGATCGAGACCGTGAAGACGATGTCGAAGATCGTCACCGCGGCCGAGCAGGAGCTGCTCTCCAAGGGACTGCAGCCGCTGGTGCCGGGCAAGAAGCCGCGTACGCAGGGCGGTTCGATCGCGCGGGCGGCGTGCGAGATCGCCGACTTCGTCGGCGGCCGGGGCCTGGTGGCCTTCACCCAGTCCGGTGACACCGCCCGTCGGCTCTCCCGCTACCGCGCGAGCCAGCCGATCATCGCCTTCACCACCGACGAGAACACCCGCAACCAGCTGGCGCTCAGCTGGGGTGTCGAGTCGCACGTCGTGCCGTTCGTGAACAGCACCGACGAGATGGTCGACCTGGTGGACCAGGAGATCGCCAAGATCAGCCGCTTCAACCCGGGCGAGACCGTCATCATCACGGCGGGCTCCCCGCCCGGCGTCCCCGGCACCACCAACATGCTCCGCGTCCACCACATCGGCGAGGAGGGCCGGGGCTGACGCCCTCCGCCTCCGTCACACCACTGAGGGCGCCCCCTGCGACAGGGGGCGCCCTCAGCTGTTGTGCGGCTCCCGAACGGGTTCTGGGGGGCGGCTCAGGTCGTGTACTGGTGGAGGCCCGGGACGGTCAGGTTGCCGCCGAACTGGCCGGCCTGCTGGACCTTGACGTTCGTGAAGTAGATCAGCGGGATGTTCAGCGGCGGCGGGTTCTCCGGGGTGAACGTGACCGGGATCAGGCCGAACAGGTTGCCCGAGATGCTCTCGGTGTACATGACCGTGTCGCCGCCGGTGATCGTGGAGGTCGTGCCCGAGCCGGCCTGCACGTGGTACGTCTTGCCGGACAGCTTGTCGTTCACCGTCTGGTGCAGGTCTCCGATGTCGGTTCCGCCGGAGATGACGTACTTCAGCACTTCCTTGGTCTTGCCGCCGCCGGTCTTGACCTTGACGATGCCCTGGTAGTCGGCGCCCTTGAGGAGCAGCGAACTGGCGTTCAGGTACCACGGGTCGTCGGGCAGCGGGAGCTTGTTGTCGATCCCGCTCTCGTCGTCCGTGGCGACCGGGCAGTCGTCGACGTCCGTGGTGGAGCTCGCGGAGGGGCTCGGCGAGGAACTCGCGGAGGAACTCGGCGAGGCCGTGGCGTCGTCGGCCGCCTCGGAGGCCGTGTCGGCCGCGTCGTCGACGGTGTCCTCGACCGTGTCGGTGACCTTCTGGGTGGTCTCCTTGACGGTGTCCGAGGAACCGGACGAGCTGTCCTTGCCGCTGTCGTCGGAGGCGGAGGCGGAGGCCGAGGGGCTCGGGCTGGCGCTCGCGGTGGAGTCGGAGGACGACGAGGTGCTGTCACCGTCGAAGAGGTCCGTGAGGGCGTCGCCGATGGTGTCCAGGACGTTCTTGCTCGTCTCGGAGGCCGAGGGACTGGCCGTCGCGGTGTCGTCGGAGGACGACGACGTCGACTCCCCGGTCGCGGACGGCGAGGGCTCGGCCTTGTCGTCGGAACCTGAATCCGACGAACTCGACTTGTCCGACGACGAGGACGACGAGGTGTCGTCCGAACCGCTCTTGGCGTCCTTCGAGGTGTCCGTGGAACTGTCGGAGGACGTGGAGTCGTCCGTGGAGTCGGCCGACTCGCTCGCGGACGCGGAGGGCGACGCCGAGGCCGACGCGTCGGCGGTCATCGCCGCGACACAGTCCTCGTACTCCTCGGCCGTGAGGCTGCGCGAGGTCGGGGTGTCGTCCGCCTGGGCGAGCGTCGGCGTGAACCCCATCCCCATGAGGACGGCCGTCGGCATCGCCGCCAGGGCTATCGCCTTGCCGGCCGGCATGTGGAATCTTGCGAACAGCGGCTTTTTGGGCGCCGCATGGCGCGGCCCGGTTCTCACACGGGACGTGTCCACGTCCGTCCCGTGGGTCACCTCGTCAGCCGACACTGTGCCTCCCGTTCGCCCCGTTCGCCGGGCTCGTTCCTGACAGATCGTTCGGCTCGCCCACCCGGTCGCCGGCTCCGCCGAGGTCCGTCCCGCCGTCGTGCTTGGAGAGGTCGGTGGTCGCGTACCCGGACCCGTCGGCCTGGAGCGGGTCCGTGACCGCGCCCTCGGGGGCGCCGCCCTGTCCCTGCGCGTCCTCCTGCACCGCCTGCGGCTCCGGCGGCGTGCCCGGTGCCCACGCGATGGCCATGGCGCCGCCGATCATCCCGAACAGGAAGCCGACGATGAAGCCACCGAAGTTGGAGACGGGCAGCGACACCAGCGCCAGCAGGATCGCCGCCACGCCCGCGAAGGTACGGATGTGCTTCTGGAACCAGAGACTGATGCCCAGGACGACCAGCAGGACTCCGATGATCAGCGAACCGGCACCCGCGGTGGTCGACATCGCAATGGTCAGGTGACCGATCTGGAGATGCGCGTACGGGAAGTACATGATCGGGAAACCGGCGATCAGGACGAACAGTCCCGCCCAGAACGGCCTCGTGCCCCGCCAGGCGCGGAACTGCAGCCTCCGGCGAGTGAACTGACCCGGTGCGGCAGGAGTCTCGGCGCTCATGGAAAACAGCTCCCTGGTGCGGCGTTGCTGTAGTGAGGGTTTACTGCGGTGTGTGTGGGGGGTGTGTGCGCAAGCGCGGTGAAGCATGACGGGCGGGGGTGCCCTCGGCTCCCCCGCCCGTCACCGGGTGCCTAGTAGCACCCCTTGGAACCGGCCGCCAGCGACATGTGCAGGCCCGGCAGGGTGAAGGTTCCGGCAGTGGTGGCCCACGCCGTCTGCTTCACGTCGTAGAGGTCCGCCGAATCGGCCTGCTGGGAGAAGCCGTGCGCGTAGGTCTGACCCTTGCTGACCTCGTCGCTCTTGGGCTTGGGACCCTTGGTGATGCTGCTCGCATCCACACCGATGTCGATGCCGTTGAAGACGGCCTTCGACGTCTGCAGGTCCTCGACGTCGATGTACAGGTTCGAGGCCGAGACCTGCTTGTCCTCGTCACTGCTGTCGCCCGCCGACAGCGTCAGCGTGACGCTGCCGAGCAACGGGATGCCCGGGGTGGTCACCGACTGGCACATCTTCTGGATGCGAGCCGAGTTGAACGCCGACACCGCGACGGGGTGCAGGGTCTTCTCCCCGGAGAGGGTGTACCCCGAGTCGACCGCGCCGTACTGCGAGAAGCCGTCACCGTGGAGGTAGTCCGCGCTCACCTTGAACGACTGCCCCGACACACTGAACGACGCGGCGAGCGCACCCTGTGCGAGGGCCACGCCTATCGCTGCCGTGGCGGCAACGCTGGGCACCATCACCACAGCGAACCGCTTCCATCTGGTCCCGCCACGCACCTGGGACTCCATATTTCCTCCTTCTCGGACGTACATCTCCTGGCCCCGGCTCGCCCCACATATGCGGCGGCTCAGCCGGACAGGGATGGGAGAAGTGCTACGTCCTCGGGAAGGGGAGCGCCTGTCCCGGAGGCGCGAACCGCGCACCGATCACCGGCGATCACCCCCGAGCGACAACCACTGGTCGCGCCTGACACGCATCACGCACAACCTTGCTGGACAGGCTTCACCGAACGGCGAAGACCCCCCTGTCCAAGAGCCGGCGTCCTGTGCCGTCGGCTCTGCTCGGTGGGGACCCAGGAAAACCCGTTGACCCAACCGGCTGTCGGGGTACGGGAATGGACCGAGCGTGGCCGATCGTGGTCCATTCTCGCCGCCCGCACAAGGGGGTTCGTTACTCGCTAGTAACGGCCGGATAACCGAACAACGACCCAGAGGTCTCGGGCGGCGACACAGGGTGGCAACAGGGCCCGGAACAAAGCAGTTGATCGGTGGACAGAATCCGACAGATCAACGGCCTGGTCTTACTTCCAGTAACAGCGGCCGCGATTACCAAGATTTGGTAAAGCGCGGCCGCAGTCGAACCATGTCGGCAGAACTTTCACTCGGGAACCACATGCCCCGACGTTTAGCGACTGGTCAGCACCGGGCCCCTGGCCGGATCAGAACAGCGCCCGCGCCAGCGCCCGTCGGGCCGCCGCGACCCGGGGGTCGTCCGGCCCTACGACCTCGAACAGTTCGAGCAGCCGCACCCGTACGGCATCCCGGTCGTCACCGGCCGTGCGCCGCACGGTCTCGATGAGCCGCCCGAAGGCGTCCTCGACATGACCGCCCACCAGATCCAGGTCGGCGGCGGCGATCTGCGCCTCGACGTCCGCCGGCTTCTCGGCCGCTTCCTTGCGCACCCGCTGCGGATCCATACCCCCGACCCGCTGCAACAACTCGGCCTGCGCCAGGCCGAGTTTCGCCTCCGTGTTCGCCGGGTCGGCGGACAGCACGTTGCGGTACGCCTGCACCGCGCCGCCGAAGTCCCCCGCGTCCAGGGCCTGTACGGCGGCCTCGAGCAGCGCGTCGTACGGCCCGGCCGCGGCGGCGGCCGGCTCGGCGCCGCCCGCGGGCTCGGCGTCGGGGTCGACGGTGAGCCCGGTCAGCCCGAACCGCTCCTCGGCGACCTGCACCAACTGGTCGAGGGTCTGACGGATCTGCTGCTCCCCGGCGGCCCCCTGGAAGAGGGGCAGCGCCTGCCCCGCGACGACGGCGAACACAGCGGGGATCCCCTGCACCCCGAACTGCTGCATCAGCATCTGGTTCGCGTCGACGTCGATCTTGGCGAGCAGGAAGCGGCCGCCGTACTCGACGGCGAGCCGCTCCAGGACCGGGCTCAGCTGCTTGCAGGGCTGACACCACTCGGCCCAGAAGTCGATGACGACCGGCACCTCGGCGGAACGCTGCAGGACCTCTCGCTCGAAGCCCGCCTCATCGACGTCGATGACGAGATCGGCCGGGGAGACGGCACCCGGGCCGCCCCCTTGACGGGCCGCTTCGGCGCGCGCCTGCTCCGCCTTCGCCTTGGCCTCCTGGGCCGCCTTCACCGCGGCGAGGTCGACGACTCCGCTCATGGACATGTTCCGTGGCTGCATGCGTCTATCCTCCCCCGTCCGCGCGCGTACGTGAAAAGCGTTCCGAAAGCGTTCCTGCCCAGGCGCCGGGGTCCCCACCCCACACCCGCGGTCGCGGCTCTCGATACGTCCGTCCCGAGACTCGCCGCATGCTTTCGCTACGAGTCGTAGCGTAATGGCACCGAGTGCCTCCGCACCAGCGCCTCCCCGTGATCTCCCTCACGGCGACGGAGTCTCCGATAGGCCGCGAACCGGCGGTTATGGTCGGGGAATGCAGAGCCGCACCCCCGTTTGCCGTACCGGCCGTCCGCGCAGTGCCGCCGCGGACGCCGCGATCCTGGCCGCGACACGGGAGGCGCTGGTCGAACTCGGCTGGTCGAAGCTGACCCTCGGAGACGTGGCCACGCGGGCCGGGGTGGCGAAGACGACCCTCTACCGCCGCTGGGCCGGCAAGAACGAACTCGTCGTCGACGCGGTCGCGGAACTCTTCGCCGAGCTGGAACTCCCCGACCGGGGCAGCCTGGCCGCCGACATCGAGGGTGTGGTGCTGCAGTTCGCGGCGATCCTGGCGCTCCCCGAGGCGCGCAGCGGCCTGATGGCGGTCGTCGCGGAGTCCACCCGGGACGACGCCCTGCGCGAACGCATCCGCGCCTCCATCGTCGAACCCCAGAAGCACCTCGTCCTGGAGGGCCGCACCCGGGCCCAGGCCCGCGGCGAGCTCCCCGGGGAGACCGACCCGGACCAGGCCGCCCGCACCGCCGACCTCATCTTCGACGTCGTCGCGGGCGCGGTCGTCCACCGCACCCTGGTGAGCGCGGAACCGGCGGACGAGGAGTGGGTGCGGAGTTTCACGGGCGTACTGCTGCTGGGACTGGCGGGCGCGCCCTGAAACGGCCGGGTCCGTGAACGCGGCCGTGCAAGACCGCACTCATGTGCGTGCGTGCGGTGGTGGGGCTATGCCTTGACGGGTGCCGGCGCCTGGTCGGCGACCTTGCCCTCCAGCTCGCGGGAGATGCGGCGCTCCACGAAGAAGGCGGCCGTGGGGACGGTCCCGGCCAGCAGGACCCACAACTGCTTGCCGACCGGCCACTTGGCCTTGGAGCCCAGGTCGAAGGCGAAGACCAGGTAGACGACGTAGAGCCAGCCGTGGGCGATGGCGACGACCCGGGTGAAGTCCGCGGCTCCGTCGACGTCCAGGCCGTACTTGGCGATCATGCTCAGGCACAGCAGGACCAGCAGGACACCGGTGACGTAGGCCAGGACGCGGTAGCGGGTCAGCACGCTCTTTTTCATGCCGACGAGCGTAACCGCCGGTTTTCGGGGGATCTTGCCCGGGGCTACCGGTCCTCGAAGTCCCGTGCCGCGACCCGCAGCGGGCGCAGCATCGCGAAGATCTCCTCGCACTCCTCCGCGTCGTACACCCCGAGCCCGAAGTCCATCGCCATCAGGTCGCGGGTGGCCGCCTCGACGACCTCTCGACCCTTGTCGGTGATGACGGCGAGGGTGCCGCGGCCGTCGTTGGGGTTGGGCCGTTTGGCGACCAGGCCCGACTTCACCAGCCGGTCGACGGTGTTCGTCACCGACGTGGGGTGCACCTGGAGCCGCTCGCCGATCTTCGACATGGTCAGCTCGCCCTCCTTGGAGAAGGTGAGCAGCACCAGCGCCTCGTACCGGGCGAACGTCAGCCCGTACGGTTTGACGACGGCGTCGACCTCGGCGAGCAGGATCTGGTGCGCGCGCATGATCGAGGTGATCGCGCCCATGGACGGCACGCTGCCCCAGCGCTGCTTCCAGAGCTCGTCGGCGCGCGCGATGGGATCGAAGGGAAGACTGAGCGGCTTCGGCACGAAACCAGACCCTACCCGCCGGTCATATCCCGGTCAGCCCCATCTCGGTCTTCGGTCGCCCGGCGCTCAGTAGAGGCTCCGCAGGCCGAGCACGTCTCCCTTGCCGAGGGTGCGGGCGGTGGTGGAACAGGCGAACGAGTTCGCGAACATGGTGAGGTTCTCGTGGCCGGCGCCCGCGTGACCCAGGCCGAAGACATGGCCGGCCTCGTGGGTGGCCACGCTGCGAAGGTCGTAGGCGTCGTCGCAGTCCCCCGAGGGGTCGTCGGTGAAGGTGTAGTCGTGGATGTTGAAGCGGACGTCGGCCTCGAGCAGCCGGTCCGGGCCGTGGGCGACGGGGCGGCTCCACGAGCAGGTGGTGGCGACGGAGTCGGCGCTGAGGTCTCCGGCGTCCCAGACGCTCAGGCCGTCCCGCGCGACGCAGCGGGCCCGGTGGTCGATGCCGGCCTCGTGACCGGTGGCGGCCAGGAACCGTGCCTTCGCCCTGATCCTGTCGTCCAGGCCGCAGTTGTTGCGGCCGCGGATGATGGTGGCGATGGCCTCCTGGACGATCAGGCGGACCTCGTGGCGGGGCAGGTCGCCCGGCTGGGGGCCGTCGCCGATGAACCACCGGTACGTGCCGTACTCCTTGCGGCCGGCCCTGGAGTAGGCGGTGTCGGCGCAGGGTGCGGGGGCGTCGGAGCGGCTGCCGACGGCCTTACTCGCGTGTGCTTCCTCCTCGTAGGTGTACGACACCGTGCCGTCGCCGTCGACCGCCAGGGTGAAGCCGTGGGCCCGGCCGTCCACGGTGAGGGCGTCGACGCTGACCTTGGTGCCGGGTTCGGGGACCGTGACGCCGGAGCCGGCATGGGTGACCACCCGGCCCACGGCGCCGCAGCGGGTCGCGGACGACCCGGCGGGCAGGTCGTCGACGGTCAGCTCGCCGGGGGCGAGCACGCACGCCTGGCCGGGGTGGTCCGCACTCGTGTGCGCATCGCCCCCGGACGCCAGGAACGCCAGCGAGGCCGCCAGCAGCGCGGCGGCCGAACAACGTTTCATCACACAGGACTTGATCGACACCGGGAGAGATTAGCCAACCCCCGGGGGCGCGAAACCCTCCGTTCGGTCGCCTGATTGAGCGACCGCTCAAACAGGTGTACTTTGCCTTCGGGCTGCTTGAGCAGTCGCTCAAACACCGGTCCGACCTGGGGTATTCAGTTGAGGCTCTACAGAGAGACCCGAATCCGCGCCGACCTCGACGACGTGTGGGCGCGTGCACAGGACCCTGCCCGGCGCCGGCGGTGGGACCTGCGTTTCACCCGGATCGAGCACCTCCCGCGCGCGGAGGGCGAGCCCCAGCGGTTCCGGTTCGCCACGCGCGTGCTGCCGTTCCTGACCATCTCCGGCACGGGCGTCTCGGCGGACGACGGTGAACGCCCGGACGGCACCCGCACCTCCGCCCTGCGCTTCGCCTCCCCGCACCCCCTCTCCCTGCCGGCCGAGGGCCGCGGCTACTGGCGGGCCGTCCCGGACGGCGACGGCGTCCGCCTCCTCACGGGCTGCGACTACCGCACCCGCTGGGGCGTCCTCGGCGCGCCCGCCGACCGGCTGCTGCTGCGCCCGCTGGCGGGCTGGGCGACGGCCTGGTCGCTCGACCGGCTGCGGCTCTGGCTGGAGCGGGGCATCACCCCGGAGCGGGCGCTGCGGAACTGGCTCGCGGAGATCGCCGTACGCGCGTGCGTGATCGCGTTCGCGGTGACCGGCCTGGGCCTCGGGCCCCTCGTCGATCTGCTCGGTCTGCTGGGCCCGTTCGAGGCCTGGCTGCTGTACGGGTGCCCGCTGCTGCTGAGCGTCGCGGTGTGCGTGGCGCTGTTCAAGGCACCGCTCGCCGGCACCCCGGCGGCCCGCCGCTGTGTGCGGGAACCGCTGGTCCAGGCGCGTACGCCCCGGCTGTTGCGCACCCTGGAGAGCCCCCTGTGACGAGCACGCCGGACACCAGGACCAAGCTGCTCGAAGGCACCCTGCGCACGCTCACCGAGCACGGCATCGCCAGGACGTCGGCGCGTACGGTCGCGGCGGCCGCCGGGGTCAACCAGGCGCTGGTCTTCTACCACTTCGGCTCGGTCGACGAGCTGCTCGCGGCGGCCTGCCGGTACGGGGCGGAGCGCACGGTGGCCCGCCACCGTCCCCGCTTCGCCGCGGTCACCTCCCTGACCGAGCTGCTCGCGCTGGGACGCGAGATCCACGAACAGGAGCGCGCCGAGGGCCATGTCGCCCTCCTCGGCCAGCTCCTGGCCGGGGCCCAGACCCACGAGGCCCTCGGGCCGGCCACCGCGGCGGGCCTCGACCTGTGGATCGTGGAGATCGAGCGGGTCCTCGACCGCGTCCTCACGGGCACGCCCTTCGGCGAGTTCACCGACCCGGCGGGCCTGGCCAAGGCGGTGGCCGCGTCGTTCGTCGGCATCGAGCTGTACGAAGGCGTCGACCCGGCCGGCGCCACGGCCGCGCTGGACGCCCTGCAGCAACTGGGCGTGCTGGTCGCCGCCCTGGAGGAACTGGGTCCGGTGGCCCAGCGGGCGGTACGCCAGTACCTGCGCCGCGCTTCCGGCCGCCGCTGAGCGGGGACCGGTGCCCGCCGAAGCGGGCCGGTGCTCAACGCCCCGCGGGCCACTCCAGAACGGTCAGCTCGGGCCACTGCTCACGCCACCGCGCGGTCTTCGCCTCGTACACCGCGCGCGGGGCGAGCACCGGGTTGGGCCGGACGACGAGGCCGAACACGTCGGAGAGCCCGTGCGGGGCGTAGACCCGCCAGCGGCCGTCGGGCTCGAGCCGCACACCGAGACAGCAGGTGGTCGCGGCGAAGGAGTCGATGGCCGCCTCGGTGGAGGTGTGCGGGGCGCACGGCACGCCGAACTTCTCCTCGTACCAGAGGTGGACCCGCGCCTCGTTGCGGATCTCGACCTCGGCCGGCAGGCCGGCGAAGGCCTCGCGGCCGGCCCGGATCACCGCGTCCTCGGCCGCCCAGGTCAGGTCGCCGTCGTCGAAGTAGAAGACGTCGTAGTCCTTGATGCCGGCCTGCGGGGGCCGGTCCGTGACCACGTTCCAGACCGTCTGGAACAGACAGCCCGCCGTGACGTACCACCCCGGCAGGCCCAGTGCGGCCGTGCGGCGCAGGACCTCCAGCAGGACGTCGTTGCGGCTCAGCACGGTGCGGAGGGCGGCGAGCTGCTCGTCCAGGGGAAGGCGGCCGAGCGCCCGCACCTCGCTACTCCCCCCGCTCCGCCAGGTGCCGTTCCACGGTCTCCAGCTTCGAGGTCAGGCCGTCCGTGACGCCGGGGCGGATGTCGGCCTTGAGGACGAGGGAGACACGCGGGGCGCGTTCCTCCACGGCGGCGACGGCGCGCCTGACGACGTCCATGACCTCGTCCCACTCGCCCTCGATCGAGGTGAACATCGCGTCGGTGCGGTTCGGCAGGCCGGACTCGCGGACCACGCGGACGGCCTCGGCGACGTACTCCCCGACGTCCTCGCCGACGCCCAGGGGTGTGACGGAGAAGGCGACGATCATGCGTTCACGACGCCTTCCTTGCGGGCGCGGGAGGCGATCACCGCGTCCTCGGCCTCGCGGCGCAGCTTGCGCTCGGCGAAGAAGCCGCCGGTGGGCAGGACGGAGAGGACGAAGTAGAGGGCCGCGGTCTTCGAGGACCACTTCGCGCGTTTCCAGGCGTCCGCCCAGAAGAGCACGTACAGGACGAACAGCACGCCGTGGACCGCGCCCATGACGGGAACCGCGTTGAATTCCGTGGTCCGCTTCAGCACCGAGCAGACGAGCAGGACGAGGAAGGAGATGGCCTCGGGGGCGGAGACCAGGCGGAGGCGGTTGAGGGCGGAGGCTGTCTTGAGGTCCACGGGGGGTCACCTTCGGGGTCTGGACGAACCGTTCGTTTGTGAACGCGCCGTTTGTGAACACGCGCACAAGCGTTCCGCCATTGTGGCAAACGATCCACCTAGGGGTGCGGTCAGGGTCGTTCTCCACCCTCAGGTGCTGTTCCGCGCACCCGTGTGGCCGCTACCTTCGCAGCGTGGCGATGTTCCGACTGCAAGGCAGCAAGGTGCTCGCCGTCGACATGACCGGCGACACCGTGAAGGCGAAGAACGGCTCGATGGTCGCGTACGACGGGCAGATGGCCTTCAAGAAGCTCAGTGGCGGCGGTGAGGGGATCCGGGGGATGGTGACCCGGCGGCTCACCGGCGAACAGATGACCGTGATGGAGGTGAGGGGGCAGGGCACGTGCTGGTTCGCCGACCGTGCCTCGGAGATCAACCTCGTGAGTCTCCAGGGGGACAAGCTGTTCGTGGAGTCGAGCAATCTGCTCGCCACGGACTCCGGGCTCAGGACGGGGACGAGCTTCACCGGCCTGCGCGGAGCCTCCCAGGGCAACGGTCTGTTCACGACGACCGTCGAGGGACACGGCCAGGCGGCGATCACTTCCGACGGTCCGGCCGTGGTGCTGCGGGTCAGCCCGCAGTACCCGCTGACCGTCGACCCGGGCGCGTACATCGCGCATCAGGGAAACGTCCGGCAGTCCTTCCAGTCCGGTGTGACCTTCCGCACGTTCCTGGGTGAGGGCGGCGGCGAGGCCTTCCAGATCCGCTTCGAGGGGGACGGCCTCGTGTACGTCCAGCCGAGCGAGCGCAACACGATCGCGGGGGATGTGTGACATGGCCTTCCGTGAGATCAACTCCAAGATGGTCGAGGCGACGGTCGTGCCGGGGCAGCGGCTGTTCAGTCAGCGCGGCGCCATGCTGGCGTACCGCGGCGAGGTGTCCTTCACGCCCAACATGCAGGGCGGCCAGGGCGGTGTGATGTCCATGATCGGCCGCCGGCTGGCCAACGAGGACACTCCTCTGATGACGGTCGAGGGCAGCGGTACGGTCCTGTTCGGGCACGGCGGCCACCACGTCCAGGTCATCCGGCTCACCGGCGACACGCTGTACGTCGAGGCGGACCGCCTCCTCGCCTTCGAGGGCACCCTCCAGCAGGGCACGATGTTCCTGGGCTCCCAGGGCGGCGTCATGGGCATGGTCCGGGGCCAGGTCAGCGGCCAGGGCCTGTTCACGACCACCCTGAAGGGGCAGGGCGCGGTCGCCGTGATGGCTCACGGCGGGGTCTTCGAGATCCCGATCACCCCCCAGCGTCCCGTCCACGTCGACCCCCAGGCCTACGTCGCCCACCACGGCGACGTACGCAACAAGCTGTCGACCGCGCTGGGCTGGCGGGACATGGTGGGCCGGGGCTCCGGCGAGGCGTTCCAGCTGGAGCTCAGCGGCAGCGGTGCGGTGTTCGTCCAGGCGTCGGAGGAGAAGCTGTGAGCACGTACGGGGCTCCGGGCGCGGGCCCGACGGTCTACGACCCGATGACCCTGCCGGTCGACGACAACGTCAACAAGTACACCTTCTGCGTGGAGCTCAAGGGGAGCCAGTGGTTCCTGCAGAAGGGGAAGATGATCGCCTACTACGGCTCGATCGACTTCAACGGCGTCGGGCACGGCCGGCTGGACCGTCTCGTGCGGACGTCGTTCCATTCGCCTCTGCACGCGAGCGACTGGGTCGTGGCGGAGGGCTCGGGCAAGATGCTCCTCGCCGACCGGGCCTTCGATGTGAACTCGTACGACCTGGACGACGGCAATCTGACCATTCGCTCGGGCAATCTGCTCGCTTTTCAGCCAAGTCTGTCCCTCAAGCAGTCGATCGTGCCGGGATTTCTGACGCTGATCGGAACCGGCAAGTTCGTGGCCGCGTCCAACGGCCCGGTGGTGTTCATGGAGCCTCCGATCCGGGTGGATCCGCAGGCACTCGTCGGCTGGGCCGACTGCCCGTCCCCGTGCCATCACTACGACCACGGGTACATGACAGGCGTGATGGGCGGTCTACGTGCACTGACGGGCCTCGGCGGGGCCTCCGGGGAGGAGCACCAGTTCGAGTTCGTGGGTGCGGGCACGGTGCTGCTGCAGTCGAGCGAGACCCTCATGGCCGAGCAGGCCACAGGGGTGGTTCCGCACGAGCCGGGGGTGCCCGGCGGCGGAGGGATTCCGGGCGGTTCCGGGGGGCACGGAGGCCAGAGTGGCGTACCGCGCCTTCCCGGACAGCTGGGGGACCTCCAGCGTCGCTTCGGGCTGTGAGCGGTAGTCTGCGGAGTGTGACATCGAACGCGTGCACACCGTCACAACACACCGCAACACCACCCTCACTAGTTCACCTTTCAACATTTTAGGTAGACTTCTTTCATGGAGACCGAAACGGCCACACGCTGGCTGACCGATGCGGAGCAGTGCGCCTGGCGCACCCACCTGGAGGTCAACAGGCTGTTGACGTACCAGCTCGAGAAGGATCTGCAGCCCTTCGGCCTGACGATGAACGACTACGAGATCCTGGTGAACCTCTCCGAGTCGGAGGACGTCCGGATGCGGATGAGCGATCTCGCGTCCGCCACTCTCCAGTCCAAGAGCCGCCTCTCGCACCAGATCACCCGGATGGAGAACGCGAACCTGGTGCGCCGGGAGAACTGCGAGTCCGACCGACGCGGCCTCTACGCCGTGCTGACCGAGCACGGCATGGAGACGATGATGAAGGTCGCGCCCCACCATGTGGCCTCCGTGCGGCGCCACTTCATCGACCTGCTCCCCCCCGAGGCCCTCACGGACCTCAGCGGCTCCCTGAAGCCCATCGCGGAACACCTCCGCGGGCAGCGGGGACGCCCGTAGACGGCGACCCGCCTCCGTCAGGCCAGGGGCACGAGTTCGCTCGTGCCCCTTCGCGGCCTCCGGGTGACGGCCGCCGCCGCGGCCAGCGCCACCGCCCCCGTCAGGGCGAAGCACACCCCCACCGGCAGCCGTCCGGCCAGCGCCCCGGCGGCCGCCGTGCCGGCCGTGCTGCCGGCGTTGACGGCCGTGTTGACCCAGGCCCCGGCCCGCACCCGGGCCTCCGCCGCGGCGGTCTCGTCGGCCATCAGATACGCGGTGGTGATCGTCGGCGACACGAAGAACCCGACGGCCGCGACGGAAAGAGCCAGTGTCACGAGCCCGGGCGCCGTTCCCGCCGCGCACACCGCCAGGCCGAGGCACGCCGTCGACGCCGACAGCCGTGCCCCGGTGGAGGCGCGCCAGGCGACGGCCCCGTTGAGGAGCCCGCCGACGGCGCTGCCGGCCGACAGTCCGGCCAGCAGCCAGGCCGCGGCCGAGCCGCCGTAGCCGTGGTCCTCGGCGAACGCCACGGTCAGCAGGTCGACCACGCCCAGCGTGAGTCCGACGGCCGCGACGGCGGTCACCGGCCGCCGCAGCCCGGTCAGGCCGCCCCCGCCCCGCCGCGCGGTGCGCTTCCCGGACGGCGTCTCCCGCACCGCGGGCGACGACGCGAACCCGGCGATCCCCACGGCCATCAGCACCGCGCCCAGGAGGATCCCGGCGGCCGGCGGGGCGAACCCGACGAGGACACCGACCAGCAGGGGGCCGGTGACGAAGAGGAGTTCCTCGGCGACCCCGTCGAGGCTGTAGGCGCGTTGCAGCAGCGCCCGGTCCGGGGTGATCCTTCCCCATACGGCCCGCATGGTCGGTCCCAGCGGCGGACAGCAGCACCCGGCGGCCGCGGCGAGGGGCGCCAGGACGAGCAGGGACGGCCGCGCGAGGGCGAGGACCAGCAGACCCAGCAGCGCGAGGTAGGCGGCGGTCATCGGGGGGAGCGCGCGCCGCGGGCCGTACCGGTCGACGAGGGCCGCGCGGGCCGGCGAGAGGAAGACGGCGGTGCCGCCGAACAGGGCCATCACGCTGCCGGCCGACGTGTAGGAGCCGGTGGTCCGGGTCACGGCGAGCATCAGGGACAGCGGGACGACACCGTACGACAGTCTGCCGACGAGGGCGGCGGTGAAGGTGCGGCGGGCGTGCGGGACGCGCAGGACGGCCGCATACGAAACGGACATGAGGAGTTCCTCGACTCATGGCGATGAAAAGCGAAAGCGAAAAGGGGACGCCTGATCGCCGCGACCGCGGCGGCCGGCTGCCGCTCCGCGGTCGCGGGCCCGGGCGGGCCCTATGCCAAGAGGAGGAACATGCGGATCAACATATCAGCGGGGCACGCGAACTGACGAGGAATCAGCCTTCCGTGAGGCCTGCCACCAGTTCGTCCGCCGCGCGGTAGGGGTCCAGTTCGCCGGCGACGATCCGCTCGGCCAGCGCGCTCAGCCGGCGGTCTCCGTGCAGGTCCCCGATGCGTTCGCGCAGGGCCGCCACGGCGATCGCCTCGACCTCGTGGGCGGCGCGGGAGCGGCGGCGCTCGGCGAGGACGCCGTGCTCCTCCATCCACGCGCGGTGCTTGTCCAGGGCCGCCACGACCTCGTCGACGCCCTCGGAGCGGGAGGCGACGGTCTTGACGACCGGCGGACGCCACTCGCCGGGGCGGCGGGACTCGCCGAGGCCCAGCATGTGGTTCAGTTCGCGGGCGGTGGTGTCGGCGCCGTCCCGGTCGGCCTTGTTGACGACGTACACGTCGCCGATCTCGAGGATGCCGGCCTTCGCGGCCTGGATGCCGTCGCCCATGCCGGGGGCCAGGAGGACCACGGACGTGTCCGCCTGGGAGGCGATCTCGACCTCCGACTGTCCGACGCCGACCGTCTCGACCAGGATCACTTCGCAGCCCGCCGCGTCCAGGACGCGGATCGCCTGCGGGGCGGACCGGGCGAGGCCGCCCAGATGGCCGCGGGTGGCCATGGAGCGGATGTAGACGCCGGGGTCGGAGGCGTGGTCGGACATCCGGACGCGGTCGCCGAGCAGGGCGCCGCCGGAGAAGGGCGAGGACGGGTCGACGGCGAGCACACCGACCCGTCTGCCCTGCTTGCGGTACGCCGTCACGAGCGCGGAGGTGGAGGTCGACTTGCCGACGCCCGGGGAGCCGGTGAGGCCGACGACGTAGGCGTTGCCGGTGAGCGGGGCCAGCGCCGCCATGACCTCTCTGAGCTGCGGGGACGCCCCCTCCACCAGGGAGATCAGCCGGGCCACGGCCCTGGGCCTGCCGTCCCTGGCCTGGGCGACCAGCGAGGAGACGTCCTGCATCACTGCTCCGTTCGGGTGAGGGCGGACCGCGGGCTCAGGCCTTGGGCACCCGCACGATCAGCGCGTCGCCCTGGCCGCCGCCGCCGCACAGCGCGGCCGCGCCGGTGCCGCCGCCGCGACGCTTGAGCTCCAGGGCCAGGTGCAGGACGAGGCGGGCGCCGGACATGCCGATCGGGTGGCCGAGGGCGATCGCGCCACCGTTGACGTTCACCTTTTCCGTGGACACGCCGAGGTCGTTCATTGACTGGACCGCCACGGCGGCGAAGGCCTCGTTGATCTCGATGAGGTCCAGGTCCCCGACGCCCAGGCCCTCCTTCTTCAGGGCGTGCAGGATGGCGTTGGACGGCTGGGACTGCAGGGAGTTGTCCGGGCCCGCGACATTGCCGTGGGCGCCGATCTCGGCGATCCAGGCGAGGCCCAGCTCCTCGGCCTTGGCCTTGCTCATCACGACGACCGCGGCGGCGCCGTCGGAGATCTGCGAGGAGGTGCCCGCCGTGATGGTGCCGTCGCGGGTGAACGCCGGACGCAGCTTGGCCAGGGACTCCGCGGTGGTGTCGCCCCGGATGCCCTCGTCCTTGCTGAAGACGACCGGCTCGCCCTTGCGCTGCGGGATCTCGACCGGGGTGATCTCGGCCTCGAAGACGCCGTTCTTCTGCGCGGCGGCGGCGCGCTGGTGGGACAGGGCGGCGATCTCGTCCTGCTCGGGGCGCCGGATACCGAGGCGCGTGTTGTGCTTCTCGGTGGACTCGCCCATGGCGATGTTCTCGAAGGCGTCGGTGAGGCCGTCGTGGGCCATCGCGTCGAGCATCTCGATCGCCCCGTACTTGTAGCCCTCGCGGGACTTCGGCAGCAGGTGGGGGGCGTTGGTCATGGACTCCTGGCCGCCCGCGACCACGATGTCGAACTCGCCGGCGCGGATCAGCTGGTCGGCGAGCGCGATGGCGTCGAGGCCGGACAGACAGACCTTGTTGATCGTGAGCGCCGGGACGCTCATCGGGATGCCGGCCTTGACCGCGGCCTGGCGGGCTGGGATCTGGCCCGCGCCGGCCTGGAGCACCTGGCCCATGATCACGTACTGCACCTGGTCGCCGCCGATCCCCGCGCGGTCGAGGGCGGCCTTGATCGCGAAGCCGCCGAGGTCGGCTCCGGAGAAGGACTTCAGCGAGCCCAGCAGCCGTCCCATGGGCGTACGCGCGCCCGCGACGATCACCGAGGTCGTGCCGTTGGAACCAGTCGATCCAGTCATGAGCTGCGATTCCCCTTACCGGCCTGCACTGGCCGAGGAGTGAACGAGGGTTTACTTCGAATGTACTGAGTGGCACTCCGTGCCGTCATCCGGCAGTCAGTGTGATCGCGCGCACGTTGCGTAACCATCACGGCCGCGTTCCACTAACAACATGCTGACGCGAATCGACCACATCGGGATCGCCTGCCACGACCTCGACGCGACCGTCGAGTTCTACCGTGCCACCTACGGCTTCGAGGTGTACCACTCCGAGGTCAACGAGGAGCAGGGCGTGCGCGAGGCCATGCTCAAGATCAACGAAACGTCCGACGGCGGCGCCTCCTACCTGCAGCTTCTCGAGCCGACCCGGGAGGACTCGGCCGTCGGGAAGTGGCTCGCGAAGAACGGCGAGGGCGTCCATCACATCGCTTTCGGTACGGCGGATGTGGACGGGGACTCCGAGGACATCCGCTCCAAGGGGGTACGCGTTCTGTACGAAGAGCCGCGACGCGGCTCCATGGGGTCACGAATCACCTTCCTGCACCCGAAGGATTGCCACGGAGTACTGACAGAACTGGTCACATCGGCGCCTGTTGAGTCACCTGAGCACTGACCCTCGTACATATGGGCCGGTAGGGTTGGGGGCGGTCGTCGCTCCCATCAGGGCGACCGGTCCTGCTGCCTTCGACGGTGGGACATTTTCCGGGGTCCGGGTTTCGGGGGACGAGCGTCGGGGCAGCAGCCCATGCTCCGTCGTTGATCTGACACCATTCCCCGGGGGCCCCGTTCGGCGGATGGACGGAGCTCGTTCGGGAAGCTTGCGACCAGGGACGGATGGGACCGCGCAGTGCGGGGCTACGAGAGCCAGGAGCGGGAGCCGGCGGCTGACGTCGACCACCTGACACGGTTCGAAGCCGAGATGAAGCGGCTGAAGACCGAGCGGGAAAAGGCGATCCAGCATGCCGAGGACCTCGGCTACCAGGTCGAGGTGCTGCGCGCCAAGTTGCACGAGGCGCGCCGCACACTCATGTCCCGGCCGTCCTTCGACGGCGGCGACCTCGGGTACCAGGCCGAGCAGATGCTGCGCAATGCGCAGATGCAGGCCGACCAGTTGCGCCAGGACGCCGAGCGCGAGCTGAGCCAGGCGCGGGCGCAGACGCAGCGCATCCTCCAGGAGCACGCCGAGCAGGCGGCCCGGCTCCAGGCGGAGCTGCACCAGGAGGCCGTCGCCCGGCGTCAGCAGCTCGACCAGGAGCTGGCCGAGCGCCGGCAGACCGTCGAGTCGCACGTCAACGAGAACGTGGCCTGGGCGGAGCAGCTGCGCGCCCGCACCGAGGCCCAGGCCCGCCGGCTCCTCGAGGAGTCCCGCGCCGAGGCCGAGCAGGCCATGGCCGCCGCGCGCGCCGAGGCCGAACGGGTGGCCACGGAGGCCCGGCAGCGGCTCCAGGCCGACGCCGAGACGGCCCGCGCGGAGGCCGAGCAGCTGCTGCTGCGCGCCCGCACGGACGCCGAGCGGATGCTGAACGCCGCCTCCACCCAGGCCCAGGAGGCCACCGACCACGCCGAGGCGCTGCGCAACTCCACGGTGAACGAGTCGGACTCGGCCCGCCGCCAGGCCGGCGAGCTCAGCCGGGCCGCCGAGCAGCGGATGGCCGAGGCGGAGGAGGCGCTGCGCAAGGCGCAGTCCGAGGCCGACAAGGTGGTCGCCGAGGCCAAGGCGGCCGCCGAGAAGGCCCTCGCCGGCGCCGAGTCGGCCAACGAGCAGCGCACCCGTACGGCGAAGGAGCAGGTCGCCCGGCTGGTCAGCGAGGCCACCAAGGAGGCCGAGACCACCAGGTCGGACGCCGAGCAGGTCGTCGCCGACGCGCGCGCCGAGGCCGAGAGGATCGTCGCGGAGGCCTCCGAGAAGGCCCGCACGATCACCGCCGAGGAGAGCGCGACCCAGCTGTCGAAGGCGGCCAAGACCGCCGAGGACGTCCTCAACAAGGCGCAGGAGGACGCGCAGCGCACCACCCGGGCGGCCGCCGAGGAGGCCGAGCGGATCCGCCGCGAGGCCGAGACCGAGGCGGACCGGCTGCGCGCCGAGGCGCATGACATCGCCGAGCAGCTCAAGGGCTCGGCGAAGGACGACACCAAGGAGTACCGCGCCAAGACGGTCGAGCTGCAGGAGGAGGCCCGCCGGCTGCGCGGCGACGCCGAGCAGCTGCGTGCCGACGCGGTCGCGGAGGGCGAGAAGATCCGCGCGGAGGCCCGCAAGGAGGCCGTCCAGCAGATCGAGGAGGCGGCCCGGTCCGCCGAGGAGCTGCTGTCCAAGGCGAAGGCCGACGCGGACGAGCTGCGCCAGAAGGCGACCACGGACAGCGAGAAGGTCCGCACCGAGGCCATCGAGCGCGCCACCACGCTGCGCCGGCAGGCCGAGGAGACCCTGGAGCGCACCCGCGCGGAGGCCGAGCGCAGCCGCGAGGAGGCGGTGGAGCTCGCCGAGACCATCACCTCGAACGCCGAGCGGGAAGCCCGCGAGCTGCGCGAGGAGACCGAGCGGGGGGTCGAGGCCCGGCAGGCGGAGGCCGCCGAGGAGCTGACCCGGCTGCACACCGAGGCGGAGTCCCGTCTCGCCTCCGCCGAGCAGGCGCTGACGGACGCCCGGGAGGAGGCCGCGCGGATCCGCCGCGAGGCCGCCGAGGACACCGACCGGCTGCGCGCGGAGGCCGCGGAGCGGATCCGTTCGCTCCAGCAGCAGGCCGCCGACGAGGCCGACCGGCTGCGCACCGAGGCCGCCGCCGACGCGTCCGCGTCGCGGGCCGAGGGCGAGGCCGTCGCCGTACGGCTGCGGTCGGACGCCGCGGCCGAGGCCGAGCGGCTGAAGAACGAGGCGCAGGACACCGCCGACCGGATGCGCGCGGAGGCGCAGGCCGCCGCCGAGCGGCTGGCCGCCGAGGCGTCCGAGACGCTGGCCGCCGCCCAGGACGAGGCCGTCCGCCGGCGCCGCGAGGCCGAGGAACTCCTCGGTTCCGCCCGCCACGAGGCCGACCAGGAGCGCGAGCGGGCCCGCGAGCAGTCCGAGGAACTGCTCGCGTCGGCGCGCAAGCGGGTCGAGGAGGCGCAGGCCGAGGCGGTCCGGCTGGTCGAGGAGGCCGACCGGCGCGCGAACGAAATGGTCGGCGCGGCCGAACAGCACGCCCAGCAGGTACGGGACTCCGTGGCCGGGCTGCACGAGCAGGCCCAGGACGAGATCATCGGGCTGCGCTCGGCCGCCGAGCACGCGGCGGACCGCACCCGGCGGGAGGCCGAGGAGGAGGCGGACCGGGTCCGCCACGACGCCTACGCCGAGCGGGAGCGGGCCAGCGAGGACGCGAGCCGGATCCGCCGCGAGGCGAACGACGCCTCCGAGGCGGCGAAGGAGCTGGCCGAGCGGACCGTCGGCGAGGCGATCGCGGAGGCGGAGCGGCTGCGCTCGGAGTCGTCCGCGTACGCCCAGCGGGTGCGCACGGAGGCGTCGGACGCGCTGGCCGAGGCCGACCAGGCTTCGGCCAGGACCCGGGCCGAAGCCCGCGAGGACGCCAACCGCATCCGGTCGGACGCGGCGACGCAGGCCGACACGCTCATCACCGAGGCCCGCAACGAGGCGGAGCGGCTCCAGACGGAGACGGTCGCGGAGGCCGAGCGGGTGCGGGCCGAGTCGGTCGCCAAGGCGGAGAAGCTGATCCAGGACGCCTCCGGGGACGCGGAGCGGCTGCGGGCCGAGGCCGCGGAGACGGTGGGTTCCGCGCAGCAGGCCGCCGAGCGGATCCGCGCCGAGTCGGAGCGGTTCAAGGCGCAGGCGGCGGCGGAGGCCGACCGGCTGATGAGCGTGGCGCGCGAGGAGGCCGACTCGACGCTGGACGGGGCCCGCAAGGAGGCCAACAAGCGGCGTTCGGAGGCGGCCGAGCAGGTCGACACGCTCATCACGGAGACCACGGCCGAGGTCGACAAGCTGCTCACCGAGGCGCAGGAGCAGGCGCTGCAGACCACGGCGGACGCCGAGGCGCAGGCCGACTCGATGGTCGGCGCGGCCCGCACGGAGGCCGACCGGCTGGTGTCGGAGGCGACCCGCGAGGGCAACACGCGCGTGGAGAAGGCCCGTACGGACGCGGACGAGCTGCTCGTCGGTGCCCGCCGGGACGCCACGGCGATAAGGGAGCGGGCGGAGGAGCTGCGCGACCGCATCACCGCCGAGATCGAGGCGCTGCACGAGCGGGCCCGCCGCGAGGCCTCCGAGACGATGAAGTCGACGGGCGACCGCTGCGACGCGCTGATCAAGGCGTCCGAGGAGCAGCTCGCCAAGGCGCAGGCCAGGGCGAAGGAGCTGGTGTCGGAGGCGAACTCCGAGGCCGGCAAGGTCCGCATCGCCGCGGTGAAGAAGGCGGAGGGCCTGCTGAAGGAGGCCGAGCAGAAGAAGTCGGCGCTGATCAGGGAGGCCGAGGAGCTCAAGGCCGAGGCGATCCGTGAGGCGCGGCGCACCGTCGAGGAGGGCAAGCGCGAGCTGGAGGTCCTGGTGCGCCGGCGCGAGGACATCAACGCCGAGATCTCCCGGGTCCAGGATGTCCTGGAGGCGCTGGAGTCCTTCGAGGTGCCGTCCGCGAACAAGGACGGGGGCGTCAAGGCCGGGGCCAGCATCGGTGCCCCCCGAACGGGTGGAAAGTCCACCGACGGCTAGCGGAATGTGTGGATTGCGTTAAAGTCTGGGGTCTTTGACTGAGTATTTGACAAGGGGCCTGCCCCGCTGACACCCAAAAGGGGTGTCATTCTCCAGATCAAACACGCATACGCTCGATGACACACCGCTCAGGCCCCTAGGATTCCACCTATCACCTCACCGGTCTCATTCGACAGGAACCCCATGAGCGACACTTCCCCCTACGGCTTCGAGCTTGTGCGGCGTGGATACGACCGCGCTCAGGTGGACGAACGGATCTCCAAGCTCGTCTCCGACCGTGACAGCGCTCTCGCCCGCATCACCGCTCTGGAAAAGCGCATCGAGGAGCTCCACCTCGAGACGCAGAACGCCCAGGCCCAGGTAAGCGACGCAGAGCCGTCGTACGCAGGTCTCGGCGCGCGTGTCGAGAAGATCCTCCGACTCGCCGAGGAGGAGGCCAAGGATCTGCGCGACGAGGCTCGTCGCGCGTCCGAGCAGCACCGCGAGCTCGCCGAGTCCGCGGCCCAGCAGGTGCGCAACGACGCGGAATCGTTCGCTGCGGACCGCAAGGCCAAGGCCGAGGACGAGGGCGTCCGCATCGTCGAGAAGGCCAAGAGCGACGCCTCGCAGCTGCGCCAGGAGGCACAGAAGGACGCGCAGTCCAAGCGTGAGGAGGCGGACGCCCTCTTCGAGGAGACCCGCGCCAAGGCCGCGCAGGCCGCCGCCGACTTCGAGACCAACCTGGCCAAGCGCCGCGAGCAGTCGGAGCGCGACCTGGCGTCCCGTCAGCAGAAGGCGGAGAAGCGCCTCGCGGAGATCGAGCACCGCGCGGAGCAGCTGCGTCTGGAGGCGGAGAAGCTGCGCACGGACGCCGAGCGCCGTGCCCGCCAGACCGTCGAGACGGCGCAGCGCCAGGCCGAGGACATCGTGGCCGACGCGAACGCCAAGGCGGACCGGATCCGCTCGGAATCGGAGCGGGAGCTCGCGGCTCTCACCAACCGCCGCGACAGCATCAACGCCCAGCTGACGAACGTCCGCGAGATGCTCGCCACGCTGACCGGTGCCGCGGTGGCCGCGGCCGGCACGCCGTCCACGGACGACGAGACGATGTCGCGCGGGGTTCCCGCGCAGCAGTCCCGGTAACACCCGGTTCCACGGTCGAGGCCCGCGCCCTCTCGGGGGTGCGGGCCTCCGTCGCGTCCCCGGCCGCTTCTCCGGGGACGGCCGCGCGTTGTTGCCGTCGCCGTAGGACTCTGTTTGCCCGTCCGGGTGGCATCAGACCCGCACGGCACCTAGCGTGGCCGCATGATCGAGCTGGTGGGCCTGACGAAGCGGTACGGCGACAAGGTGGCGGTCGACAACCTCACCTTCAGCGTCAGACCGGGCATCGTCACGGGCTTCCTCGGTCCCAACGGCGCCGGCAAGTCCACCACCATGCGGATGATGCTGGGCCTGGACCGGCCGACCTCCGGGGACGTCCGGATCGACGGACAGCACTACGACCGGCTCAAGGACCCCTTCAAGTACATCGGCGCCCTGCTGGACGCCAAGGCCGTGCACGGCGGGCGCAGCGCCTACAACCATCTGCTGTGCCTGGCGCAGAGCAACGGCATCCCGAAGAGCCGGGTGGCCGAGGTGCTGGACACGGTCGGCCTGACGGCCGTGGCGAAGAAGAAGGCCAAGGGGTTCTCGCTGGGCATGGGGCAGCGGCTGGGCATCGCGGGCGCGCTGCTCGGCGACCCCCGGATCCTGATGTTCGACGAGCCGGTCAACGGGCTGGACCCCGAGGGCATCCACTGGATCCGCAACCTGATGAAATCGCTGGCCGCGCAGGGCCGGACCGTGTTCGTCTCCTCCCATCTGATGAGCGAGATGGCGCTGACCGCCGACCACCTCGTCGTCATCGGGCAGGGCAGGCTGCTCGCCGACACCTCCATGGCCGACTTCATCGCCCGCAACTCGCGCGCGTACGTCCGGATCCGCACCCCGCAGCGCGAGCGGCTGCTGGACGTGCTGCGCGCGGCGGGGGTCACGGTCGTCGAGTCCGGCAGCGGGGTGCTCGAGGTGGACGGCGGGAAGTCCGAGCAGATCGGGGAGCTGGCCGCCCAGCACGGCATCGTGCTGCACGAGCTGAGCCCCCAGCAGGCCTCGCTGGAGGAAGCGTTCATGCAGCTCACCGCCGAGTCGGTGGAGTACCACGCGCACAGCGGGGAACCGTCGGGTCCGCAGTGGGGCGACGAGTGGACGAGGAGGGGCTGAGATGACGGCGATCCAGGTGGTGCGGTCGGAGTGGACCAAGATCCGGTCGGTGGCGTCGACGGTGTGGACGCTGTCCCTGGCCGTGGTCGTGACCATCGCCCTCGGCATGCTGATCTCGGCACTGTCGAAGAGCCAGTTCGACAACATGGACGCCAGGGACCGGCTGTCCTTCGACCCGACGTACATCAGCTTCGCGGGGATGAGCCTCGGCCAGCTCGCGATGATCGTGTTCGGGGTGCTGGTGGTGTCCAACGAGTACAGCACCGGCATGATCCGCACCTCGCTCGCGGCGGTCCCCCAGCGCGGCACCTTCCTGTTCAGCAAGATCGCGGTGGCGACGGGGCTCGCCCTCGCCGTCGGCCTCGCGACCAGCTTCGTCACGTTCTTCCTGGGGCAGGTGATGCTCGGTTCGCACAGGGCGTCGATCGGCGACAGCGGGGTCATGCGGGCCGTGATCGGCGGCGGCCTCTACATGACCCTCATCGCGATGTTCTCCATGGGCGTCGCCGCGATGCTGCGCTCGCCGATGCTGTCGCTGGGCATCCTGATGCCGTTCTTCTTCCTGATCTCCAACATCCTGGGCAACGTCCCCGCCACGAAGAAGGTGGGCCGCTATCTGCCGGACCAGGCCGGCAGCAAGATCATGCAGGTGGTCACACCGGTGGACGACAGTACTCCGTACGGCCCCTGGGGCGGGCTCGCGATCATGGTGGCGTGGGTGGTCGCGGCGCTCGCCGGCGGCTATCTGCTCCTGAAGAAACGCGACGCGTGAAGATCACCGCTTGCCAGATCGTGGCGGCTTCGCCACCGGGCTTTGCTTTCATTTGAGCGGAACCGTCAGCGCCTGGATAAGCTCCTAACCCTTACGGGGGCGTGTGCCCTGCTGACCTGAACCTGTCGATGGGTGCGGAGCATGATCGAAGCAGTCGGCCTGACCAAGCGCTACGGCGACAAGACCGCTGTGTACAACCTGTCCTTCCAGGTGCGGCCGGGCGCCGTCACCGGCTTCCTCGGGCCCAACGGCTCGGGCAAGTCGACGACCATGAGGATGATCCTCGGCCTGGACAACCCCACCGCGGGGACGGTCACCATCGGCGGCTACCCCTACCGCAAGCTGCCCAACGCGGCCCGCCAGGTCGGCGCCCTGCTCGATGCCAAGGCGGTCCACGGCGGCCGGCACGCCCGCAACCATCTGCTGTCCCTGGCGCAGCTGTCCGGCATCCCGGCCCGCCGGGTGGACGAGGTGCTCGGGGTCGTGGGCCTGCACGAAGTGGCGAGAAAGCGGTCCAAGGGTTTCTCCCTCGGCATGGGCCAGCGGCTCGGCATCGCGGCGGCCCTGCTCGGCGACCCGCAGGTGCTGCTGTTCGACGAGCCCGTCAACGGCCTCGACCCCGAGGGCATCCTCTGGGTCCGCAACCTGATGAAGTCCCTCGCCGCGGAGGGCCGCACGGTCTTCGTCTCCTCGCACCTGATGAGCGAGATGGCGCTCACGGCCGACCACCTGATCGTCATCGGGCGGGGCCAACTGCTCTCCGACATGAGCGTGAAGGACTTCATCTCGGCCAACTCCGCCGACTTCGCGCGCGTCCGCACCCCGCAGACCGAGCCGCAGCTGCGCGAGAAGCTGGCCTCCGCGCTCAGCGAGGCGGGCGGCCAGGTCCTCCCCGAGCAGGACGGCGCCCTCCGGGTGATGGGGCTGGCGCTGTCGCGGATCAGCGACATCGCCCACGACAGCGACGTACGCCTGTGGGAGCTGTCGCCGCACCAGGCCTCGCTGGAAGAGGCGTACATGCGGATGACGCAGGCCGCCGTCGACTACCGCTCGACCATCGACCAGAAGGCCGGCCTCCAGCAGCCCGTGCCGCCCGGCGCCCAGCCCCCCATGCCGGTCCCCGGCCAGGGCCAGCCCGGCTGGTACGCCCCACCGCCCCCGCAAGCCGGCCACGCCCCGCCCCAGCCCGCCCAGAGCCCCTACGGCGGCCACGGCGCCCCGGTGGTGTACGGCGGCGCCCCGGCTCCCGGCCCGCACCCGGCCAACCCCTACGCCCAGGCCGCCCCGGCACAGCCCGCGCCCACCGCCCCGCCGGCGGCCGCACCGGCACCCGCCGTCGCACCGGCCGCCCCGGCGGCTCCGGCCGCCGTGCCCCAGGACCAGCCCCCGGCTCCGGCCGCCGCCTCGCTCGCCAAGGCTCCCGCCGCACCGGCCGCACCCGCCCCGCAGGACCAGGCGCCTGACGCGCCCGTCTCCGACGCCGCCCCGACGAGTCAGCCCGAGGACGCCCGATGAGCACCCCTCAGCACCCGGCCCCGCACGCCGCCGCGCCCGTCTGGCAGGCGGCGGCCGGTCCCTCGTACGCCTCCGGTTCCGGCTACACCTCGCCGATCCCCGTCGTACGGACGCACCTCGGGCACGCCCTCTCCTCGGAGTGGACGAAGATCCGGTCGGTGCGCTCCACGATGTGGACGCTGGGCGTGTTCCTGCTGCTGGTCGTCGGCATCGGGATGCTGGTCGGGCTGATCGCGGACGCGAACGCCGCGGACGGCGGCCTGGGCACGGACACCGCGCTGTCGCTCGGCTTCTTCGGCGTGCTCCTCGGCTGCATGCCGATCATCACGCTCGGCGTGCTCACCACCGCCTCCGAGTACGGCACCGGCATGATCCGCACCACGATGGTGGCCTGCCCCACGCGCGGCCGGGTCCTCGCGGCGAAGGGCATCGTGTTCTTCACGGTCGCGTTCGTCGTGACCCTGGTGTCCACCGGGCTCGTCGCCCTGTTCGACGTGGCGCTGTTCCCCGAGGCGCGCCAGCCCTCCGCGGGCGAGTGGCTGAAGGCCACCCTCGGCGTGTCCCTCTACATCGCGCTGCTCGGCCTGCTGTCCCTCGCCGTCGGCTCGGTCATCCGGCACTCGGCCGGAGCCATCACCATCATGATCGGCCTGCTGCTGGCCCCCCTGGTGATCGCCCTCTTCATGTTCTCGGCGTCCCTGGAGGGCCTGCGCCAGGCCCTGTTCGAGTACTCCATCCCGAGTCAGCTCGGCGTCTGGTACTCGGCCGCGCTCACCGACAGCGGCCCGAGCGGCTGGGACCCGCTGTGGATCGCCCTCGGCGTCACGGCCGTCGCGTTCGCCGGTGCGTTCGCCCTGCTGGAGAAGCGCGACGTGTAGGACGCGCTCAGCCGCTCAGAAACGAGGCGCGTTACGGGACCGCTGCACCCCCGGGGTGCGGCGGTCCCGTGCGTTCCAGCACGCCTTGTGCCAGTGGCGGCGGTCGTCCACTCCCGCCTGCTCGGACCAGGCCACGACGTGCGGGACGCCGTCCGGGATCAGCTGGTCGCAGCCGGGACACCGGTACGCCTTGCCCTGCGCGCTCGCGCCGGCCACATGCCGCACGCTCCACTCCTCGCCCTGCCAGCTCACCGAGGACTGCCAGCCGCCGTAGCGGCTCGCGCGGTCGTCCTCGGCGCTGCGGCCGGACGAGCCCTCACCCTTGGGTCGGTTGCGACGCGGGGACACAGGACACCTCACGGGGCTATACAGGAAGCAGGGTTCGTATCCAGCCTACGCGGCGCGAACGGGGGCACCCGTGAGTCGCCGATCCCCACAAGTCCCCCTCTGCGGCACCCCATTCTGCAGACAATCGGCAAATCTCTCCGCCAGGCCGTGTCCTCGGCACGTGTCAGACGGTTATGCCGGGTGGGGGAGCTCCGTGTCGGAGCCAAGGAAGCAGGAAAGTCCATGCGCGTTGGTAGTTTCGTGTTGGGTGCCCAGTTCCCCGGGCAGGGCCAGGGAGAGGCGCTGCACCGCGCGGTCCGCTCCGCCGAGGTCGCCGAGGAAGCGGGCCTTGACTCGGTCTGGCTGGCCGAGCACCACTTCGTGCCGTACGGCACGTGCCCGTCCGCGGTCACCCTGGCCGCTCTGCTGCTGGGCCGCACCCGGCGCATCCGGGTCGGTACGGCGGTGAGCGTGCTGCCCACCGCCCATCCCGTCGCCCTCGGCGAACAGGCCGCGCTGCTGCATCTGACGAGCGGCGGCCGGTTCTCGCTGGGAGTGGGCCGCGGCGGGCCCTGGGTCGACCTCGAGGTGTTCGGCTCGGGCCTGGAGGCGTACGAGAAGGGGTTCCCCGAATCACTCGATCTGCTGGTGCGCTGGCTGCGCGAGCCCTCCGTCGGAGCCGACGGGGAGCGTTTCCGCTTCCGCGAAGTCACCGTCGTACCGCGCCCGTCGGAGGCGCTGACGGACACCGGGGGCCCCGAGGTGGTCGTCGCGTGCACCTCGCCGACCAGCGTGCGGCTGGCCGCCGAGCGCGGACTGCCCATGCTGCTCGGGATGCACGTCGGGGACGAGGAGAAGGCGGAGATGGTCGCCCTGTGGCGGCAGTACGCGCGCGCCGCCGGCCGGTCGGGGGACGAGATCCGGGGCGCCGCCCATGTCTCGGCGGGCGTCTGCCAGATCGCGGACCGGCGCACGGACGCGGTGGAGACCCTGGTGAAGGCGATGCCGGGCTGGCTGAGGCAGGGCCTCGACGCCCATGTCACGGTGGACGGCCGCGCCCGCTCCATGCGGGACCCGGTGGCGTACACCGAACTGCTCTGCGGGCTGCACCCGGTGGGCGCCCCGCGGCTGTGCGCCGACCGCCTGGCGGCGACCAGCGAACGCACCGGCATCTCGCGCTTCGCCCTCCTGGTCGAGGGCTCGGGCGACCTGGCGGCCACGGAGGAGAACGTACGGCGGCTGGGCACGGAGGTACTCCCCCACCTCCGCTGACACCCATGCCGAACGGCCCTGCCGGGCCGGGAGCTTGCCGCTCCAGTACTGATGGCACCTCCCGCGTAAGGAGCGGCAAGCAACAGGCTCACATCTGGAGACTTCAGCAGTCCCGGAACTCCGGCGACTGGTTCAGCACCTGACTGCGCACCGAGGTGAAGCGGGCGAGCTTCTCGTCGACAGCCGAGTCGAGCGGGAACACCGCCACCCGGTGGCAGTTCTGGAAGGCCAGCCGCACACCGAAGTGCCGCTGCAGGGCGCCGCGAATGGCGTCACTCGCCAGCGCGCGCAGCAACTGCCCGCGGGCCCGCTCGTCCGGCGGGGGCGTCTGGTTGTCGGCGAAGTCTCCGCCGTCCACCTTCAGCTGGGCCACCAGGGAGCTGATCATCTCCCATGCGTAGGGCAGGGAGGTCCGGACGCAGTCGACGAATTCTGCTTCGTCGACCTCGCCTCGCTCGGCCTTTTCCAGTAGGGCCGGTGAGACGTCGAGCGACATGGGTTCTCCTCTCGCACCCCCGAGACAGCAGGGGTTGCCGGACAGGGAAAGGGAGTTCGCCATGCCGAAACTCCGCAACGCTGAGTACACACATCGCGACCTCCCGTTCACTACGGTAGGCAACGGACCGTGACCGCACCAGGCGAATGAGCACATAGGGCAGCCCTCTTGGGCACACAATCGGCCAGAGTCGAACGATCTTTTTCCAGTTCAAAAGGGGCGGGCCCGAAGGGGCCACGGTTGAGGGCGGTGGCGGGAGACAGGTGGGCGAATCGCGTGGGGCCCGAGGCGTCGGATAGCGTTGCGCACCATGCGTCTCGTCATCGCCCGGTGCTCCGTCGACTACGCCGGCCGGCTCACCGCCCACCTCCCCTCGGCCCCCCGCCTCGTCCTGGTCAAGGCCGACGGCAGCGTCTCGATCCATGCGGACGACCGTGCCTACAAGCCCCTGAACTGGATGTCGCCCCCCTGCACGCTGAAGGAGGACACGGGAGACTCCGAGGACACGGCGGCCGTCTGGACCGTCGTCAACAAGGCGGGCGAGAAACTCATCATCACCATGGAGGAGATCCTCCACGACTCGTCGCACGAACTGGGCGTCGATCCCGGCCTGATCAAGGACGGCGTGGAAGCGCACCTCCAGGAGCTGCTCGCCGACCGCATCGAGACCCTCGGCGAGGGCTACACCCTCATCCGCCGCGAGTACATGACGGCGATCGGCCCGGTCGACATCCTGTGCCGGGACGCGGACGGCCGGACGGTCGCGGTCGAGATCAAGCGGCGCGGTGAGATCGACGGCGTCGAGCAACTCACCCGCTACCTCGAACTGTTGAACCGCGACCCCCATCTCGCCCCGGTCCGCGGCATCTTCGCCGCGCAGGAGATCAAGCCGCAGGCCCGCGTCCTGGCCACCGACCGCGGCATCGGCTGCCAGGTCCTGGACTACGACGCCATGCGGGGCATCGAGGACGACAAGCTGCGCCTGTTCTGAGCGGGGGCCGCGGGCTCGCCCGGCTCCTCGCTCAGATCACCGACTCCGACGAGAGCGAGAAGGGCGAGGCCGCACTGCCCGCCGTGCTCGGTGAGACCGGAGCGGCGGAGGTGGAGCCGCTCGCCGAGTTCGAAACGCTGGCGGACGGAGCCGGGCTGGACGAGCCGGAGCCGGACGGCGACGGGGACGACGAGCTCCCACCGGAACTGGACGACGACGGGCTCGACGACGCGGAGTGCGAGGGCCGGGGGGACGTCGGCGAGGTCCTGGTGGGTGTCGGCGACGAACCGCCGCTCCCCGTGCTCTGCGAACTGCTCGCCCCGGTCGACGGCAGCGCCGACTCGCTCGGCGTCGGATCGTCCGAGGTCCCCATCGTCCCGTCCGGGCCCGGATCCGTCGGCCTGCTGGTCGCCGTGCCCGTGTCCCCGCTGGCGGCGTCCTCGCTCGGGGTCTGCGAGTCCTGGCCGCCGTCGCCGACGCCGGTGCTCGCGGAGGGGTTGACGCCGCTGCGGTCGGCGGGGTCGCCCGCGTCGTTGTCGGAGGTCGCGCCGAGCGTCACCACCGTGCCCAGCACGGCGACGAGGAGGGCGCCCGCGCCGACCGCGACGAGGTTGCGCCGGGCCATGCTCCTGAGGCCGCCGCGGCTGTGGCGGGCCGGGGTGGGCGCGGCGGCCGGCACCGGGCGGTGCACGAGGGTCTCGGCGTCCGGCGGGTAGGTCGGCAGTGCCGCCTGGATGCCGCGCGAGGGGGGCGCGGACTCCTCGTGGCGGGCCTCGGACACCTCCTCGCCGGCCATCGCCGCGGCCAGGCCGGGGACGTCCCCGGAGGCGTCGGCGACGAGGGCGAGGGCGCGGCGGCCGGCGACGGTGCCGCGTTTGTCGGTGAGGGCGCCGCGCAGGCCGAGGGAGGCCTCCAGTTCGGAGCGGGCCCGGTCGAGGTCACCGGCACAGATCGCGAGGACGCCGAGTTCGTGGTGGAAGTAGGCCCGGTCGGCGCTCTCCCCGGCGAGCCGGGCGGCCTCGGCGCCCTCGTGAAGGGCGTTCTCCCAGGCGGTCCAGTGCAGGCCCGCGGCGAACGCGGGCGCGGCGGCACGGGCGAGCAGGACGGCGGTGGCCTCCTCGTCCTCGGCGGGGGGAGTGGTGGCGGGGACCACGGTGGCGAGGGCGGCGAGCACGGCGTCGGCCTCGGCGCAGACCCGTTCCGGGGTGACGGAGGGGTGGGCGGCCCACCAGGCGTAGTGCTGGGCGGCGGCCTTGGCGCGGCTGTCGGCGTCGTCGCCGTATCCGGCGGCCTCCAGCTGGGTCCGGACGCCGGCGGCGAGCCGGTAGCGGGTGCCGACCGGGGAGACGAGTCCGCAGGCGGCGAGTTCGCCGAGGGCCGCGTCGGCGTGGGTGTCTCCGGTCAGGGCGGGCAGATGCGCCTGGTGCGGGATCTCGCCGTCCAGGGCGACGGCGAAGCGCAGGGCGGCGCGGGCGGAGGCGCTGAGGCGGGCGGCGAGCAGCGGGGCGGGCGCGGCGGCCTCGCCGAGGGACGGCAGCGGTATCTCCTCGGCCTCACCGGCGCCCGTCTCGACGGGGGCGGCGAGCTCGCGGGCGTCCTCGAAGACCCCGAAGGCGTCGACCGCCTCGGCTCCCGCGCGGAGTTGGTCGCGTTGCCGCAGCAGGGCGCCGGCCTGGACGAAGCGCAGGGGCAGGCCCTCGGACTCGAACCAGAGGTCGCCGGCCCAGTTGGCCTCCTCCTCGGTGAGGGTGCGGCCGACGGCGCGCTCGATGACCTCGACGCCGCCCGCCCGGTCCAGGCCGCTGAGGACGACCTCCTCGACGGCGGAGTCGGCGGCGGGCACCGGGGTGTCGGGGGTCGCGCCGAGCAGGAAGGCGCACTCGGGGGTGGCGTCGAGGAGTTCGTCGAGGGCGGCGCCGCCGAAGTCGAGATCGTCGACGACGACGACCGCGCCGATCTCCCGGACGAGGGCGCGCAGCTCCTCCCCGTCGGGGCGGCGGCGGTCGGCGTCGTGGACGGCGTGGAAGAGGTCGTGGAGCAGTTCGTCCGGGGTGCGGCCGAAGCCGGAGAGGCGGACGACGCCGTCGGGGGCGAGGTCGTCGCAGTCCTCGGCGACGAGGTCGAGGAGGCTGGTGCGCCCGGATCCGGCGGGGCCGGTGAGGCGGACGGAGCGGCCGCGGGCGAGGAAGCGGACCAGTTGTTCGCGTTCGTCCTGACGGCCGAGGAGCGGCTGGGCGGTGGGGGCGGGACCGGCCGGGGCGGGCGGCCGGGCGGCGCGCTCGGCCTCGGCGCGCTGCTCCGCGGTGCGCTTGACGGGGCGTTCGGTCCTGTCGGTGGGCGGGCGGAGTTCTATCTCGCTGCCGTCGACGGGGTTGACGGTGAGCAGGTGTTCACCGACGACGAGTTCGACCGTGCGGGCCGGGCCCGGCGTGGGCTGGCCGAAGTCGGGTGCGGTCAGGGGGTCCCTGGCCGGGCGCGGGCGCGGCGCGTGGCCTTCGCCGTCATGGCCGTACTCCTCGGGTCCCCTGGTGTTCGGGTCCATAGGTCTTAGCCCCCCAAAAGCGTCGTGTGGCGGTAGCCCTGCCCGGCCTCGCTGCACACTGCGCTGTCGCTTCTGGTCCGGTGCCCGCTCGAGGGCTTCCGAGGGCGGGCAGACGAACCGTAAACCTTCGCACAGTATCTATGACAGCCCGGGGTGCCGCGCCGTCCGAGACGTCACAGTCCGGTGAGGATTGCCGCCCCGCGTACGTTTCGCCGCAGGTCGCCCCGTCTCCGGGTCAGACGTGGGGCAGGGACTCCACTCCGATGCCGCCCTCGATGGCCAGGATCCGGTGCAGGCGGGTGGCCACCAGCAGGCGTTGCATCTGCGGCGGCACGTCGCGCAGCACCAGGCGCCGGCCGCAGCGGCCGGCCCGGCGGTGGGCGCCCATGATGACGCCGAGTCCGGTGGCGTCCCAGGAGTCCAGTTCGGACAGGTCGAGCACCAGGTCGCCGACGCCGTCGTCCACGGCCGTGTGCAGGGCCGTGCGGGCGTCCGCCGCGCTGCGCACGTCGAGGCGGCCCCCGACGACCAGCTCGGCGTGGTCGCCCCTGATGTGCATAGCGCTCCCCTAAGCGTGCGTCTCGTGCTCCGCGGTGTGATGTCCGGTATTGCATGCTCTGACTGCGCGAAGCGGCCGGAGGTTGCCATCTGTGAGCGAACCGATACCGAATTCACCCGCAGGGGTGAGGCCCCTGGGGCCTGTGCGGTTTCAGTGCCTGCGGTTTCCGTGCTTGGAGTAAGCCCTGCCCGCTGTCGCGTCCGATGTCACCGGCGTCAACCCATCCGGCGCATCCGGACGCGGGTCGCTCCGTATGGCTCTCGGCGGGAGATTAGCGCTCGTGGGGCGCTGTGTGACCGGTTAGTAACGCGTCTCACGTCTCAGGGCGTGAGACGCCGGTCACGTCGTCAATTACTGTCCGTTTCGGGCGTGTTCCCACCGATTGGTGGCGGCACCCGAACGGTCTAGATTGGCCGCATGGTCAATCTGACACGCATCTACACGAAGACCGGCGACCAGGGCACCACCAACCTCGGCGACATGAGCCGGGTCGCCAAGACCGACCTCAGGATCGCCGCGTACGCCGACGTCAACGAGGCGAACGCGGTCATCGGTACGGCGATCGCGCTGGGCGGCCTGGCCGAGGAGGTCGCCAAGGTCCTCACCCGCGTCCAGAACGACCTGTTCGACGTGGGCGCGGACCTGTCGACACCGGTGGTGGAGAAGCCGAAGTTCCCCCCTCTGCGGGTCGAGCAGTCCTACGTCGACAAGCTGGAGGCGGACTGCGACCGCTTCAACGAGCGTCTGGAGAAGCTCCGCTCCTTCATCCTTCCGGGCGGCACGCCGGGCGCGGCCCTGCTCCACCAGGCCTGCACGGTCGTACGGCGCGCGGAACGGTCCACGTGGGCCGCCCTGGAGACCCACGCAGACTTGATGAACCCTCTCACCGCGACCTACCTCAACCGCCTCTCGGACCTGCTCTTCATCCTCGCCCGCACGGCCAACAAGGACGTCGGGGACGTGCTGTGGGTCCCGGGCGGGGAACGCTGAGGCCGACGGCAACAGCTCTCGGCGGCTGTCCGCGAGCACGTCCGCAAGGCCGGCGCGCGGTGCGTCGGCCGTCAGTGTGCGGCGCCCCGCGGTGCATCCTTCGATGTACTCGCGGACCCTTCTCCGGGGCCACGTGAAGGGGCGGTACGCCGTGTTGGATGGAGGGCATGGACCTGCGACGACTGCCTCGGCCGCATCGCTTCGACGTGTGCGTCGCGGTCGGCGGGCTGCTCGGCGGGCTGCTGCTGGTGGCCCTCCGGCTGGGCGTGCGGCCGTCCACCGATCCGGTCACGCTCTTCGACGGCCACTGGCCGGTCCTGGTACCGCTGGTCGTGATGTCCGGCTGCGAACTGCTCCGCCGGACGGCCCCCCGCACGGCCCTGCTCACCGGGACCGCCACGATCTGCGCCGACCTGGTGACGCAGGGCAATGTGGCCACGATCCTGATGTTCACCGACCTCGTCTACGCGGCCGTCCTGTACGGCCCGCCCGCCTCGGCCCGCCGCATCCCCTGGATCACCGGGCTGCTGACGGCGGCGGGGACGGTCGCGCCGTTCGCGGTGTGGCGGGTGCCGGAGGCGCCGTTGATCGGGGTGGTCATCGGCGTCGTCTCGTTCGGCCCGGCCGCCACCGGCTGGATCGTCCGGGACCACCGGGACGCCGCCGAGGCGGCCCGGCTGCGCGCCGAACAGACCGCGCTGCTGGCCGTGGGGGCACCTCCCATGCCCTTGAGGCAATGGGGGAGGACCGCTCGCAGGCGGTTCTCGCCGAACGGGCCCGGATGGCAAGGGAGTTGCACGACATGGTCGCCAACCACCTTTCAGCGATCGCCATCCACTCCACCGCCGCGCTGTCGATCGACGACCCGGACACCTCGCGGCGGGCGCTGACCGTCGTCCGGGAGAACAGCGTCGACGGCCTCGCGGAGATGCGGCGGCTGATCGGGATCCTGCGCGACGGCAGCGGGGACCACGAGCCCGCCCCGGCCGCCACGCTGGACGGCCTGGAGTCCCTGGTCACCGGCGCCCGCGCCAACGGGCTCGACGTCACCTGCGACATCGACCACGGCCGCGTCCCCGCCCCGGTGGAACTCGCCGCGTACCGGATCGTCCAGGAGTCACTGACCAACGCCCTCAAGCATGCCTGCCCCGGCCGGGTGACGGTCCGCCTCGTCCAGCGGGACCGGGTGCTGGACGTCCGGGTGAGCAGCCCCTACGGCCACCGGGACGGGCCGCGCGCCCCCGGCTCCGGTGCCGGTCTGGTCGGTATGCGGGAGCGCGTGGCACTGCTGGGCGGCACGTTCGAGGCGGGGCGCGAGGGCACGCGGTGGACCGTGCGCGCCGCGCTCCCCCTGACCGAAGGAGACCGTCCGTGAACCGTGCCATCCGGGTGCTCGTCGCCGAGGACCAGTCGGCCGTCCGCGCGGGGCTCGTCCTCATCCTGGGCAGTGCGCCCGACATCGAGGTGGTCGGCGAGGCGGCCGACGGCGAGCAGGCGGTGGCGCTCGCGCGCGAACTACGGCCGGATCTGGTCCTGATGGACGTGCAGATGCCGCGTCTGGACGGGGTGGCCGCGACCCGGCAGGTGGTCGGCGAGGGGCTCGCGGACGTCCTCGTGCTCACCACCTTCGACCTCGACGAGTACGTGTTCGGGGCGCTCAGGGCGGGGGCGGCCGGGTTCCTGCTGAAGAACACCGAGGCGCGGGATCTGCTGGCGGCCGTGCGCACGGTGGCCGGCGGCGAGGGGCTGATCGCGCCGGCCGTGACCCGTCGGCTGATCGCCGAGTTCGCCGCGCGTCCGGCCCGTGAACCGGCCGCCGACCCCGCCGTCCTCGACGGGCTCACCCGGCGCGAGCGCGAGGTGCTGGCCTGTCTCGGGCAGGGCCTGTCCAACGCGGGGATCGCCGAGCGGCTCGACATGGCGGAGGCGACGGTCAAGACGCACGTCAGCCGGTTGCTGGGCAAGCTGGCACTGCGCAGCCGGGTCCAAGCCGCCGTATTGGCACAGGAGTTGGGGATCTAGAGGTTTAAAGTCCGGCGTTGCCCGGTGGTGGTCCAGACCTATTGACCCATGGTCCAGACCTTTCTATTCTCGCGGCAACGTGGGCGTGAAGGCTCAGTCGCGCCCCCCAACTCCCCATAGGAGGCGCGGAATGCGCTTCAGACACAGAGCCGCGGCAGGATTCGCGACGCTGTTGCTCCCGCTGGCCGGACTGGTCGGCCTCGCGAGCCCCGCCCAGGCCGCGACGACCGCCACCGCCACCTACACGAAGACCCAGGACTGGGGCACCGGCTTCGAGGGCAAGTGGACGGTGCAGAACACCGGTACCACCGCCATCAGTTCATGGACGGTGGAGTGGGACTTCCCCTCGGGCACGTCCGTCACCTCCGCCTGGGACGCCGACGTCACCTCCTCCGGCACCCACTGGACCGCCAAGAACAAGTCCTACAACGGCTCGATCGCCCCCGGCGCCTCCGTCTCCTTCGGCTTCAACGGCGCGGGCACCGGCTCGCCCTCCAACTGCAAGCTGAACAACGACAGTTGCGACGGCACGACGGTCCCGGGCGACGCCGCCCCCTCGGCGCCCGGCACCCCCACCGCCTCCGGCGTCACCGACACCTCGGCGACACTGGCCTGGTCCGCCGCCACCGACGACAAGGGCGTCAAGAACTACGACGTCCTGCGCGACGGCGCCAAGATCGCCACCGTGACGACGACCTCGTACACGGACACCGGCCTCACGGCCGGCACCGACTACTCCTACACCGTCCAGGCCCGTGACACCGCCGACCAGACGGGCCCGGTCAGCGGCGCGGTCGCCGTCCACACCACCGGCGGCACCAATCCCCCGACCACGGGCTCCAAGGTCAAGCTCGGCTACTTCACCGAGTGGGGCATCTACGGCCGTAACTACAACGTCAAGAACCTGGTGACCTCCGGGTCCGCCGCCAAGATCACGCACATCAACTACGCCTTCGGCAACGTGACCAACGGCCAGTGCGCGATCGGCGACTCCTACGCCGACTACGACAAGGCCTTCACCGCCGACCAGTCCGTCAGCGGTGTCGCCGACACCTGGGACCAGCCGCTGCGCGGCAACTTCAACCAGCTGCGCGAACTGAAGGCCAAGTACCCGAACATCAAGATCCTGTGGTCCTTCGGCGGCTGGACCTGGTCCGGCGGCTTCGCCCAGGCCGCGGCGAACCCGGCCGCCTTCGCCCAGTCCTGCTACAACCTGGTCGAGGACCCGCGCTGGGCCGACGTCTTCGACGGCATCGACATCGACTGGGAGTACCCGAACGCCTGCGGTCTGTCCTGTGACACCAGCGGGGCGGCGGCCTACAAGAACCTGATGCAGGCCCTGCGCGCCAAGTTCGGCACGGGCAACCTGGTCACTGCGGCCACCACGGCCGACGGCTCCACCGGCGGCAAGATCGACGCCGCCGACTACGCGGGCGCCTCGAGCTACGTCGACTGGTACAACGTGATGACGTACGACTTCTTCGGCGCCTGGGCCGCCCAGGGCCCGACCGCCCCGCACTCCCCGCTCACCTCCTACAGCGGCATCCCGACGGCCGGCTTCACCACGGCCGACGCGATGGCCAAGTTCAAGGCGAAGGGGGTCCCGGCGAGCAAGCTGCTCATCGGCATCGGCTTCTACGGCCGCGGCTGGACCGGCGTCACCCAGGACGCCCCGGGCGGCACCGCCACCGGGGCCGCGGCGGGCACCTACGAGCAGGGCATCGAGGACTACAAGGTCCTCAAGACGTCCTGCCCGGCCACCGGCACCATCGCCGGCACGGCCTATGCGCACTGCGGCAGCAACTGGTGGTCGTACGACACCCCGGCCACCATCGGTACGAAGATGGCGTGGGCCAAGACCCAGGGTCTCGGCGGCGCGTTCTTCTGGGAGTTCAGCGGTGACACCAGCAACGGAGAGCTGGTGAGCGCCATCAACAGCGGGCTGGGCTGATCCTCCGCCCCTTCCGCGCCCCCGCCGCGGCCGGCCTCCGGGCCGGTCCGCGGCGGACCATTTCCGCGCGCCCCTCGCGCCCCCGGCGTACGCGGCACCGGGCCGATCGGCCCCGACCGGCAGGCCGATCGGCCGGTGGGAGAAGGCCTGTGACCGGGCACGATGTGTGTCTCAACAGTGAACGGCACGGCTCACTCGGGGGTAAGCGTTGAAGCGCAGGCACAACAACAGGTCCGTCCGGTCCCGCGGGGGCAACCGGCAGCCCCGGCCCATGGCGGCGACCGCCGGGGTGTTCACCGGAGCGGCGATCTCGGTCCTTCTGACCGCCTCGCCCGTCAACATCACGGTGACCTCGGGACCCGAACCCCGCACAGTCGTGGTCAGCCAACAGGACTTACAACGCCCGGTATGTCAGGCGACGTTGACCCGCTGACCGGGCGGGGCCGCCTCCAGCCAGGCGAGGAAACCGGTCAGCGCGTCCTCGCTCATGGCGAGTTCGAGCCGGGTGCCCCGGTGGGTGCAGGCGAGGATCACCGCGTCGGACAGCAGCGCCAACTCCTCCTCACCGTCGGGCAGCCGGCGGCCGGCCACCTCGATGGAGGCACGCTCCAGGACCCGGCGGGGGCGGTAGGCGTAGGAGAAGACGCGGTACCACTCGATGCGGTCGCCATTGTAGCGGGCGACTCCGTAGCTCCAGCCTTTTCCGCTCGGGTCCGGTTTCTCGGGGACGTCCCAGCGCAGGGAACAGTCGAAGGTGCCGCCGGAGCGCTGGATGAGTCTGCGGCGCAGACCGAAGACGAACAACCCCAGCACCACCAGGGCCACGACGATTCCGCACACAGTCAGAGCGAGGACCATCGACACCGACCTCCTCGTCTCCTAGATGCCGAACACAGGTAAATTTAGGTCACGGAACGGAAAAAACATCCATATCTGCCTCAGCCGCGGTCGGCTCCGGATTCCTCCGGTGCCGACCGCGGCTGAGTGACGTCACAGAGCTCCGCGCCGGGTTGTCAGCGCGTGGCCGCCGCACGCAGTCGTACGTCCGCGCGGCGCTCGGCGGCGGCGTCGCCCTCCGCCTTCGCGCGCTCGAGCTCGCGCTCCGCGCGCTGGACGTCGATCTCGTCCGACAGCTCGGCGATCTCGGCCAGCAGCGACAGCTTGTTGTCCGCGAACGAGATGAAACCGCCGTGCACCGCGGCGACGACCGTTCCACCATCACTCGTACGGATGGTCACCGGGCCCGACTCCAGCACACCGAGCAGCGGCTGGTGACCGGGCATGACGCCGATGTCGCCGGACGTGGTGCGCGCGACGACCAGGGTGGCCTCGCCGGACCAGACCTCTCGGTCGGCCGCGACCAGCGCGACGTGCAGCTCAGCAGCCAAGGTGGCTCCTCGGGTCACCACCCGGCGGCCTCGCCGGGTGTTGGTTACAAGTCTAGTGGGGCTCCGGGCAACAATTTGCCGGGGGCCGCTCCCCGGCTTTTCGGCTGGGGGTCTGGGGGTTGTCCCCCAGGCAATGCAGCGTGGGCGTGGAAGAGGGGGCGGGACGCGCCCGCCCCCTCACACGAACTCAGAGCTCAGAACTCAGAGGTTCGAGTTCAGGAGACGCCCAGCTCCTTGGCGTTGGCCTTGAGGTCCTCGATGCCGCCGCACAGGAAGAACGCCTGCTCCGGGAAGTGGTCGTACTCGCCGTCGATGATCGCGTTGAACGCGGTGATCGACTCGTCCAGCGGCACGTCCGACCCGTCGACGCCGGTGAACTGCTTGGCGACGTGGGTGTTCTGGGACAGGAAGCGCTCCACACGACGGGCACGGTGGACGGTGAGCTTGTCCTCCTCGCCGAGCTCGTCGATACCGAGGATCGCGATGATGTCCTGGAGGTCCTTGTACTTCTGCAGGACCGTCTTGACGCGCATCGCCGTGGCGTAGTGGTCCGCCGCGATGTAGCGCGGGTCCAGGATGCGGGACGTGGAGTCCAGCGGGTCCACGGCCGGGTAGATGCCCTTCTCGGAGATCGGACGGGAGAGCACCGTCGTCGCGTCGAGGTGGGCGAAGGTGGTGGCCGGGGCCGGGTCGGTCAGGTCGTCCGCGGGGACGTAGATCGCCTGCATCGAGGTGATCGAGTGACCACGGGTCGAGGTGATGCGCTCCTGGAGGAGACCCATCTCGTCGGCCAGGTTCGGCTGGTAACCCACCGCGGAGGGCATCCGGCCGAGCAGGGTCGAGACCTCGGAGCCGGCCTGGGTGAAGCGGAAGATGTTGTCGATGAAGAACAGCACGTCCTGCTTCTGCACATCGCGGAAGTACTCCGCCATGGTCAGACCCGCGAGGGCCACCCGCAGACGGGTGCCCGGGGGCTCGTCCATCTGGCCGAAGACGAGGGCGGTCTTGTCGATGACGCCCGAGTCCGCCATCTCCTCGATGAGGTCGTTGCCCTCACGGGTGCGCTCGCCGACACCGGCGAACACGGAGACACCGTCGTGGTTGTTGGCGACGCGGTAGATCATCTCCTGGATGAGCACCGTCTTGCCGACGCCGGCGCCGCCGAACAGACCGATCTTGCCGCCCTTGACGTACGGGGTGAGCAGGTCGATGACCTTGACGCCGGTCTCGAACATCTCGGTCTTCGACTCGAGCTCGTCGAAGTTCGGGGCCTTGCGGTGGATGGACCAGCGCTCGCCGTCGTACTTCTCGTCGACGTTCAGCACCTCACCGAGGGTGTTGAACACCTTGCCCTTGGTGAAGTCGCCGACCGGGACGGTGATGCCCGTGCCGGTGTCGGTGACCGGGGCCTGGCGGACCAGACCGTCGGTGGGCTGCATCGAGATCGTGCGGACCAGGCCGTCACCCAGGTGCTGGGCGACCTCCAGGGTCAGCGTCTTCTTCGCGCCGTCCTGGGCCGGGTCGGCCACCTCGACGTGAAGGGCGTTGTAGATCTCCGGCATGGCGTCGACGGGGAATTCCACGTCGACGACCGGGCCGATGACCCGGGCGACGCGGCCCGTGGCAACGGCCGTCTCAACTGTCGTCGTCATTACCTGTCACTCCCCGCGGTCGCGTCGGCCAGGGCTGCGGAGCCACCGACGATCTCGCTGATTTCCTGGGTGATTTCGGCCTGGCGGGCCGCGTTGGCAAGGCGGGAGAGCGTTTCGATGAGCTCTCCGGCGTTGTCGGTCGCCGACTTCATCGCGCGCCGCGTGGCGGCGTGCTTCGAGGCTGCCGACTGGAGGAGAGCGTTGTAGACGCGGCTCTCCACATAGCGCGGCAGAAGGGCGTCGAGGACGTCCTCCGCCGAGGGCTCGAAGTCGTAGAGCGGAAGGATCTCGCCCTGCGGCTTCGCCTCCTTGGCACCCGCGGCGCCAGCCGCTGATGTCACAGCGTCGAGGCTGAGCGGCAGCAGACGGTCGTCGAGGGCCGTCTGCGTCATCATCGAGACGAACTCGGTGAAGACGATGTGGATCTCGTCCACGCCGCCGTCCGCCGTGTCCTTCTCGATGGCCTCGATCAGGGGGGCCGCGACCTTCTTGGCGTCCGCGTACGTCGGCTCGTCCGTGAAGCCCGACCACGACTGGACGACCTTGCGCTCACGGAAGTTGTAGTGCGCGAGACCACGCCGGCCGACGATGTACGTGTCGACCTGCCTGCCCTCGGCCTCGAGGCGCTCCGTCAGCTGCTCCGCGGCCTTGATGGCGTTGGAGTTGAAGGCGCCGGCGAGACCGCGGTCGCTCGTCAGGAGCAGCACCGCGGACCGCACGACCGTCTCGGCCTGGGTGGTCAGCGGGTGCTTCGTGTTCGAGCCGGTGCCGACCGCCGTGACCGCGCGGGTGAGTTCGGTCGCGTACGGCGTGGAGGCCGCCACCTTGCGCTGCGCCTTGACGACACGCGAGGCGGCGATCATCTCCATCGCCTTGGTGATCTTCTTGGTCGCGGTGACGGATCGGATGCGACGCTTGTAGACCCGGAGCTGGGCTCCCATGAGTCAGGTCCCTTCCTTACGTCACTTGGCCGCGGCCGGGGCGTCCTCGCCGAGAAGCTTGCCGTCCGAGGTCTCGAACTGCTTCTTGAACTCGGCGATGGCGTCGGCAACAGCGGTGAGGGTGTCGTCCGACATCTTCGCGCCCTCCTTGATGGAGGTCATGAGGCCCTGCTCCTTGCGGTGCAGGTACTCCAGGAGCTCCTTCTCGAAGCGGCGGATGTCGGCGACCGGGACGTCGTCCATCTTGCCGGTGGTACCGGCCCACACGGAGACGACCTGGTCCTCGGTCGGCATCGGCTGGTACTGAGGCTGCTTGAGCAGCTCGACCAGACGCTGCCCGCGCTCCAGCTGCGACTTCGACGCGGCGTCCAGGTCGGAACCGAAGGCTGCGAACGCCTCCAGCTCGCGGTACTGGGCGAGGTCGAGGCGGAGGCGGCCGGAGACCTGCCGCATGGCCTTGTGCTGGGCGGAGCCACCGACGCGGGAGACCGAGATACCGACGTTCAGGGCCGGACGCTGACCGGCGTTGAACAGGTCGGACTCCAGGAAGCACTGGCCGTCGGTGATGGAGATGACGTTGGTCGGGATGAACGCCGAGACGTCGTTGGCCTTGGTCTCGACGATCGGCAGACCGGTCATCGAGCCCTTGCCCAGCTCGTCGGAGAGCTTCGCGCAGCGCTCCAGCAGACGGGAGTGCAGGTAGAAGACGTCGCCCGGGTAGGCCTCGCGGCCCGGCGGGCGGCGCAGCAGCAGCGACACGGCGCGGTAGGCGTCGGCCTGCTTCGACAGGTCGTCGAAGATGATCAGGACGTGCTTGCCCTCGTACATCCACTGCTGGCCGATGGCCGAGCCGGTGTACGGCGCCAGGTACTTGAAGCCGGCCGGGTCGGACGCCGGGGCGGCGACGATGGTCGTGTACTCCAGCGCGCCGGCCTCCTGGAGGGCACCACGCACGGAGGCAATGGTCGAGCCCTTCTGGCCGATGGCGACGTAGACGCAGCGGACCTGCTTGTTCACGTCACCGGAGCGCCAGTTGTCGCGCTGGTTGATGATCGTGTCGACGGCCAGGGCGGTCTTGCCGGTCTGGCGGTCACCGATGATCAGCTGACGCTGGCCACGGCCGATCGGGGTCATCGCGTCGACGGCCTTGTAGCCGGTCTCCATCGGCTCGTGCACCGACTTACGGGCCATGACGCCCGGAGCCTGCAGCTCCAGGGCGCGGCGGCCGGACGTCTCGATCTCGCCGAGGCCGTCGATCGGGTTGCCGAGCGGGTCGACGACGCGGCCGAGGTAGCCCTCGCCCACCGCGACGGAGAGGACCTCGCCGGTACGGGTGACCGGCTGCCCCTCCTCGATGCCGCTGAACTCGCCGAGCACGACGGTACCGATCTCACGCTCTTCGAGGTTGAGCGCGAGACCGAGGGTGCCGTCCTCGAACTTCAGCAGTTCGTTGGCCATGGCCGAGGGAAGACCCTCGACCTTCGCGATGCCGTCGCCGGCAAGGGTGACCGTACCGACCTCCTCGCGCGAGGCCGCGTCCGGCTTGTACGACTGGACGAAGTTCTCCAGCGCGTCCCGGATCTCCTCCGGCCGGATCGTGAGCTCCGCCATCTGGGTTCCCTGCTCTCCTTGTTGGGCCCGAAGTTTCTTAGGGGGTCTGGGGGCGACCCCCAGGATTCTTCTGCACGGCCCAACCAGGGCCGCTTGCGTACGTACTGCTGCGTTATTGCGTTGCTGTCAGCTCGCCATGCGGCGGGCGGCGTCCTCGAGGCGGTCCGCGAGGGAGCCGTTGATCACTTCGTCGCCGACCTGCACCCGGATTCCGCCGACGACGTCGGGGTCCACGTCGAGGTTCAGGTGCATCTGGCGGCCGTAGAGCTTCGCGAGGGCGGCGCCGAGGCGTCGCTTCTGCGTGTCGCTCAGCGGCACGGCCGATGTGACGACGGCCACGACGCGGTCGCGACGCTCAGCGGCGAGCTTGGACAGGGACTCGAGTCCCGCTTCCAGGCTACGTCCACGCGGCGCGGCCACAAGGCGCGTCACCAACCGCACGGTGGCCGCGTCGGCACGGCCGCCGAGCAGGCTGCGCAGCAGCTCGCCCTTGGCCGGGGCGGTGGCCTTCCGGTCGGTCAGTGCGGCACGCAGCTCGGTGGAGGAGGAGACGATCCGCCCGAAGCGGAACACCTCGTCCTCGACGTCGTCCAGCGCGCCGGCCTTCTGGGCGGCGGTGAGGTCGGCGATGTTCGCCAGCTCCTCCAGCGCGTCCACCAGGTCGCGCGACTGCGACCAGCGGGAGCGCACCAGACCGGCCACCAGGTCGGCGGTGGTGCCGCTGACCTGGCCGCCGAGCAGACGCTGGGCAAGCTGGGCCTTGGCCTCACCGGCCTGCGCCGGGTCGGTGAGAACCCGGCGCAAGCCGACCTCGCGGTCGAGCAGCGCGGTGACGGCGGCCAGCTCGTCGGCGAGCGTACCCGCGTCCGCGGACGTGGAGTCCGTCAGCGCGTCGAGACGCTCACGTGCGGCTGCCAGGGCCTCGCGGCTCGCTCCGTTCATCGCGACGCCTCGGCCTTCTCCTCGAGCTCGTCGAGGAAGCGGTCGATGACGCGGCTCTGGCGGGCGTGGTCCTCGAGGGACTCGCCGACGAGCTTGCCGGCCAGTTCGGTGGCGAGCTTGCCGACGTCCTGACGCAGCGCGGACGCGGCGGCCTTGCGGTCGGCCTCGATCTGCGAGTGACCGGCGGCGACGATCTCCTCGCGCTGCCGCTGGCCTTCCGCGCGCATCTCGGCGATGAGCGTGGCGCCCTGCTCCTGAGCCTCCTGGCGCAGGCGCGCGGCCTCGTGGCGGGCCTCGGCGAGCTGAGCCTTGTACTGCTCGAGCACGCTCTGGGCCTCGGTCTGAGCGGCCTCTGCCTTCTCGATACCGCCCTCGATCGCCTCGCGGCGCTCGTCCAGAACCTTGTTGATGTTCGGGAGGAGCTTCTTGGCGAGGAAGCCGAAGACGATGACGAAGGCGATCAGGCCGATCACGAGCTCCGGAATCGGCGGGATGAGCGGGTTTTCCGCTTCCTCAGCCGCCAGCTGAACCAGGGGGCTCATATCAGTGCCTTTCGTCGAAAGGGGCGGTCCGACGGATCAGGAGGTCGGGTAGACGAACGGCATGACCAGACCGATCAGGGCGAGCGCCTCACAGAAGGCGAAGCCGAGGATCTGGTTGGCGCGGATCAGACCGGCAGCCTCGGGCTGACGGGCGAGCGCCTGGGTGCCGTTACCGAAGATGATGCCGACGCCGACGCCCGGGCCGATCGCGGCGAGGCCGTAACCGATCGAGCCGAGGTTGCCCTTGATCTGGACGGCAGCAAGGGTCTCGTGGAGAGCGGACATGCCGGTTCTTCCTTCTCTTTCAAGGACCGGTGGGGGTTGGCCACCGGATGTCTGGTTGGGGTTCGGGCCGGCTCAGTGGTGCTCGGCGAGCGCGCCCTGGATGAAGCTGCAGGTCAGCAGGACGAAGACATAGGCCTGCACGGCCTGGATGAAGAGCTCGAAGGCCGTCATCACGAGGACCATCACGAACGAGACGGCGGAGTAGGCGATGCCGATGCCGTTCAGCATGTACCAGCTGGCGATCGTGAAGAGCAGCAGGAGGGTGTGACCGGCGAACATGTTCGCGAAGAGTCGGACGGCGTGAGTGAAGGGCCGCACGAGGAGGTTCGAGAACAGCTCGATCGTCATCGACAGCGGGAGGACCGCGCCGAGGGACTTGTCGTAGCCGGTGAAGTTCTTCCAGGCGCCGACGAAGCCCTGGCGCTTGAAGGTCAGCGACACCCACACGATGTAGACGATGCCGGCGAGGACCGCGGGGTAGGAAATGATCGCGGTGACCGGGAACTGGGCGATCGGGATGATCGACCAGAGGTTCATCATCCAGACGAAGAAGAAGAGCGAGACGACGAGCGGGACGTACTTCTCGCCTTCCTTCTTGCCGATGGTCTCGTAGACGACGCCGCGGCGGACGAAGTCGTAGCCGGCCTCGGCGACCATCTGGAGCTTGCCGGGGACGACCTTCGGGCGGGCGAACGCGGCCCAGAAGAAGCCGACGATGATGATCGAGCCGAGCAGTGCCAGCAGCATCGTCTTGTTGAAGTACGAGTTGCCGTCCGCATCGCCGAAGAGCGGCTCGAACAGGAACGAGTGCAGGCCCGGAGCCGGGAAGCCACAACCGTCGAACAGGTGGCAGTCGGTCTCGAAAGCGAGCACCTGCGTCGGGTCAGCACTCACCGCGGGCTCCTTCGTCGTGGCGCATAGGTACGGCAACCTCGTTGTGTCGGCGCGGCGTTCGGCCGCGTTTCGGCACGGGACTGGTGTTTCGGATGTGGGGGCGGCTTGGGGGCATCTCGCCTCGCGATTGAGCAGGCGTCAGCTCGGATGCCCGCGCCCGCGATGCCGCAGTTGGCACCGGACGATAGCAGGATCTCTCAGACGTCTTTATCCCGGCCCTACCCCTCACGACGAGTGCCCCGATTTTTCGGACTTCTCACTCTTCGAGGAGGTGGCAGAAGCGGCCGAATCGGGTTCGACGTAAAGGATCTTGGCCTTCATGTGGGCGCGCGTCTGGGCGGCGATCCACGCGAGGGTGGCGACGACGAGCGTGACGGCGAAGGCCCGGGGGTTGAACAGCGTGGTGTTCTTGAACGCGGCCATGAAGACGAACAGCAGCAGGAGCTGCGCCGCGTAGAGCATCAGGCCCATGGCCTGGAACAGCTGCGGAAGTGATTTGGCGGTGCGCTGCAGGACGTAGAGACCGATCCCCATGAACGCGATCACGATCACCGTGCCGACGACGGCTCCGATGGCTCCTTTGCCGCCCGCGACCACACCGCTGACGACGGCGGCGATCGCACCGACGGCGACAGTGGGCACGGCGGCCTGGGCCAGGATCCGGACGTCGTTGGACGGCATGGCGGCAACTCCGCATTCAATGGGGGCAGGGGTGTCGTCATGGACGAGCGTAGTCCCGGTCCGAGGGGCGAAAGACCTCACGCCTACCTCGCTCCGAAGGTCCGTCGCACCACGGTCCTTCGGCTGCGTCCGGGGTTCTCGTGAACCGTATCACAAACTATTTGATGAGGTCTTTACCTGGATGCTGTGCTCGCTGTCACACATGAGAGTGACAGTGCGCGTCTGTGCAGAAACAGCGCCGACATGTCTGGTATTGGGGAGCTTTGCCCGGCGACCACTCCCCCACGACTTGGCAATGCTCTAGTCAGATTCTTACCTTGCCGACCGCGAACGAGGGCCCACGGCGGTCGCTCCATTGACCCCGGAGACCCCGACCACCACGGGCGTACGCGGCTGCGGCTCGGATTCGCCCGCCTCCCCGGAGAGGGCGACCGCGGCCTCGGCCGCGAGGCCGGCGGCCCGGCGGCGGCGGTAGCGCGGCGGCACGAACGCCTCGGCCCAGCGCGGGGTACGGGGCGTGAAGCGCGGCAGCAGGAGCAGCACGAGGCCGATCGCGCTGAGGATCACCACGCCGAGGACGATCCACATGGCGCCCGCGTTCACCGAGTAGGTGAGCGTGCCGAACGCGATCAGCGCCGACCAGAAGTACATGATCAGCACCGCGCGGCTGTGCGAGTGGCCGATCTCCAGCAGCCGGTGGTGCAGATGCCCGCGGTCGGCGGCGAACGGCGACTGGCCGCGCCAGGTACGGCGGACGATCGCCAGGATCAGGTCGGCGGCCGGGATCGCGATGATCGTCAGCGGCATCACCAGCGGGATGTAGACCGGCACCATCTGGTGGACCGAACTGCGCTCGGAGTTCGTGTACAGGTTCATCAGGTCCGGGTCGACCTGGCCCGTGACGGAGATCGCGCCCGCGGCCAGCACCAGCCCGATCAGCATCGAGCCCGAGTCGCCCATGAAGATCCGCGCGGGGTGCATGTTGTGCGGCAGGAAGCCCAGGCACATACCCATCAGGATCGCCGCGAACAGCGTGGCGGGGGCGGCGGCCTCGATGCCGTACGAGTACCAGATGCGGTAGGCGTACATGAAGAACGCGGCCGACGCGATGCACACCATTCCGGCCGCGAGGCCGTCGAGACCGTCGACGAAGTTCACCGCGTTGATCGTGATGACGACCAGTGCGACGGTCAGCAGGGTGCCCTGCCACTGGGTGAGCGCGACCGTGCCGACACCCGGGATGGGCAGCCACAGGATCGTCAGACCCTGCATGACCATCACGCCCGCGGCGATCATCTGGCCGCCCAGCTTGATCAGGGCGTCGATCTCGAACTTGTCGTCCAGAACGCCGATCAGCCAGATGAGCGCCGCGCCGGAGAGCAGCGCCCGGGGCTCGTTCGACTTCTCGAAGACCTCGTTGAGGTTCGTCAGGTGGTCCGCGACCAGCAGACCCGCGCACAGCCCGAAGAACATGGCGATCCCGCCGAGCCGCGGAGTGGGTTCCCGGTGCACGTCACGGGCCCTGATCTCCGGCATCGCTCCGGCCACGATCGCGAACTTCCGTACCGGCCCTGTCAGCAGATACGTCACCGCGGCCGTGATGCAGAGCGTCAGCAGGTATTCACGCACGGGCTTCCCCACAGGTCTCGCTGGCCATCTCAGCCCCACACCCTAGCGATCGACTCACACGCGGCGCATATGTGTGGGGACATCCGGGTAGCGACGATGGTTGCACGTGTGGCTGTGAGTTCGGGTGCGCAGGGGGGCGTACGGGTCTGCGTCTACCCCGTTTCACCCGGGATACGGCGGAAAGGCCGTGGCCAGTTCTCGCACCTCCTCACGTGCCCGTTTCCCCTCCACCTGACCGCGCAGCACACTCCCGACGAGCGCCGCGACGCCCGGCATCTCCTGCTCCCGCATGCCCTGCGTGGTCACCGCGGCCGTGCCCAGCCGCAGCCCGCGGGCGTCGGCGTGAGGTAGGGCACAGCAGTCCAGGACGATGCCGGCGGCCGCGAGCAGCCCGCGCGCGGCCCGCCCGTCGAGACCGAGGGGTGCCGGGTCGACGGTGATGAGATGCGTGTCCGTCCCCCCGGTCGTCACCGCGAGCCCCTGCTCCGCCAGCCGCCGCGCGAGAACCCTCGCATTGGCGACCACCTGATGGGCGTACGCGGAGAACGCCGGTGTCGCCGCCTCCCCGAACGCGACCGCCTTCGCGGCGATGGTGTTCATCTGCGCACCGGCCTGGGTGAAGGGGAACACCGCCCGGTCGACCCGCTCCGCCAGCTCGTGCCCGCACAGCAGCATTCCGCCGCGCGGGCCCCGCAGCACCTTGTGCGTGGTCGCGCAGACGACGTCGGCGTACGGCACCGGGCTGGGCGCCGCTCCCCCCGCGACCAGTCCGATCGGATGGGCCGCGTCGGCGATGAGCGCGGCGCCGGCCTCGTCGGCGACCTCCCGGAAGAACGCGTAGTCGATGTGGCGCGGATAGGAGATGGACCCGCACACGATCGCCTTGGGCCGATGACTGCGGGCGAGCGTCCGCACCTGCTCGTAGTCGATCAGGCCGGTCTCCGCGTCCACCCCGTACGGCACGAAGTCGAACCAGCGCCCGGAGAAGTTGGCCGGCGAGCCGTGGGTGAGATGGCCGCCGTACGGCAGCCCGAGCGCGAGCACGGTGTCACCGGGCCGCAGCAGCGCGGCATACGCGGCGAGCACCGCCGACGACCCCGAATGGGACTGCACATTGGCGTGCTCGGCCCCGAACAACGCCTTGGCCCGCTCCACGGCGAGCCGCTCCGCGACGTCCACGATCTCGCAGCCGCCGTGATGACGGGCCCCCGGATACCCCTCCGCGTACTTGTTGGCGAGCGGCGAGCCGAGCGCGGCCAGCACGGCGGGCGAGGTGAAGTTCTCGGCGGCGATCAGCTGCAGCGTCGACGCCTGCCGCTCCCCCTCCCCCAGCACGATCTCGGCCATCTCCGGATCCTGCCGACGCAGGACATCGACCGCGGCAGGGGCATGAGTGACCGACATGACGGACTCCGGGGCGTCGACGGTGACGTATGTCCAATGTAGGCCGCGGCGGGTGGCTGTGCCCTGTGTCTGCCGCTGTAGCCGAGACGGGCACAGCCGACAGCACCGCACGCCCCTCCGAACGACCCCACCCCGGCCCGCCTACATCCGCGCCGGAACCCCCGTGAGCGCCGTCACCACCGGATCCAGCGCCTGATGTATCTCATCCCCGATCGAACGGAAGAACGGCAACGGCGCCCCGTACGGGTCGTACACCTCGTCCGCCTCCAACGTCGGCGCCAGCAGCCACCCCCGCAACGCCGCAGCCGCCCGCACCAACGCCCGCGCCCGCATCACCACACCCTCCTCCAAGGGAGGCAGGGTCGCCGGGACCCGGTCCCAGACGCGTCCCTCGCACCGCTCGGCCCCGGAGGGCCTCACAGGCAGCGGACCGCTGCGGCGGACTCCGTCCACCGGCCCACCCCGGCCCGCCTACATCCGCGCCGGAACCCCCGTGAGCGCCGTCACCACCGGATCCAGCGCCTGATGTATCTCATCCCCGATCGAACGGAAGAACGGCAACGGCGCCCCGTACGGGTCGTACACCTCGTCCGCCTCCAACGTCGGCGCCAGCAGCCACCCCCGCAACGCCGCCGCCCGCACCAACGCCCGCGCCCGCATCACCACACCCTCCTCCAAGGGGGGCAGGGTCGCCGGGACCCGGTCCCAGACGCGTCCCTCGCACCGCTCGGCCCCGGAGGGCCTCACAGGCAGCGGGCCGCTGCGGCGGACTCCGTCCACCGGCCCACCCCGGCCCGCCTACATCCGCGCCGGAACCCCCGTGAGCGCCGTCACCACCGGATCCAGCGCCTGATGTATCTCATCCCCGATCGAACGGAAGAACGGCAACGGCGCCCCGTACGGGTCATACACCTCGTCCGCCTCCAACGTCGGCGCCAGCAGCCACCCCCGCAACGCCGCAGCCGCCCGCACCAACGCCCGCGCCCGCATCACCACACCCTCCTCCAAGGGAGGCAGGGTCGCCGGGTCGATCGCGTTGACCAGGCGGGTGAACTCCTTGAGGGTGAAGGTCCGCAGGCCCGCCGAGTGGCCCATGGAGATGACCTGGGCGCGGTGGTCGCGGGTCGCGGTCAGGACCAGGTCGGCCATGATGACGTGCTCGTCGAGCAGTTCACGGCCGACGAACCCGGAGGCGTCCGCGCCGAAGTCGGCCAGCACGGTCTCCGCGTTGGCCTCCATCGGCGCGCCCTCGTGGCCCCAGGTGCCCGCGCTCTCCACGATCAGCCCGCCGCCCAGGATCCCGAGCCGCTGCGACACGAAATGCCGGGTCAGCCGCTCGGTGATCGGCGAGCGGCAGACGTTGCCGGTGCTGACGTGGAGGATGCGGAAGCTGTCGCGCGGAAGCCCGACGAACGTGGTCGTGATCTCCGCGGCACTTTCCCCGTTGCCTATGCCACGCCCCGCGTCAGGGGCTGTCAATTCGCCACCTCGAGGTCGGGTACGACCTTCCGCAGCTCGTCCGCGGAGATCGCCCCCTCGCGCAGCAGCAGCGGGATCTCGCGGCTGACGTCGACGATCGAGGAGGGGACGTTGCCCGGGGTCGGGCCGCCGTCGAGGTAGACGGAGACGGAGTCGCCGAGCATCTCCTGCGCGTAGTCGCAGTTCTCCGGTGCGGGGTGACCCGTGAGGTTCGCCGAGGAGACCGCCATCGGGCCGACCTCGGTCAGCAGTTCGATGGCGACCGGATGCAGTGGCATGCGCACGGCAACCGTGCCCCGGGTGTCGCCCAGGTCCCACTGCAGCGACGGCTGGTGCTTGGCGACGAGGGTGAGCGCACCCGGCCAGAAGGCGTCGACCAGTTCCCAGGCCAGCTCGGAGAAGTCCGTGACCAGCCCGTGCAGGGTGTTCGGGGAGCCGATGAGGACGGGGGTGGGCATGTTGCGGCCCCGGCCCTTGGCCTCGAGCAGATCGCCGACTGCCTCCTTGGAGAACGCGTCGGCCCCGATGCCGTAGACGGTGTCGGTCGGAAGGACGACGAGCTCGCCACGGCGGACGGCGGACGCGGCCTCGCGCAGACCGGTCACACGGTCGGTCGCGTCGTTGGTGTCGTATCGCCGAGCCATGTCTAGCGGGCCTCCTCGTGCACGTACTGCTGGACGGAAGTCTGGTGGGTGTTCACGGCATCGCCCGGCGGGCGGTCGCGAAGCGGGGGCGGTTGTTGAGGTCCGGGTGATCGGCCGCGTCGGCCCAGCCCCGCTCCTCGGTGAAGATCCACGGCACCTGGCCGCCCTGGGTGTCGGCGTGCTCGATCACGACGACACCGCCCGGGCGCAGGAGCCGGTGCGCGGTGCGTTCCAGACCCCGGATGAGGTCGAGGCCGTCCTCACCGGAGAACAGGGCCATGTCGGGGTCGTAGTCCCGCGCCTCGGGAGCGACGTACTCCCATTCGGTGAGGGGGATGTACGGAGGGTTGGAGACGACCAGGTCGACGTGGCCGTCGAGGTCACGGAAGGCGTCCAGGGCGTTGCCCTGGCGCAGGTCCACCCGGGACCCCTCCATGTTCTTGCGTGTCCACACGAGGGCGTCCTCGGACAGCTCCACGGCGTGCACCCGCGAGCGAGGGACCTCCTGGGCGAGGGCGAGCGCGATGGCACCGGAGCCCGTGCACAGGTCGACGATGCGGGGCTCCACGACGTCCATGGCGCGTACGGCGTCTATGGCCCAGCCGACGACCGACTCGGTCTCGGGCCGCGGGACGAAGACACCCGGGCCGACCTGGAGCTCCAGGTAACGGAAGTAGGCCCGCCCGGTGATGTGCTGCAGCGGCTCGCGCTGTTCACGCCGGGCGATGACCTCCCAGTAGCGGGCGTCGAAGTCGGAGTCCCGCACGGAGTGGAGTTCGCCGCGCTTCACGCCGTGCACGAACGCGGCGAGCTCCTCCGCGTCGTTGCGCGGCGAGGGCACGCCGGCGTCGGCCAGCCGCTGGGTGGCCTGAGCTACCTCAGCGAGCAGCAGACTGCGGGTGCTTGGGGGTCGCCCCCCAAATGAGTGCTGCACGCAAGTCCTCCGTGTCGTACTTGTCTGTCCGTGGGTGCCTCTTACGCCTCGTACGCCTCTTATGCGGCCGCGAGCTTCGCGGCCGAGTCCGCGTCGACGCAGGCCTGGATCACCGCGTCGAGGTCGCCGTCCAGGACCTGGTCCAGGTTGTACGACTTGAAGCCGACGCGGTGGTCCGAGATGCGGTTCTCCGGGAAGTTGTACGTGCGGATCTTCTCGGAGCGGTCGACGGTGCGGACCTGGCTGCGGCGGGCGTCGGCGGCCTCCCGCTCCGCCTCCTCCTGCGCCGCCGCGAGGAGCCTGGAGCGCAGGATACGCATCGCCTGCTCCTTGTTCTGCAGTTGGCTCTTCTCGTTCTGGCAGGAGGCGACGACTCCGGTGGGGATGTGCGTGATGCGCACGGCGGAGTCGGTGGTGTTGACGGACTGTCCGCCGGGCCCGGAGGAACGGTAGACGTCGATGCGGAGGTCGTTCGGGTTGATCTCGACGTCGACCTCCTCGGCCTCGGGGGTCACCAGAACACCGGCCGCCGACGTGTGGATACGGCCCTGGGACTCCGTCGCCGGCACCCGCTGCACGCGGTGCACGCCGCCCTCGTACTTCAGCCGCGCCCAGACCCCCTGCCCGGGCTCGGTGGCGCCCTGGCCGCCCTTGGTCTTCACGGCGACCTGGACGTCCTTGTAGCCGCCGAGTTCGGACTCGGTGGCGTCGATGATCTCGGTCTTCCAGCCGACGCGCTCGGCGTACCGGAGATACATGCGCAGGAGGTCACCGGCGAACAGGGCCGATTCGTCGCCGCCCGCCCCCGCCTTGATCTCCAGGATGACGTCCTTGTCGTCGGACGGGTCCCGGGGCACGAGGAGGAGCCGCAGCTTCTCCGTCAGTTCCTCGCGCTGCTTCTCCAGGATCTTGACCTCGGCGATGAAGTCGGGGTCGTCGGCGGCGAACTCGCGCGCGGTCTCGATGTCGTCGCCGGTCTGCTTCCAGGAGCGGTACGTGGCGACGATCGGGGTGAGCTCGGCGTAACGCTTGTTCAGCTTGCGCGCGTTCGCCTGGTCGGCGAACACCGACGGGTCGGCGAGCTTCTTCTCCAGGTCGGCGTGTTCTCCGACCAACTCCTCGACGGCCTCGAACATGGTGGGCTCCTGTACTGCTGTGCTGCGCGGAAAAAAGGGAAGGCGAACGACCAAAAACGCCGGTCCCGGGCGCACCCCGAGCGGGGCGCGACCGTGGACCGGCGAAATGGGGCTCGCTACTTCTTGGAGCCGGCGGCAGCCTTGCCGAAGCGGGCCTCGAAGCGGGCCACACGGCCACCGGTGTCGAGGATCTTCTGCTTGCCCGTGTAGAACGGGTGGCACTCGGAGCAGACGTCGGCGCGGATGGAACCGCTCTCGATCGTGCTGCGGGTGGTGAACGAGGCGCCACAGGTGCAGCTGACCTGCGTCTCGACGTACTCGGGGTGGATCTCGCGCTTCAAGGTGTCTCCTAGTTTCGGGAGGGCGCCGGGTCGCCGTCGCGGGATACGAGAGCGTGAACCGGAGCCGACGTACCAGTCTGCCAGGACTGGCCGCATCCCCCAAAACCGGGGCGGGCGGCGAACTATTCCCGGGGGACCGGGAGCGGGAGGATACGGGGATGAGTTACTCGCTGCGGGCCGTGATCACCGGCCCCGACGTGCTGCGGGACATCGCGCGGGAGGTACCCGCCGCGCGTTCGGCGCCGCTCGCGCAGGGCCTGTCGCTGCTGCCGATGACGGAGGACCTGTTCGACTCCGTCACGAACGGCGACGCCACGCGCCCGCTGGGCTTCCACTGGCTCCCGGGCGGCTTCGACGGCCGTCTGGCCGCCTGGTCGGCGGCGGGCCCGGTGGCCTTCGTGGAGGCCGACTTCTTCGGCGGGGTGGGCGAACAGCGGGCCGCCGTGTGGGCCGGAGGCCGGCTCGTGCTGGGGCCGCTGGACGTCGGGGAGGACGACCCCTTCCCGCCCGCGGGCAGCCCGATCTCGCAGGCCCTGCGCCGCCTCGGCGTGGCCGCCCCGGCCGGCGAGGACGAGTTCTCGGCCGTCGGCCTGGGCCGCCACCGCCACAGCGAGCGCTGGCTCTCCTGACGCCCCGCGGGCCGTCGGCAGCCGTCTACGACGACGACGTCACGACCCCCGCCGCCTCGCCCGTCGCGTTGCCCTTCGTGGCCGACTTCGGGATCTGCTCGTCGTTCTTCAGGGCCGTCCAGACCTGCTTGGCCTTGGACTTGAGGACGATGACGCGGTTGGGGTCGGCCGGGTCGTACTCGACCGGCATCGTGACCATGTGCATCTTCGAGGCGCTGATGCCCTTCAGCCCGTTCGCGAAGGACATCAGGGAGTTGGCCGAGCCGAGGTCGGAGTCGGTGGTCACCGCCTTGGTCGCGGTGTCGGCGAGGTCGTACAGCTTCTTCGGGCTGGTCAGGACGCCGACGTGCTTCACCTGGTCGACCAGCGCCTTGATGAAGGCCTGCTGGAGCTGGATGCGGCCGAGGTCGGAGCCGTCGCCGACGCCGTGCCGGGTGCGGACCAGACCGAGGGCCTGCTGCCCGTCGAGGGTGTGCGTGCCTGCCTTGAGCTTCAGGTGACTGTCGGGGTCGTCGATCGCCTTGGTGGTGGTGACCTCCACCCCGCCCAGTTCGTCGATCAGCTTCTCGAAGCCGGAGAAGTCGACCTCGAGATAGTGGTCCATCCGGATGCCGGTGATCGACTCGACCGTCTTGACCGCGCAGGCGGCGCCGCCCGTCGAGTACGCCGTGTTGAACATCACCGCGGACGCGGCGTCGTGCTTGTCGCCCTTGGTGTCCGTGCAGGCGGGACGGTCGATGAGGGTGTCACGGGGGATGGAGACCACGCTCGCGGCCTTGTGGCCTTTGTACACATGGATGATCATCGCCGTGTCGGAGCGGGCGCTGCCGTCGTCGGTGCCGCCGCCGAGCTTCTTGTTCGAGCCGGAGCGGCTGTCCGAGCCGAGGACGAGGATGTTCTCCGAGCCGTCGTCGATCTTCGTGGGCCGGGCGCTGCCCAGCGCCTGGTCGATGTCGACGCTCTTGATGTTGCCGTTGAGCTTGAAGTAGAGATAGCCCGCGCCGGTGCCGCCCAGCACGATGATGCCCGCGGCCGTCCATGCCATGACCAGCAGCCCCTTGCGCCTTCCCCGCTGTCTGCGGTGGCGCGGTCCCTTACCGCTGTCGGCGCCGCCCGGTATGCCGGGCTCCGGTGTGCTCTCGGCGGCCATGTGCTCCTCTGTTCTCGTGCGACCTCACCATCGTCACTCCGCCAGGTCAGACGGGGAAACTCGGGACAGGGTTGCACAACGCTCTGTGCCCGATCTCGGGCAGATCAGGCACAGAGCGTGCGCGGGTGAGCGAGGCGTACCCCGCTCACCTGCGTTTTCGGCCGAGCTCAGCCGAAGAGGTCGTACTGCTTGAAACTGGTACCGAGCGACACCCTTGTGGCAAAGATCTCGCTGGTGGCCTTTCCGGTCCCCTTGTACAGATAGAGCGTGCCGCCGGGCGTACGGGCCAGGAAGTCGGCCTTGCCGTCGCCGTTGACGTCACCGACGGCGTCGAAGGCGTTGTACGTCGAGCTGCTCCACGTCCGCACCTTGACGCGGGCCGAGAACGCGGCCGAGCCGGCCTTGCCGGTGCCCTTGTAGAGGTAGACCGCGCCGGTGCTCTTGTTGCGGGCGATCAGGTCGGTACGGCCGTCGTTGCTGAAGTCGCCGTGGCCGCGCAGCAGGTTGTACTGGTTCCAGCCCCCGCCGAACCGCACCCGCGAGGCGAACGTGCCGTTGCCCTTGCCCGGGTAGATCCACAGGACGCCCGCCGAGTCGACGGAGAGCACGTCCGGCAGCTGGTCGCCGGTGACGTCACCGGGGGCGACGATCTGCAGCCGGGTCTTCCAGTTGTCGCCGATGAGCTTGCTGCTCCACGAGTTCGTGGACGGCACGTAATGCCACCAGAAGACGTCGCCGTCGGAGCTGCGGCGCCGGATGAAGTCCTGGTAGCCGTCCCGGTCGAGGTCCGTCTGCAGGATCAGGTTCCAGCCGTTGAACGAGCCCCAGGACTGGCGGGCGGCCAGCGAGGTGCCCTTGGAGTCCAGCTCGTAGCCCGTCTTCGTGGAGGAGTTGCGCACGAACACGTCGGCCTTGTGGTCACCGCTGATGTTGGTGTCGTCGACTCGCGGATAGGCGGCCGAGACGTACGTGGTGAGCTTGGTGAACACGCTGTACGCGCCCGCCTCCACGCAGTCCTTCACGCCCCAGGACACCACGCCCACGACCTTGCCGCCGACCACCAGCGGGCCACCGGAGTCGCCGTTGCAGGCGGAGGTGGTGCCGGTGTCCGAGCCGGTGGCGGGCTGGCCCGCGCACACCATGTGGTTCGCGATGAAGTCGGAACCGTAGTAGCCCGAGCAGGTGGCGTTGGACTGGATCGGCAGGTCGGCCGTCTTCAGGACGTCCGAGATGTCCTGGCTGGTGGAGCTGGTGCGGCCCCAGCCGTAGACCTTCGCGGTGGTGCCGGCCGTGTACGAAGCGGTGTCACCGGAGGTCGTCATCGGGATCGGCTTCGCCTTGACCGGGTTCGGCAGCGTCAGGACGGCGAGGTCGTTGTCGATGGTGTTCTCGTTGTACGACGGGTGGTTCCACTGCCGCCAGACACCGCTGGCGGTGCCGCCGTGCAGGTCGATGTTGCCGCTGGAGTCCTCGGACAGCAGCTGCGCGGTGCCGGTGATGACGGCGCCGTGGGCCTTCCAGTTGTAGCCCGCGACGCAGTGCGAGGCGGTCAGGATCTTCGTCGGGGCGATGACCGCGCCCCCGCAGAAGAAGCCGATGTCGTCGCTGGTCGTGGTGGTGCCCCGGTCGTCGCCGTACCAGAGCTGGGCCATCCACGGCGCGTTGGTGATGGTCGTGGTGGTGCCACCGATGATCTTCGGGTCGACGCTCGCGGACCCCGTGCTCGCGCTGAGGGCGGCCTTCGAGGTCTCCCCCGCGGTGTCGTCACCGGCCAGCGCGGTGGCCATGCGCGCCTCGAGCTCGGCGGCCGTCGGCGCGCTCTGGCTGGGTTTCGGCGATGCGGTGGCCGCGTCCGCGGACGTGGTCAGCAACGCACCGGCGACGGCGGCGGCCAGACCGGCCGCGGCGATGGGCAGGGCCAGGCGTATCCGGCGTCTGTGCCGACCGCTCGCAGGCGTGGGTGTTCCCACTCGAGTCCCCCCTCGGGATCAGGAAGTCGCAAATCGGTACGGCCTCGAATAGCCGTCCGAAGGGCGTGATCGTAACAACGCCCACCGACATGACGAAGGGCCGCCCCCGCAGTGGGAGCGGCCCTTCACCAGGACTTTGCCTGTCGTCAGTCGTTGTTGCCCGGCGACGGCGTCGTCTTCTGGATCTGCAGCAGGAACTCGGCGTTCGACTTGGTCTGCTTCATCTTGTCGAGGAGCAGCTCGATCGCCTGCTGCTGGTCGAGCGCGTGCAGCACCCGGCGCAGCTTCCACACGATGCCCAGCTCCTCGGCACCGAGCAGGATCTCCTCCTTGCGGGTGCCGGACGCGTCGACGTCCACCGCGGGGAAGATGCGCTTGTCGGCGAGCTTCCGGTCGAGCTTGAGCTCCATGTTGCCGGTGCCCTTGAACTCCTCGAAGATCACCTCGTCCATGCGGGACCCGGTGTCCACCAGGGCGGTGGCGAGGATGGTCAGCGAGCCGCCGTCCTCGATGTTGCGGGCCGCACCGAAGAAGCGCTTCGGCGGGTACAGGGCGGTCGAGTCGACACCACCGGAGAGGATGCGGCCGGAGGCCGGGGCGGCGAGGTTGTACGCACGGCCCAGACGCGTGATCGAGTCGAGCAGCACGACCACGTCGTGGCCCAGCTCCACCAGCCGCTTGGCGCGCTCGATGGCGAGCTCGGCGACCGTGGTGTGGTCCTCGGCCGGGCGGTCGAAGGTCGAGGAGATGACCTCGCCCTTCACCGACCGCTGCATGTCGGTGACCTCTTCCGGACGCTCGTCGACGAGGACGACCATCAGGTGGCACTCGGGGTTGTTGTGGGTGATCGCGTTGGCGATCGCCTGCATGATCATGGTCTTGCCGGTCTTCGGCGGGGCCACGATCAGACCACGCTGGCCCTTGCCGATCGGCGACACGAGGTCGATGATCCGGGTGGTCAGCACGCCCGGGTCCGTCTCCAGGCGGAGGCGGTCCTGCGGGTAGAGCGGGGTCAGCTTGTTGAACTCCGGGCGGCCACGGCCGTGTTCGGGCGCCATGCCGTTGACGGAGTCCAGGCGGACGAGGGCGTTGAACTTCTCACGCCGCTCCCCCTCCTTCGGCTGACGGACCGCGCCGGTGATGTGGTCACCCTTGCGCAGGCCGTTCTTGCGGACCTGGGCCAGGGAGACGTACACGTCGTTCGGGCCCGGGAGGTAGCCGGAGGTCCGGATGAAGGCGTAGTTGTCGAGGATGTCCAGGATGCCCGCGACGGGGATCAGGACGTCGTCGTCCGCGAGCTGCGGCTCGGGGGCGCCGATCTCGTCACGCCCGCGGCGGCCACGGCGGTCCCGGTAGCGGCCGCGACGGCCACGGCGTCCGCCGTCGAAGTCGTCGTCGTCCTGCGGACCGGCGTTGCGGTCCTGGCGGTTCTGCTGCTGGGTCTGCTGGCCGCGCTGCTGCTGGCCGCCCTGCTGGTCGTCGCCCTTGCCGCGGCGGTCACCGCGGTCGGGGCGGTCACCACGGTCGGGGCGGTCTCCACGGTCGGGGCGGTCGCCCCGGTCACGGCCGCGCTCGCGGCGGCCCTGGCGGCGGCCCTCGGCCTCGGCGGCGTCCGCGGCCCTGGCCTCGGCCTGCGGTTGCGCGGGCGTCTCGGCCTTGGGCTCGCTCTTGGCCTCGGCCACGACCGTCTCGGGGCTCGCCTCGGGGCTGCCCGCCTCGGCGGTGGCGCGGCGGGCGCGGCGGCGCTCGACCGGAGCGTCATTGCTGGCCGGCTGGCCGGGGATCTCGATCTGCTGCTGGGCCACGGCCTTCTCGGCGGGCGCCTCGGCCTTGGAGGCCTCCGCCTTCTCGGCGGCCGCGTCACCCGTGCGGGCCTTGGAGGTTGCGCGGCGCTTGGGCTTGGTCTCGGCGGGGGCCTCGGCCTTGGCCGGGGCGGCACCCCCTCCCGCCTGCGCCTCCTTGATGACCTCGATCAGCTGGCTCTTGCGCATACGCGCGGTGCCCCTGATACCGAGGCCGGATGCGACCTGCTGCAGCTCGGCCAGCACCATGCCCTCGAGGCCGGTACCGCGGCGCCGCCGGGAGCCGGCACCGCTGGCAGGCGCGGAGGCGTCCGTGGCGGGCGCGGCAGCGGTCTCCTCGACACGTGCGCCCATCAGATCGGTGGTGTCGCTCACGAAGGGTCCTTCCCTGGAGCGGACGTCGGCCTGTCTGGCTCGGCGACCGGTTGTGCTGTCCGACTTCGGTCCTTGGTGCGGCGAAGCCGGGGCGGTGGTCCGCCCTATGCGGCGGAGGAAATTTGCTGGTGATGGCGCTTCCCCGACGAGCCGTGACACCCAGTGTCACGTGGCGTGGTAGCACCGATTCCGGAGCGTGCCCCGTGGTCCGCTCAGCGCCGGTGTACGGCGTACTGCCCAGATACGACGTACGGAACGCAGTGCGGCTTGGGGAGCTCCCGGAGGAATGTCTGTCCCTGACGGGGACACGAAGCACCTCGCCATGGTGGGGTCGGGTGCAGACTTGAGATTAACACTACCGGATCCAACAAACATTCCCCCTCTCGAAATCCGGCAACCGCGCACTAAATGTCGCCGCTGCCGGTGGGCGCGAGCGGAAGAACGCTCCCGCCCTGCACATCCAGGGCCAGCCGGTTCGCCGCCCAGTCGGCGCCCGCCAGAGCCTCGACCTTGTCGGCCGTGCCCGCGTCGGCCAGCGCCATCACGGTGGGTCCCGCGCCCGAGATCACGGCGGGGATCCCGTCGGCGCGCAGCCGCTCCACCAGGGCGGCGCTCTCCGGCATGGCGGGGGCTCGGTACTCCTGGTGGAGACGGTCCTCGGTGGCGGGCAGCAGCAGCTCGGGGCGCCTGGTCAGGGCCTCGACGAGCAGGGCCGCGCGGCCCGCGTTGGCGGCGGCGTCGACGTGCGGGACGGAGCGCGGGAGCAGGCCGCGCGCCGTCTCGGTCAGAACCGGCTTTCCGGGTACGAAAACCACCGGAACGATGGAATCGGCGGGCTCCATCCTGATCGCCCGCGCGGCTCCCGCCTCCATCCAGGACAGGGTGAAACCGCCGAGCAGACAGGCCGCGACATTGTCCGGATGCCCCTCGATCTCGGTGGCGAGTTCGAGAAGTCCGGCGTCGTCGAGCCTGCTCTCGCCGCCTATGGTCACCGCGCGCGCGGCCAGGATGCCGGCGCAGATCGCGGCGGAGGAGGAGCCGAGGCCCCGGCCGTGCGGGATGCGGTTGGCGCAGACGATCTCCAGGCCGCGGGGCTGGCCGCCCAGCGCGTCGAAGGCGGTGCGCAGGGACCGTACGAGGAGGTGCTTCTCGTCACGCGGCAGGGTCTCGCTGCCCTCGCCCGCGATGTCGATGTGCAGCCCGGAGTCGGCCACCCGGACGACGACGTCGTCGTAGAGCCCCAGCGCGAGGCCGAAGGCGTCGAAGCCCGGGCCGAGGTTGGCGCTGGTGGCGGGGACGCGCACCCGGACGGGGGCGGCGCGGAAGGCGGGACCGGCCATCTCTCGATGACTCTCCTTGAGCTGCGGGACTGTCGAATGTGTTCGACACCGACATCGGCACCGGCATTCGACAATGTTGTTCGACACTGACAATCGATACGTATGTGAGAACCCTGGGGCCGCGAGGGCGACGCGGCGCTGCGGCATATGCGGCGGGCGGGTTCAGTACAGCCTATCGAAGGAAGGTTCTGCGGCGACATAGGGCGCACAGGAGGCGCACGATGCGTGTCGTAAGCCCCCCGTGCACCCCTTACGGGGTTAACCCCACGGGCGCCGCGCCGTGCGCTCTCAGGCCAGACCGAGGCGACCGGCGGCCGTTGCGGCGTCGACCGGGACGACCACGGGCCGCGGCGCGCCCTCGGTGGCCCAGCCCGGGTCCTTCAGCCCGTTGCCGGTGACCGTGCACACGATGCGCTGCCCCGGGTCGACCTTGCCCTGCTCGGCGGCCTTCAGCAGACCGGCCACCGACGCGGCGGACGCGGGCTCCACGAAGACGCCCTCCTGAGCGGCCAACAGCCGGTAGGCGCGCAGGATCTCACGGTCCGTCACCTCGTCGATGTGACCGCCGGACTCGTCCCGCGCGGCCAGCGCGAACTGCCAGGACGCGGGGTTGCCGATCCGGATCGCGGTGGCGAGGGTCGACGGGTCCTTGACGATCTCGCCGCGCACGATCGGGGCGGATCCGGAGGCCTGGTAGCCCCACATACGAGGGGTCCTCCGGGCGATGCCGTCGGCGGCGTACTCCTTGTAGCCCTTCCAGTACGCGGTGATGTTGCCCGCGTTGCCGACCGGCAGGACATGGATGTCCGGGGCGTCGCCCAGCATGTCCACGATCTCGAACGCGGCGGTCTTCTGTCCCTCGATACGCACCGGATTGACCGAATTGACCAGCGCGACGGGGTAGTTGTCGCTGAGCTGGCGGGCGAGGGTGAGGCAGTCGTCGAAGTTGCCGTCGACCTGGAGGATCTGCGCGCCGTGCACGAGGGCCTGCCCCATCTTGCCGAGCGCGATCTTGCCCTGCGGCACCAGCACCGCGGACACCATGCCCGCACGGACCGCGTAGGCGGCGGCGGAGGCGGAGGTGTTGCCCGTGGAGGCACAGATGACGGCCTTCGCGCCCTCCTCCTTGGCCCTGCTGATGGCCATGGTCATACCGCGGTCCTTGAAGGACCCGGTCGGGTTGGCGCCCTCCACCTTCAGGTGGACCTCGCAGCCCGTGCGCTCGGAGAGCACCTGCGCGGGCACGAGGGGCGTGCCGCCCTCACGGAGCGTCACGACCGGCGTGTTGTCGGATACCGGCAGCCGGTCCCGATACTCCTCGATGATTCCGCGCCACTGGTGGGTCATTGCTGGTTACTCTCCTTCAACCCGCATGATGCTGGCGACACCCCGCACGGTGTCGAGCTTGCGCAGCGCCTCGACGGTCCCGGTGAGGGAGGCGTCGGACGCGCGGTGGGTGACGACGACCAGGGAGGCGTCGCCGCCCCCGTCCTGTCGTCCCTGCTGCCGCACCGTATCGATCGATACGTCGTGCTCGGCGAAGACGGTGGCCACCTGAGCGAGAACGCCCGGCTTGTCCGCTACGTCGAGGCTGATGTGATACCGGGTGACAACATCGCCCATGGGCGACACCGGCAGGGCGGCGTACGCCGACTCGCCGGGCCCCGTTGCCCCGCTGAGCCGGTTGCGGCAGACGGCGACGAGGTCGCCGAGCACGGCGGAGGCGGTGGGAGCACCGCCCGCGCCGGGGCCGTAGAACATCAACTGACCGGCCGCGTCCGACTCCACGAACACGGCGTTGTACGCCCCGCGCACCGAGGCGAGCGGATGGGTCAGCGGAATCATGGCGGGGTGCACGCGCGCGGTGACGGATCCTCCGTCGGCCGCCCGCTCGCAGATGGCGAGCAGCTTGATGGTGCACCCCATCTCCTTGGCGGAGGCGAAGTCGGCCGCCGTCACCTCGGTCATGCCCTCGCGGTAGACGTCGTCGAGGCGCACGCGCGTGTGGAAGGCGATCCCGGCGAGGATGGCGGCCTTGGCGGCGGCGTCGAACGCTTCCACGTCGGCGGTCGGGTCGGCCTCCGCGTAACCGAGGGCGGTGGCCTCGTCGAGGGCCTCCTGATAGCCGGCGCCCGTGCTGTCCATCTTGTCGAGGATGAAGTTGGTCGTGCCGTTGACGATGCCGAGCACCCGGTTGACCTTGTCACCGGCCAGGGACTCGCGCAGCGGCCGGATCAGCGGGATGGCGCCGGCGACGGCGGCCTCGTAGTAGAGGTCCTTGCCGTTCTGCTCGGCCACCGCGTGCAGGGCGGCCCCGTCCTGGGCCAGCAGCGCCTTGTTGGCGGAGACGACGGAGGCACCGTGCTCGAAGGCGGCGGTGATGAGGGTCCGGGCGGGCTCGATCCCCCCGATGACCTCCACGACGACGTCGATGTCCCCGCGTTTGACGAGGGCGGTGGCGTCGGTGGTGACGAGGTCCGCCGGGATGCCTTCGCGCACCTTGGAGGGCCGCCGGACCGCGACGCCCGCGAGCTCCACCGGCGCTCCGATCCTGGCGGCGAGGTCTTCGGCGTGCGTCGTCATGATGCGCGCCACCTCTGAGCCGACCACTCCACAGCCCAGCAGCGCCACCTTCAGCGGACGCGTACGCATCATCCGACCTCGTTTCCTCATACCGTCTACGGTTGGTCCAGTCTCACTCACCGGACCGGGGTTTCTATCCCTGGTCCGGATTGTGAGATATGTATTTCATTCTCACCGGCCCGCGGAACAGGAGATCTTCCGCCGCCCCGTCCCCTGTGGCGCGGGGTCGCGTCAGCCGACGTCGAGCCGCAGAAGATCCTCCTCGGTCTCCCGCCGGACGATGACCCGGGACTCCCCGTCGGCCACGGCCACGACCGGCGGCCGCAGCACATGGTTGTAGTTGCTCGCCATGGACCGGCAGTACGCCCCGGTGGCGGGTACGGCGATCAGGTCGCCGGGCGCGAGATCCCCCGGCAGGAACGCGTCCTTCACCACGATGTCCCCGCTCTCGCAGTGCTTGCCCACGACCCTGGCGAGCATGGGCGCGGCGTCGCTGGTCCGGGAGACGAGGGCGACGCTGTACTCGGCGTCGTACAACGCCGTACGAATGTTGTCGGACATGCCCCCGTCGACGGAGACATACGTCCGCAGCCCGTCGAGCGGCTTGATGGTGCCGACCTCGTAGAGCGTGAAGGCGGTCGGCCCGACGATGGCCCGCCCGGGCTCGACGGAGATGCGCGGCGTCCGCAGCCGCGCGGCCTCGCACTCCCGCGTCACGATCTCGGTGAGCGCCTTGGCGATCTCGTGCGGCTCACTCGGGTCGTCGTCGCTCGTGTAGGCGATGCCGAGCCCGCCACCGAGATCGATCTCGGGCAGTTCGACCCCGTGCTCGTCCCGGATGTCCTTCAGCAGCCCGACCACGCGATGGGCGGCGACCTCGAACCCCGACATGTCGAAGATCTGCGACCCGATGTGGCTGTGGATCCCGATCAGCTCGAGGCCGTCCAGCTGAAGGGCCCGCCGCACGGCCTCCGCCGCCTGCCCCCCGGCCAGCGGAATCCCGAACTTCTGGTCCTCGTGGGCGGTGGCGATGAACTCGTGCGTGTGCGCCTCCACCCCCACGGTGATACGGATCTGCACCCGCTGCCGCCTGCCGAGCTCCCGCGCGATGTGCGCGACCCGCACGATCTCCTGGAAGGAGTCGAGCACGATCCGCCCGACACCGGCGGTGACGGCCCGGCGGATCTCCTCCGCGGACTTGTTGTTCCCGTGGAAGGCGATGCGCTCGGCGGGCATCCCCGCGGAGAGGGCGGTGGCGAGCTCACCCCCGGAACAGACGTCGAGGTTGAGCCCCTCCTCGTGCAGCCACCGCACCACGGCCCGCGACAGGAACGCCTTTCCGGCGTAGAACACGTCGGCTTCGGCCCCGAAGGCGGTGCGCCAGGCCCGCGCCCGGGCCCGGAAGTCGGTCTCGTCGAGGACGTACACCGGCGTGCCGTGCCGCTCGGCGAGCGCCTTGACGTCGACGCCGCCGACGGTGACGACGCCTTCCTGGTCCCGGCCGACGGTCTGCGCCCAGACCTTCGGGTCGAGGGCGTTGAGGTCGGCGGGCGGAGCCGAGTAGTGGCCCTCGGGAAGGACGTCGGCGTGGCGGGGCCCGGCGGGGTGTGCGGATCGGCTCATCTTGGGCGTGCTCTTTCAGAGGTGATCGGGTGCGTCGATACCGAGCAGGGACAGGCCGCCGGCCAGCACCGTCCCGGCGGCTTCGGCGAGCGCGAGCCGGGCACGGTGGGCGGCCGAGGGTTTCTCCGCGCCGCGGGGAAGGACGGTGGGAAGGAAGGACAGCGTGGCATCGGCGACATCGACGAGGTGCCGGGCGAGCCGCGAGGGGGCGGCGATGCCTTCCGGCCGCGGAAGGCGGGCGACGCCGGCGAGGACGCGGGGGTGGTCGGCGAGGAGCGGGAGAAGGGGAGCGGAGGGGAGAGAGGGATGGAGCGAGTGGTGGAGAGAGGGGTGGAGCGAGGAGGCGGCGGAGGTATGTGACGGGAAGAGCTCTCCCTCCCCTTCCCCCTGCTCCATGTCCACGGCGCCGGGGTCGGCGGTGAACCCGAGGTCGGCGGCGTTGCGGGTGAGGGCCCGGGTACGGGCGTGGACGTAGCGGACCCGGAAGAGGGGGTTGCTCTCGCGCTGGACCAGATGGTCGGCGGTGATGCGGGGCCGGTCGTGGGGAGCGGGGAGAAGCAGGGCCCAGCAGGCGGCGTCCGGACCGAGAGGGGCGGGGTCCTCGGGAGCGGGGTGGGGACGGAGATCGAGGGGGGCGGTGTCGACGGACTCACAGGGGCGGGCATGTGCCGCCTCGGCCCCATGATGCCGAACGGCGACCCGCCCGCCCTGGGAGCCGACGATCCGTGCGAGTGCGTCGGCGAGCACCTCGGCCCGCACCTCGTAGGGCACGCGCAGTTCGTAGACCCGGCCGGCGAGGGAGTCGCCATGGCCGTAGCGGAGCCCTTCACCAAGGATCCGGGTGACGAGGGAGGAGGCGGCGGCGAAGTGGTCGAGGCTGATGTTGAGGAAGCCGGGTCCGGTGATCCGGACACCGGTGACACCGTCGGCGCCGGCGAGATAGGGCTGCAGCACCTCCGCGACCCGCAGGGGCGACTGCCCGGCCGGCCGGGCGAGCTGAAGGGCGATGTTGGTCGCGTAGTCCCCGGCGCCCCCGGGCCCCGGCGGCGCGACGACGGCCCGCGCAGGAACGGCCACACTCAGTTCCCCGGCATCGACAGCACGACGCACCGCGCACAGCACGGTACGGGAGAGCTCGACGGGGGTCACGGGACAAGCGTAGGGGAGGAGGGGGGTGGGTAGGCGAGCAGGTTTGGACGAGGTCCCGGGATGTGGACCGGCACGGACACAGACGAACCGACCATCACGCAACGGCACCAGTGCCGCGGCACTAGTCGGCGGTGGTCGGCCCTCCACTCGCAGCCGCCCCACTCCCCTGCCCCGCCCCGACGCCACCCCCGGCACCGAGAACGGTCCCGAGCCCAAGCCCGACACCCAGACCGCCACCACCACTCTCCTGCCCCTGTGCCTCCCCCTGTCCCGGCTTCACGGTCAGCAACTGCCGTACGAGGTCGACGAGTTCGTCTGGATCGAAGGGCTTGGAAAGGAAGGCGTCGACGCCGACCTCGAGGCCGGCCTCGACCTCGTACTGCGTACACGCACTGATGATCGCGAGGGGAAGATCACGCGTCCGAGGATCGGAACGCAGCCGAGAGGCTGTCCGCAGGCCGTCCAACCGCGGCATGACGACATCGAGAGTCACGACGTCGGGCCGCACCTGATGAACGACATCCAGACACTCGGCACCATCGGAGGCGGTCACGACCTCGAGACCCTCAAGCTCGAGATTGACCCTGATCAGCTGCCGGATGACCTTGTTGTCGTCCACAACAAGCACCCGACCCGACGCGCCTGGCACAACTCGAGAGTAGGTCGGGACCGGCCACCGCGTCCGGGTTTTCCCCACTTCCACCCCCTGCGGGCGACGCGCACCCCTTCCCACCCCGCAGAAACCCGTTCATGAACACCCGGAGGGAGCTGGTAGTGTTCTACCCGTCGCCACGAGCAAGCGCTCAACACCCGACACGCCCCCGTAGCTCAGGGGATAGAGCAACGGCCTCCGGAGCCGTGTGCGCAGGTTCGAATCCTGCCGGGGGCACCCTGTATGAGGTGCCCAAAGACCCCGCCATCAGCGCTTTCGCTGAGGACGGGGTCTTCGCGTATGTGCAGGCGGGTGCCGCCGAAAGCAGCCGTTTGCCAGTGATCACGTTGTAATAGCGTGTTGATCTTGAGAGGCTTCGCGGCAGGTCACCAGCCGTCTTTAGGCTCTTCAACGACAAGCGCGCCCTCGGCACTCTGAAGGCCCAGGGCGGCGACGAAGGCAGAGAAGGTAGGCGCCACGATCCGCCACTTGTACGACACAGGGGCCGTCCAGACGTCGCTACCCACGACCCGCGGGTCAACGGGGTTGGTGCGGTAGTCCAGGGCGAGGGCCACGTCATCGCCGACTATGCGGTTCACCGCGATGAAGAAAGCCTTCTCGACGTCCAGCCAGGGCAGTTCAACCGGAGTCTCCTGACCGCTGCCCCGCGCCACGTGGAGAAAGGCGGCGTACCGATCATCGTCGAAGGTATCCAACGATCCGGACTCCCGTTCCATCTGGTCCGTGCTTGTGAGGAAGTCGATCGGGCTCTCGAACCACGGGATGAGTCTCGCCATCTCGGCGTCGCCCGGATTGCGCCACCGGCCCTGGTCGAGCAGGGACATCAGTTGTGCGGGCAAGGTCAGTCCCCGGACCTTCGCATACTCCATGACGGACAGCCTGGCACAACCGGCGTCGACCTTGACGGCTCTCGGTCAGCCATAACCGATCAACTGTCCAGCGCGTCGAGAGCGATGTACTGCCCGCCCGGACACACGGTAGCCCCGGATCGCTCCGGGGCTACCGTCCGTTGGTCGTGACTCCCTTCAGCTCTCCGTGTCGTCCTCCCCGAGCCCCTGCATGATCCGGTCGTTCATCTCCTGTTCCTGGCCGTCGATGCACTTGGCGTAGATCTTCAGAAGGACGTCCACCGAATGGCCGGCGCGAGCGGCGACCTCAGGGGCGGGCACTCCCGAGTTGAGCCACTGGGAGACACCCGCGTGGCGAAGGTCGTACGGCCGGAAGGCGAGGACCGAGGACACCTGATCCGGAACGAGCGCCAGTTCCCGAGCCTGCTTCCATGCGCGGGAGTACGAAGAGGCCGCGATCACGTTGCCCCGCTCGCTGGAGAACAGCCGGCCGTCCTCCGCCGTGTCGAATTCCTCCAGGTGGTCGAGGAGCAGCCGCACGAGCGGGGGCGGAATCGGCACGATGCGTACCTCTCCCTGAACCCGCTGCTTCAGCCCTCGCCGGTCGTGCGCCTCACCGGAGTCGGTCCACGCCTTCCCGGCCGTTGGACGCGTCTCCGCCAACTCGATACGGCCCCAGCCCTTCGCCGGAAGCGTGCAATCGGAGCGGCGGAGGCCGAGCACCTCGCCCGGCCGCATGGCCGCGTAGTACAGGCATCCGAAGAAAGCCCGCAGCCGCCGGCCGCTTGCCCGCTCGTAGCCGCCCACGTAAGTGAGTGCCGTGAGCAGTTCCCGAGCCTGCCGCGGGTTGACCACTACACGACGGTCGACTTCGTGCACCGCCCGCTTGCCCCGCTTGCGCCGGACGCGGCTCAGCGAGTTGGAGGTGAGGTGCTCCAACTCCACTGCATATTCGAGGGCGTTGAAGACGACCGCCCGTCGAAACCGGGGCAACGATCTGGAGCAAGAAGGTTGCCAACGACGAGAGCGCGATTCTGACCGCCCTCGGCGAGATACTTGCCCTCTCCGACCAGGTGCACTGGGCCGTTGACATCGCCGGTACCGCGTCCGCCCTGTTGCTGGCCTTACTCGCCGCCCACGGCCAACAGGCCATCTACGTGCCCGGCCGGACGGTCAACCGGATGTCCGGGTCCTACCGCGGTGAAGCCAAGACCGACGCCCGGGATGCCTACGTGATCGCGGACATGGCCCGGCTGCGGCGGGACTTCACCTTCATCAGAGTCCCCGCCCAACTGGCAGCCGATCTGGCTCTGTTGACCGCCCACCGCACCGATCTGATCGCCGACCGGGTCCGCTTGCTCAACCGGCTCCGCGACGTGCTCACCGGGATCTTCCCCGCACTGGAACGAGCCTTCGACTACGCCGATCACAAAGGCGCACTCATCCTGCTCACCCGCCATCAGACCCGGGCAGCCATACGCCGACACGGCCAAGCCCGCCTCACCGCCTGGCTCAAGGGCCGCAACGTCCGCAACCCCGACGCAGTCGCCGCCACCGCCCTGCAGGTCGCCAGGACCCAGCACGTCACGCTGCCCCGCCAAGACGTCGCCGCCGGCATTGCCGCGGACATCGCCACGCAGATCCTCGCCCTGGACGACCGGCTCAAGCACATCGACCAGCAGATCCGGCAGACCTTCCGCACCCACCCCCAAGCCCACGTCATCGAGTCCCTGCCGGGCATGGGCCCCATCCTGGGAGCCGAGTTCATCGTCGCAGCCGGTGACCTGAGCACCTACGCCGACGCAGGCCACCTCGCCTCCGCCGCGTCTTCTACCTCTCCGCCCAGACCAGCATCACCCGCGAAGGCCCCAACCGCGATTACTACGTGAAGAAGCGGGCCGAGGGCTGCAAGCACGTCCAGGCCGTCATCGCCCTCGCCCACCGACGTGCCGATGTCCTGTGGGCGCTCTTGCGAGACGACAGGCCTTTCACCCTCCATCCACCCGCCGCCCAAGCCGCCTAAACGGACCAGCGCACCCCGCCTACCTGGCGATAGCCTGCGGGCCAAACCAGAGAGGCGGACCCCAGTGGGCTTCGACGCAGAACGATCAGCGCGCATCGCCGCCATACAGGAAACCGCCCGACCCGTCTGGGAGGCAACCGGCGACCCCGACACACTGCAGCAGTTCCTCAAGGACAACGGGTGCCACGGAGTGGAAGCCGTATTCGTGACCATGGGCCTGCTGCACTGCGATCTCGCCCAAGCTCAGCGAGCCTTCTTCAACGCCCCGTGCCGCGACGCCGAACGCCGCTTCCACAACCATGCCATGGACCTACTCGAAGAGGCCGCCAACCACGACGCCTGACAGTGAGCCATTTTCAACCTCAGGTTGAGGCGTGGTGAAGGACGAGGACGGCCTTGACGATGGCGGTGATTCGGTTGGTGCTGCAACGGAGCTTTCGCAGGAGGCGCCAGGCCTTGAGAGTGGCCATCGCCTGCTCGCCGAGGCAGCGGATCTTGGCGTGACTGCTGTTGTGCAGGCGCTTCCATTTCTTCAGGTGACGTCCTCGGAATGGAACTCGGACGGGCCCGCCTGCACCCTGATACGCCCTGTCCGCCCAGCATTTGAGATCAGACTCGGTGAGGGCTGCGATGATTCCGTGCTGTCGGGCTGCGGTGAGGTCGTGGGTCGAGCCGGGCAGGGCGGGAGAGGCCCAGAGCAGGCGTCCGAACGGGTCGGTGAGGACTTGCACGTTCATGCCGTGGCGTTTGTGCTTCCCCGAGTAGTACGGGGTGTCGGCTGCGATGCGGTCGATCGGGAGCAGGGTGCCGTCAAGGATGACGAACGCCTTCGCGCGGATCACCTCCATCGCCTCGGTGAGTGTCGGGGCGATGGCGGACAGGACCTCGATGGCTTCGCCTATGTAGCGGAATGCGGTCGCGATTCCGATACCGAATCCCGCGGCGAGCTGGGCATAGGTGTCGCCGCATCTCAGGTGGGCCAGGGCAAGGAGGGCCTGGCGACTGGCCGGCAGACGACGCCACCGTGTCCCGATCTCCTTCCGCCGGGCAGCCAGTTGCCCGGTCAGAAACCGCAGGGTGCGGCTGGAGAGATCCATCGACGATGAGTAGACAATCACGCGAAGCTCCTGGCGGACACGGGTCATCCTGGTCGAGAACCCGTCTACCAGGAGCTTCGTCGTTGCGCAGGACTGCCCAACGCGCGCTAAACGCTTTCAGGTTGAGAGAGGCTGACTGCACCAGCGGCGTCGGGCGGGCACCCCCGCCGGGGTGACGGGTCAGGCGAGGGGCTCGTGGTTGACCCATATCGCCTTGTACGGGCGACGGGCCTGCCAGCTGTTGATGAACGCGCCGATGCCGGGGAGGGCGAAAGCGGTGTTGAGGGCGTCGAGGTCGGCCAGTCCGAGCTGGACGACGGCGGACGCGACGGCCACCGGGGCGTGGTCGTCGCCGGGGACACGCAGGTGGTGGCGGGCGGCGAAGGACTGGAAGGCGCCGGTGCCCATAGTCAGCTCTTCCAGCCCCTTCAGGTACTCGTCGAGCTCGTCCGAGGGAATCGGTTCGTCGAAGGCAACAATCATCGTGTGGTGAATCATGCCTCGATTGAACTGGTGGTTCTTCGTGAAGTCCAAGGCCGGTAGATTCTGGATCTATTCCTCCAAGGAATGACTGGGGAAGTATTCTGGCGGCATGGCCGAAGCGGAGACCCGCGAACTGGAGTACTTCGCCGCCCTCGCCGAGGAGCTCCATTTCGGCCGGGCGGCGCAGCGGCTGGGGATCGCGCAGCCCGCCTTGTCCAAGGCGGTACGGCGGCTGGAGGAACGGCTCGGGGTGGCGCTGGTGGAGCGATCCAGCCGGCACGTCGCCCTCACCTCCGCCGGGGAGGCGCTGCAGTACCACGGCCGGCATGCGTTGCTCGCCGTCGGGGCGGCCATCGAGAAGGCCCGTCGGGCGGGCGAGCGGGACACCCGGCTGCGCTTGGTGATCAAGCCCGGCGGGGACGCGGATCTGCTGTCGGGCATCCTGGCCGCCTACTCTCGCCGGCCCGACGCTCGCCAGGTGGACATCCTGTTCGGTGGGGCCACCGACCGCGCCGATCACGTGCGCGACGGCCGGGCGGACGTGGCGCTGTTGTACGTGCCGTTCGACGACCTGACCGGGCTGGATCACGAGACCCTGATGGTCGAGGGTCGGGTGGCGATCCTGCCGCCGGACCACCGGCTCGCCGGCCGCAGCGAGGTGACCCTCGCCGACCTGGCCCACGAGACGCTGCCGCGCTGGAAGGGCGTCCGCGGCAACGGGGTGCCCGGTATCGAGCCCGTCGCCGGGTTCGGTCCCGAGGTCGCCGACGGCGCTGAGCTGACGCATATGGTCCTGCTGGGACGAGCGATTGCGGTGCTGCCGCGTTCGCTGGCCCGGCCACAGCATCCGGCGCTCGTTCATGTTCCGGTAGCCGACGCGCCGCGTAGTGCGCTTGTCCTCGCCTGGGGGCAGGAGGACCGACGGCGGCTGGTCGCGCACTTCGTCGCCTCAGCGGTGGAGGCGGCGCAGGGCTGAACCCGTACCGCTGCTACTCTGGCACTTCCTCCCGGTTCGGCGGGTGGCCGCCAAGTCCAGCGGGCCATTTCCACTCTCACCCTTCGCGTCACCCGCTCGAGCCGAGGTTGGAAAAGGCTCAGTGACAGCGGCCCAGCAGAGGCCTTGGCCATTAAGACTCCGCCGACCTACGTCATGGAGTATCACGTACGACCCGACCATTATCTCCACTAATTCGCCTCAAGGCGATGTCGTAGGCCCATGCGTAGGTGGAAACCTTTTTATCGATAGAGAAGTGTCGGCCCGTGGCAGTATCCAAGACGCGGTGGAATTCGTCCATAAGTTCCGGCCAATCGGCCTCCCTGAGATCCCTATCCGTCCAGCCGTAGAGGGATCTCAGCTCATCCTTCACGGCAGAGAAGAAGGGCAGGGGGTCACGAGGTTCCTTCCCTATCTGGACATTACGCTTTCGAAGGAAGCCTTTCACTTCGTCAGGTGCGTCTACCCACTTGTCCGGGCTATCTCTAAGTTCGGCATAGTCAATCCACGCCCAGAAGCTCTCTGCGTCAGCCACGTCTGGGGCCTCGGCATGATGCTCAGGGCACAGCAGCGCGAAGTTCCTCACGTCCATGGAACCTCCCAGCGCACTTGGTACTACGTGCGCCCTTTCTACGGGCTTGCGCCAGCACACCAGGCAGGCGGCGTCATCGAGGCCTAGATATTCGGCAATGGCCCGCACGGTTGGCGCCGTCTTCCGGTCGGCCGCCTTCTTTTCGCGAGGCTGAACACCTAGCAGTCTGGCATCGTATCCGTACTTACTGCCGTCATCCGGATGATTGATCCGCAAGATATCAGGAATGTCGTTGCGCTGCTTGCCCGGGTTTTTGGCGTGATAGAGCGGAGTGTTAATCTCTGTTAGATAGTCCCCAAGGAATTCCAGCGCGAAATTCGTGATCAGCTCGTAGGCGTCGTGGTCGAATCCGCCAGCCTCATTTCTATGTCCTTGGATGTCGATGTAGAGAAGACGCGGAGCGCCGGGGGAACTCTTCTCTGCCTGCCTGACGCACTCGAAAATTCGAAGGGCGCAGCGCTCGAAATTCTCGTAGACCTTCATGTCGTGATAGATTGCCACCCCCTTTATCTGCTTCTTTTTTCGAGTCTGCTGTCGCGTCTTCTTCGCCACGGAACCCCCCTGGGTCATTTCTCGGTATAGCACTACGGAGCATGGCAGAGGGGACTGACACCGAGCAGTCGATGCAGCAGATCCTGCATCCGATGTGCTATGTCGCGGGGATCCGCGGTTGGTCTCGCTGATCAGCGAGACCGTGAGCCGTTGGCTGTTCTAATAACGAGCGCGTGGGGCCGCGTCATGGCCAGATCGCCCCCTTGCGTGCCCTTCGTGTACGTGTCACACAGTTCAGAGGTGGGACCTGGGGGAGGGGAGTACTGCATGTCGGTGTTGGGTGGCTATCCGGTAGGGCCGTCGGCTTGGGCCGTCGAGCGGTTTGGGCGGCATGCCGGCGCGCTGGCCGCTGCGGTCCCGGTGCAACTGGCCAAGGCGCACGGGAAGGCTCATGCCGCGCATCTCGCTGCGGGGCTGAAGAAGCGAAGTCCCTACGGCGTCGCCCTGTCAGGGCTGGTCCGCGAGCACCTGGCGGAGACGGCACGGCAGCTGGGGGAGGCCGTGCGCGACGTGCGCGGATACGAGTATGCGGTGATCAACGATCACGCACTCTTCCCCTTCCGGTACGCGGACAGGCCGAGGCCCCTGGACCGAGCCCGATTGCCCGCCAATGCGTCGCCCACTCGGCACCGGCTGTTCCGGGCACACGGGCCGCAGCCGCCGGAAGGCCTGTTCGACGTCGGTGTGGACCTGGCGACCGAGGAGTACCTGGGGCTGCACGAAGCGTTCGAGGAGCTAGGAGCTTCCACCAGGTTGGTCTGTGTGTTCTTCACAGCCGACGTCGAGAATGGCATCCATGCCATCCACTGGGGGGACGCTCACCTTGAACCCGACCGCACCTTCACATGGCCCTACAGGGAACAGCTCCCGGTCGTACCCGTACAGCTGGAGTGAAAGGCGGTGGCGCCGCTGCCCCGACACGGCCGGTCGAGGGCTGACCGAGTCCTGGGCCGTCCGAGGCCGACCAACGCTGACAGTCGACGCCCACGGGTGAGCACTCCCACCCCGCTCTGGCCTGGGGTCCCGGAGATGATCTGCCACACTGGACGTGTTATGCCTGCACCCGGAGAACTGAGTTGACGTGCGCTGGTCCCACGCACCGCGAGCCGCACCAGGTGAGTGTCTAACTGCGTGACAACGCCCACGCACAACGGCGAACAATCGCGAACGCCTGCGGACCATCGGTGCAGGTGAGAGCCACATCAGCCCAAGGCAGCACCCCCACCCAAGTTGCTTCGGGACGAAGAAGTCGTGGCCTCTAGGCCCGACGACGAAACCGGTACGGCGGCGTCGTGATGGCTGCCCCGAAGGCGGTCGATACCTCCTGCACTAGGATCTCGTCCAGTTCATGGCGTATGTACCAAACCTCTCTGATGGCACCAGGTATCTCCCGCTGCAACGCATCCATCGATCCGTGGGAGTCGGAAACTACTTCCCGCAGCATGTCTTCGGCCTCGCCCATAGGAAGGAACACACGGCCGCTGACCTGGGCGGAGACGTGCAAGCGGTAAGCCACAAGCCGGTTCACGCTCTGCCTCATCTCCTGCTCCAGGGATCGCATGGAGTCATCGAACTCTTTCAGGTCAACTGAACGACCTGCTCTGACGTCTCGCAGGACCCGCCCCATGTCGCGTTCCCACATGGCTCCCGCGGTGCGCAGTTGCGCCGTAATCTCAAGAGCCTCCCGGACATCTCGATCAGTGAGGGTGCTCCGTTCGTGATCTTGATTTCGTCTCTGGGTCAGCAGGGGGCCTAACACCGCACCCAATGCGCCGACCACGACGCCCCCTACAGCACTGACTCCGGCCACTATTGCCTGATCCATCCAGGTAGTTTGACTGGTCACTCGGCCCTGCACCGCGAAGCTGGAAAGATCTGCAAGGGCCCAGAGGCTGCTAGTCAGGGGGAGACGGTGCCCGTAAACAGGTGGTGGAGACACGACCCGGCCGAACGCTACTGGCTGGAGATCACCAACCGCGAAGACATAGGTACCAAAATGCTCGCACCCCAAGTGAATGACCGGGCTGAGGAGTACTGGTCGTACGCACTCGTCCGCGAGGTACGTCCCGGCGACCTCGTTCTGCACTGGGACAAGAACCACGGCCCAGGAGTCGTGGGGTACTCCCACGTTCGGGTGAGGCTTTCGCATCCACGATCATCTGGCAGAGCCGAGGTACGTACGGCCGGCAGCGGGGTGCATCAGGCCCAGAGCCTGCTTGGCAGGCTCCTCTCGGCGGATATCGGCGGTTGAAGCGCCACTCACGCAGGAACGTCTACGGGACATCGAGCCGGGCATTCGAGCTCTGCGGGACCACCTCACTGAGGTAGTCAATTGGCCGCTCTACTTCCCCTTCGCCCTGTCGGACAGCCGACCCCTTCGTACGGCACAGGGATACCTGACGAAGCTCCCTATTCAAATCCCGCCACCTGCACGGGGGCAGAGGCCCATTCACCTGATCGCGAATGGGCCTCTGCGTATCTGTGCCTCCAACGTTTTCCCAGCCCAGGGGCGGAGATGCCTCCAGCCATCGCGGTGGGTCCAGTTCTGACGGCCTGGTCAAGATCGGATGAGCTGCGCGCTGATTCATGCCTCCCGCTACGCACCGCGCCTTGCCGACGTCGCCGGCGGAAAGCGTTGGTGCCCCGTAGAGTCTGGGCACCAACGGTGGCCACGGCGTCTAGGGGCACGAGAGGGGCCAGCATGGGGGGACTCAGCGTAGAACTCAACGACGTTGCCAACACCCTCATCCGCGAGAGCAGGGACGTGTACCTCCGCGTCCTAGCCCTGCGGCGAGGGGTGCGCTGGGTGGTCCACAACTGCTGGGCTTTGGTCGGCGCTGAACCACCGGACTGGGCCGAGACCGTGTGGATGTATGAGGACTACGCCTTCGTCGCCGTCCGCACGACCGCCGCCAACCTGGCGGTGCTGTGCTCTAGCGAGGCTTGTACGAGCATGACGGTTGGCCCGCTGACAGTCTGGGCGCCGGGAGCCGCGAGTCTGGTCAACAAGGGACGACGGCCTGGGTACTCACTCCGTGACCGACCGCAGCTGACATTCCCCGTCACCGAGTACACGGTCGCACCGACTGACCGGGCGGACCGTCAGTTGCCCCATGGGATGCTCGTGGGTGACGGGGACGCCCCTTCATTCCCAGAACCGAACAGCGCCTGGCGGGCATTCTTCGAGGCCGACTTCGCGCTTGCCGGAGCGCGCACTCCATCAAGTGACCTGGCCACGGTTCGCGTAGCCGACCAAGCCGCCTGGATTGGCAGCGTGCACATCACCCCGACCGAGCTCAAGGTCACCGTTGAGGGCGAGGATGTGCAGGGCGTCGATCTCGAGCTCTACGGGGAAAAGGGGCGCACGGTCCAACGCGTCGACGCTCCCGGCTGCATCATCATTTCGTTGCCCCATGGCCTCCCCGCACACGCATGGCTTTGGCTGAAGCGCGGGACAACCTGGCTCGACTACCGCTCCATCGACCCTTCGTCCGCTTGGACAGGCGACCTGCAGCGGGCCGACGTGGAGATTGACCTACCAGTCGACCCCGTGGCCACGGTGGAGGCGCTTATTGCTTCGGGAGAAGGGCCACGCCTGGAGTTCAAGCAGATGTTGCCCACCAGGGACGACCGCCGCACACTCAAGACAGTGGCTGCGTTCGCCAATGGCGACGGCGGTGCCATCGTCTTCGGCATCCACCGCGACGAGGTCACGATCACGGGCATCGCCGAAGACAAATCCAGCACCAGGATGCGCGACGAGTTCGGAAACCTGGTACGCGCGACGGTCCAGCCGACCCCCGAATTCGAGATCAAGGAGTACCGGCTTAACGGGAAACTGATCTTCATCCTGGAGGTGCAACCGGGACAGAGACCGCCCTACGGCCTGGTCACACCAGGCGCCCGCGACAAGCAGCCCGAATACTTCGTTCGGCGCGGATCCAATACATATGGGGCGCAGCCAGATGAACTACGCGCAATCGTGCTTTGGAAAAATGGACTACAAGATGGTTCCGTCAGCTGGCGGTAGCCTGGGGCCAAACCTATGGCGCCTTCGAACTGTAATGGGCTCTGGCGACGGGGCAGGACTCGCAATCAACGGACCCGCCCAATGCGTAACACCCTCCCACCACAGGTCAACCCCGCAGCGACACGGACATCACCGAGCTTCCCAAGTGGATGGCGGCTTTCGGCCTGCTGCTTCGTCCGGGCGGCGACGCTGGGGCGCCGGTCCCGGCCGAGCAGCAGCCCACCCAAATTCGCCGGGACAGCAAGAGGCCCCCTACGACAGCGCTGGGGAGCGATGTCGTACAGGGGCTCTAGGACAACTCGGACCGCGGTCAACTCGGTCCTGAGGAGCGGTTCATGCCGCAGGCGCTTCCCGCCTAGAGGCCGGAGGCATCTCAGCCGTCGCACCGTGCAGCTCTGCTCGCAGCCCGGACACGATCAGCTTCGCCAGCAGTTCGGCCGCTTCAGGGCGAACGGTCCCGAGTTGCACCAGGCCGTCGCCAAAGACGTTCACGTCGGCTACCCGGGAAAGTCGGAGTCCAGGCCGAGCAGCACGAGTTGATCGGCGAGAGTGCCGGCGCTTCGTCGTGCGCGGTTCCAGCCGCGGACGTAGGGTACGCCGGGCACCAAGTCCTCCGCGCGTTTGGCCACCACTCCTCGCCGGTCGGTCATGGTGTCAGGTCCTTCCCTTGTGTTCTTCGGCAGTGGTCTGTGCGTGTCCGTCGTCCTTGCGGTCTCCGCCGAACCCGCTCGCCAGCGCCAAGCGCAAGAGCTCTGCGAGGCGCTCGGCCGTGCGTTCGCGCCGGTCTGGAGAAGGACTTCCCATACTTGCGCGTGGACTTGAACCCTGGCTTCGCCTGCCGCCCGCTGGAGCGGTTCGAAGGCGCGCAGCACGATGCCGCCCGTCAGCGTGTCCTCCTGGAGTTCGACGAAGCGGGAGACCACGCGGTGAACGGCGGTGGTGTCGGAGAGGTCGGGCAGGTAGCAGGCCTGGTCCCAGTCGTGCTTGCGGGACTTGACGAAGTCCTTGACGATCCCGGGCCCGGCCGGAAGTGTCGCGGCTGCGGCAGCCAGTACTGCGGCCGCTGGGGGCTGACGCGGGGCGCAGGCTGTCCATGACGGCTACCTCACCGAGGAGACCAGGTCCGCACCGGCACCCTGCCCCGCGCCGTGGCTTCCCTGCGCGACCTCGCCATCAGCGTCTTCCGCAAGGACGGCCAGACCAACATCGCCGCCGCCCTCCGCCGCACCGGCCGCGACTGTCTCCGGCCCCTACAGGCCCTCGGCCTCACGTGACGAACCCGGACCGATCCCGATCACGCGATGACCCTGCTTCGGGGCCCCTCAGGGCCGCCGGAATGCGCGACAGTGCGGCGCAACACAACTGGCTCGCTGTCATTCAACTGCCCTCAGAAGCATCGGACTTGAACCCGGTCGAGGGCGTCTGGTCTCCGTTACGGCGTGGCCCACCGGCCAACACCGTCTTCACCGACGATGAACACCTCGAACGCACCCTCCGCCGGGGCCGGCGCCACATCCGACTCCGCCCCGACCTGATCGACGGCCGCCTTGCAGGCACCGGACTCACACTCACGCACCAGCGGACAACAATCCCAAGGGCTCGGTAACCCACGCGACCGCCCTGTTCGCCCACGACCCGAAAGACCTCGGAGACCCCGCATCGGACGGCCACCCGGAGATCACCGCTGCCCGCAACCAGAAAAAGCACCCGGAACCCGCCCGACACCGTGATCAGAATTCACGCAAATGGGCGATCAATGCTCCCCCTTTGACGATGCTTGAAGGCATGGGATTCAGATTCTGCCGACGAATCCGACAGTCGGCCGTGACCCAAAGGCGTCAGCATCAAGCGATGGTATATATATTGGTCAGGACTTCCAGTGCATGGGCGATGTTCTTTCGCTCGGACTGCCAGCCCGGGCGGGTGAAAACCCGGCCGGACGTGGCGAACAGGGTGTCAAGCAACACCAGGCCATTGGCGTGCGCAGTTTGGCCGGTCATGTAGGCATCCACTGCGACGTCGACCAAGCCTGAACGAACGTACAGTTCGGCCGCACCACTGATCGGCAAAAGTCGGCAGTCCGGCATTCCCGACTGACTGAAAAACTGGGTGGTAATACCGGGGTACTGCGTGGCCACATGCAGTTCTGGACGCTGCCGCCAGTCCCCTAGGGTCGTTTTCCCGACGATGCCGATCACGCATCGCTGGAAACCGGTGTCGAAGATTTCCTCCAGTTCTACGTTGGCCTCGAAAACGTAGTCGTAACCGGTGAGGATGACATCCACCAACCCACTGCCGGCCAGGTGCGGGAGATCGGTGGACCGCGCGCACACCACAACGAACTCGTCGGACTCGTACCACAGCCCACGATCGCCCCCGGCCAGCCCGATGGTTCGGCCCATCAAGCCAACCACCTCGTCCAGCAGCCGCCCGGCATTGGGAATACCGATGATCACCCGGCGTTCCCGCCCAAGGGTGCCGGCACCAGCCAGTTCCCGCCATTTCATCTGCTGCATGGGTTACCACCTACAGATCTAGTCGGAGTTCGCTATTCACAGGGCGCAGAGGGACAGCATGGGATTGATGAAATGCTGTGTGTACCGGTCAGCGAGCCAGCTCACGAGGTCCTGGTGTTCTCGCCGGCTGGTCAACGCGAGTTTGCGGTAGATCCGCCGGACACCAACGTGGTCGGCATCGGGGTGAACGTCGCCCAGGAGGTCAGTGAGGCGGTGTTCTTCCCATGGCCGCTTCTGCGGTGCCATCGACCGCCGGCGCAGCTTGGCGACTTCCAGACCGTACTCTGACACGCAGCCCAGATCACGGAGGATACGGTCCACCGTCGGGAAGTCGGTCGTGTTGCGCACCGCGTCGGCCAGGCGGTTGAAATGGGCCACGGTGGACACGGCCATACTGACCGGGCAGGCCGCATCGGCCCCGAGCACCACGGGTTCCCGGCCGCTGGTGATATCTACTTTGCCGGTGACGCCCTGCGCGGCGAGCAGCATCAGTAGGCTGGCCTCGCTGGGAAACCAGGCCAGTTGACGGTAGACGTCGGCGGCGACAGATCTGGAAATCACTGTGCCTGTCCTCCACTTCAGTGCCGAACCCGATGCCGTGAGTTCGCGCGGCGTGAGTTCACCGTCGAGACCTGCACCCAGCACCGTCACGGTGCCCTGAGTGCCGCAGTCCACAGCCGCCGCAAGCAACATTGCGTCGAGTGCGGGGCTGACCAGGCCGGGCTCGTCACCTCGGGCGACGATGTCGCCACCGGCGTCGACCAGTTCAAGGTGGTCGGCACCCGTGTGATGAACGATGCCGCGCAGTTGCGTTGCCAAGCCCCGTACGCCGGTGGTCACGTCGAGTAGGTAGAGCTCGATGCCGGTCCGTCTGACCAACTCGGGCAATGGCGACCAACCGCCGGGCAGCCGGGTACGGCTCACGATGCGTGCACCGCCGGGCGTCCAGTCCAGGTGATCGATGTCAGCCGCGCCACGAGGTCCAGGACGCGGATCGAAGATGGCCCGTTCCCACAGCGGTGCGGCGAACACTGGTGCCCGGTAGCCGCGCGACCTGGCCAGAGCCACCGCGGAGACGACGTCACCGGATCCGCCGGAGGCGACCAACAGCGCTCGGGGCCTGGTCGGCATGCCGCTGGCCCGTGCCACGTGCACAGCGGCGCCGGAGCCAACTTGAGGCTCTCCTCCGCCACCATCTTGTCGCCCCGCCCGGTCGCAGTCACGGCCGGCGACAGGTTCTTGCGCCGGTCGATCTCGCGTCACGCCGACGCATCCATCGGTTCGGCGGCATTGTGCTGTGGCCGAACGCGGGGGGCGAAGCCTTCGCACAGATCGATGTCCGGCGGTCCGAACAGCAGGTCATTTGTTGTCACAGGCACGGTGCCGTCCGTGTCCGCTGCAGTGTCGGTGCTCACCCGATCACCTTCACTCGATGATCTGGCCTGGGCTAGCCGTTGTCCGTTGTCTCTTCGAAGGTCACGTTCCACTTTGATCGTGGACAGACGCTGTGGCAGTGGTCAACGGCGTGGTGCGCGACAGTCGGCACCTCGCGCGGACCATGCGAACGGCCGTGCGAGACGCTCATGATCGTGACGGCAACGCGCGGCGGGAGCCGGCCCGGACCACCAGCTTGCCTTCACCGACCGGGTGATCGCCTGAGGGGGTGGCAAGTGACGTACTGCCCGTTTGGCTCTGGGAGCTGGGGCTGTCGGGCTGGTGGTGGCCTCTCCGGGTGGCTACGGCCGCGGCCGGGTGGACAACCCCTGCTCCTTGCTCGATCAGGATCCCGAGTTCAACCAGCCGCTCGAGCTTCAGCCGGACGTTGTCGACGTTGCCGGACGCGATCTCCAGATCCATCGCCTCGCAGACCGCCCGTCCCCGCAGCGGGGCGTCGGCCGCGGCGAACACCGCCATGTCTGCCGGTAGGCCCGGATGGTCCGGCAGCCTCGTGGCCGGCGGCGTCGGCGGGGACGGATCAGGCATCGCCGGCAGGGTCCTGCGGGTGATGCGGACCTCCTCGGCGAGCCCGGCGAACTCCTCCAATTGCGCGATGAGTTCCGCGCTGCGTCCCCGCACGGCCTCGGCCTGTCCGGCGATCTCGCGCTCTTGCTCCTCCAGGTGCGCCGGCACCGCGGCTCTGGCAGAGGATCGCGTTCACGATCTCCCGCATCGCGCACTTCCCCTGATGCCCGCTGACCGACGAAACGCTACATCCCGCACTCTGAAAGCCGGCGTGCACGGCCAGGGGCTCAATTCCTCACGTCGGCACGTCCGTCCGCAGCAGGGAGTAGACCTTGAGATCGGTGCGATCGTCGAACAGGATGCCTCCCGACCGTGCCGTTCCTTCATAGCTGAAGCCGCACCGCTCCGCCACGCGTTGCGAGGCGATGTTTCCCGTCGCCGCGACCAACACCACCCGCACGATATGAGTGGTCATCAACGCCCACTGGGACAGCGTGCGGCAGGCTGCGGTCGCGATGCCGCGGCCGCGTGCGTGTGGGCTCGTCCAGTAGCCGATCTCGGTCTGGCCGAGTCGCCAGTCGGTATGTTTGAGGCAGATGTCCCCGAGAAACGTGTCCCGCTCATCCACGATCGCCAAATGCAGTCCGTCTCCGGTACGGCGTCGCTGTTCGGCCTCCCTGACGCACCAATCCAGCGCCATGGCCTCGGTGTAGGGCCGCGGGACGGGCAGCCAGCGGCGGACATCTGCGTCGTTCATCCCGGACACGCGGGCCGGTGCGTCCGAGGCCCGGTAGGCGCGCAACATGCCCGGTTCTGTGTCCAGCGGTAGTCCGTCCGTCGGCAGCGCGAACTGGCACGTGTGTTCATCGCTTCTGGTATCCAAGTTTTCTCGCATAGTGCGAACCATCCTTGCCCACTTCCGGCGTATTCGTCGTCTGCACACGTATGTCGCCCGTTGCCGAAACTCCCGGCCGGAAAGACAACGGACAACATCTCGCCCACGGCGCCGCAGCAACCGCAGAATTGTTGCTGCCACCTGCCGGCCCTGTGATGTGCGCTGACCATTTCCAGGCCGAGTCCTCGGCTACGGCATCCAAAGAGAGACGAGATGAACTCCAAGCAGGCAGAACTCAAGCCAGACCCGACTCTTCGTTACGTGCGTGCATCGGTCGCCGACCGGTGCAACCTCAGCTGTGTGTATTGCCCCAAGCAGACAGGGATGGAGAACTTCGTCCCGGAACGCTTCAGCAACCACCGACTGTCGACGGAGGACTACTGCAGGACCCTGGAGCACATCGCTGCCGCAGGTTTCAACGCGATCTCCTTCACTGGCGGCGAACCAACGCTGAACAGGGACCTGCCGATCATTGCCGAGCACGCTCGCGGAATTTTCCAGCGGGTGGAGATGACCACCAACGGGCGATTCCTACCGCGCCAACTGGACAGGCTCGCACCGCACCTCGACGTAATGAAGGTGTCTCTGGACAGCACGGACCCTGACCTGTCCCACCAGATCATGCGCGGACGCCGGGTCGACTTCGACCGGGCACGCACCGCGGTCCGATCAGCACTGGAGGCGGGGGTGAACGTCGGGGTCAATGTGGTGGCCATGCGCCGGAATCTCGACGAGATCGAGAAGGTCATCGACTTCACGCGCCAGATGCGCCGGGAGACCGGCGGGACGATCTACGTGAGCGTGCTGGACCTCTACTTCAGCGAAGAGACACGCCAGTTCTGGCTGGACGAGTTCGTGCCGCTCGACGACATCGTCGCCGCCTTCGAGCAGCGCTACGGCTCCGGGGACTGGCAGCAGCGCCGTGGTACCGAGTTCGGGTGGTTCACCACCGAAGAGGTGCAGGTGCGGTTCAAGAGCAGCTACGCCAGCACTTACCGGTCGGCGCGCTGCGACACCTGTCCGGTGTACTGCCAGGAGGGCATGTACGCGTTGAAGCTGTCCGTCGAGGGCTGGGTGACACTCTGCCCGAGCAACGCCGAGGAGATGGGCACGCTCCTGCCCGCCGGTATCAGCCCGGAGGAGGCACAGTCGCGGCTGAGCCCGCTGATGGCTGAGCTGAGATCGACACGGCAGGTCAGAGACTCCTTCGAGCAGATGTTGACACGGCGCAAGCTGGAGCTGGCAGGGCAGTGATCCAGCAGCGTGAGATCAGCCTGGTGAGTGGGCCTCCTGGCGCCGGGAAGACCACGGCGGTGCTGGCGCTCAGCCGCGAATACCCGAACATCACGCGATTCGGGGTGCGCGACTACGCCTATCGGCTCGCTTCGGTAGGCCTGCCGCTGGGCTTGCAGTTGAAGACCGCGATTGACCGCAACCAGGTGCCGATTGACTTGGTCGTCGCCGAGTTCGCCCACTTCCTCGACCACCTGCCGCCCGGTTGCACAACGGTGATCGCCGACGGCTATCCGCGCGTCGGCGATGAATGCCCGGACTGGCACGAGGTCGTTCGGCAGCGACAGCTACGCATCCGGGCCGTGACGCTGCTGTCCGTATCGTCGGCGACGGCGTTACGCCGCGCCCACGGGCGGCGCATCTGCACGGCCTGCGGTCTGCCCGCGTCCGGCTCGTCCGATCGCTGCGGTCTGTGCGGACACCCCACCGTGCCCCGGCAGGACGACACCTTGCATCAGCTGGAAGCCCGCATCGATCACTACCGGTCCGGCTGGCGCGAACTCACCCGTTACTTCCAGAACATCTGCCCGATCGAGGAGATCGACGCGGACGCCCCGGCCTCAGTCGTGCGCGCGCGGCTCCGGGCCGCATTGCTCCCTGACAACCACCCGTGCGGCGTCGCGACCGCCGACTCCAGGAGTGCCTCATGTACGGACGGCTGACCATCCCGAGCCCGAACCCGGCACACCTGCCACGGCGCACGGCAATCATCGCCACGATGGGCGCGAACAGCGCGAACCGGGACTGGATCAGAGACATGATCGCCGGCGGCGTCGACATGTTCCGTTTCAGCATGGTCAGCGGCAGCCACGAACTGCACGCCACGGCAGTCGGCCTGGTCCGCGAACTAGCCGCCGAACACGGCCGCGCGGTGCGGCTCATGGCAGACCTGCAAGGGCGCAAGAACCGCATCGCCGGTCTGCCGGGTGCGAAGGCGGTCTGGGCTGACGGAGACCATGTGGTGCTCACCCACGGTGAGGGCGACGCCGGGAACCTCGGGGATCATGCTGTGCGGTCGCGGTTGCCATGGCGGGCCGATCTGGTACGCCCGGGTACTGCAGTGCTCCTCGATGACGGGCTCATCGAGCTGTCGGTCCTCCGGTCGAGCCCTGGTGAGCTACGGTGCGTCGTGGTCAGCGGCGGGGCCGTGTGGAACGGCCAGGGCCTGACCATCCAGGGTGCGACCGACATCCCGAACGGATTGAACGACCGCGACATCGACGACCTGCGGTTCGCGGCGAGCCTGGGAGTGGACGCGATCGCCCTGTCGTTCGCCAACTCGGCCCAGGACGGCAACGACCTGCGTGCGCTGACCCCCGACGCGATACTGATCGGCAAGATGGAACATCCCGCCGGGCTGGCTGCGCTCGGCGACCTTGCCCATGCGTTCGATGGCCTCATGGTCGCCCGCGGCGACTTGGGGCTGGAAATCCCTTACGAGGACGTTCCGTTCGCGCAGGACGAGATCGTGACCGCGTGCGTCAAGAGCGACGCCCTGTCCATAGTGGCCACCCAGTTTCTGCACTCGATGCGCCAAAACATCCGGCCCACCCGCGCGGAGGTGACCGACATCGCCAACGCCGTGCTCCGCGGCACGGACGCGCTGCTGTTGTCCGGAGAGACCGGCTTCGGCCAGCACCCCCTGCGGGCCGTCGAGGTGATGCGCCGGGTCATCGAGCGCGCTGAGCGCGAAACCGATGCGCTGGATGCCCGGTTCACCACCCGGATGTCGGCGACCGCGGGCGGGATCACATCGCCGTGACACGCCAGGGGTCGTCCGGGCCCCATGGTTGCCTCGTAAGTGCGGCCCCGCGCGCTACGACTGTGTGGGCTCGGCCTCTGGTCTGTTCGAAGACCGAGCCTGCAGTACCCTCCCACGAGTCCAGGCGAAGGGGCTGGCCGTCTTCCTCCGCGGAAGTCCCCGCCCGCGCTGACGGCGCCTTCGCGATCGACGGTGTTTCCCAATCGGTGGCGAAGTAGTGCCCGCTGTCCGGTTCGACGTGGTTGACCAGGTCGGCGGCCGCGAACGTGCACAGCAACGGCGACCAGCGGTAACCGCCGTGGATCAGCGGTATCAGTACGTTTGCGTCAGCCAGGGCAAGCAGCAGGTCGCCCGCGGCGTCCGGAGTGATACCGAGCAGGCCGGCGGCCACAGCGGCGTCCACCCGGCCCGGCGCCCTCAAGCCCAGAACCCGCACCGCCCGGGCCAGCGAGCGGGGCAGTGCGCGGTAGAAGCGCCAGAACACGTCGCGCACCGAGAGGGAGGCATCGCCGAAGACCGCCAGCGCGTCCAGGCGTGAGTGCTCGTTCTCCAGGCGTTGCACAAGAGCTGGTACGTCGGCTTCCCGGGCGCACCTCAGATGGTGCACGACGGCTATGAGAGCGAGCGGCAGACACTCACAGAGTTGCGCCAGCCGGGTGGCCAGCCTCGGCGTCATCATGACGGTGTGGTTCGCCACGGCCGAACGGAGAAACTCCACGGCATCGCCCATCCGCAGACCCGCCAGCGGCAGGGCGGGCACTCCCTCACGGACGGCCAAACCGGACAGCAGGCGCCGACTTGTCATGAGCAGTGTAGATTCCCCTACCAATCCGGGCATCAGCGGGCGAACCTGACCGGTTGAGGCAACGTTGTCGAGCACGACCAACACCTGACGCGAAGCCAACAGGTTGCGGTACGCCCCAGCACGTTCGCTCAAACCAGCGGGGATGGCATCACGGGTCAGACCGAGCGCAAGGAGAAAGCCCTCCAAGATGGTGGCCGACTCCGCCTCCTCGTCGCTGAAGCCTCCGAGGTCGGCGTAGAGGACACCGTCGTCGAACCGGTGGCCGACCCGGGAGGCCCAGTGCAGGGCCAACGCGGTCTTACCCACACCTGGCGCACCGGTGATGAGCAGAGAACGAGGCGCCGAACCGTGCCCGGGCCGATCAGCGAGCAACAAGTCGAGCAGCGCGATGTCGTCCTGGCGACCGACGAACGAAGCCGTCGGAACCGGTAGTTGCGCCAGCCGCAACTGCCCGCCGGCCAGCCCCGGCCGACGCGTGTCGTCAGGCAGGGCACGAGCCAGGGTGCCACCGGTGTTCAGGACCTGGTCGCAGGAGGCGGCCAGCGCACGCGAAGGCCGCTTCCCACCGGTCTCCACTCGGCTCAGATGGCCCTTGGTGTAGTTGACTCTCTTCGCCAGTTCACCCAGTGACATGCTCTTGGCAGTGCGCAGCGTCCGCAATAATTTACCGAATTCAGGCAAGCCTTCCTCGACCGCAATCATGGTGCCAGGACCTTTCGAGTCACCAGAGCTTTCTCGCAGAGCCGGTTGGCTGAGGTGTTGGGGCATGCGCCTTCTCTCCATGGGAAACGGTGACCAGTTCATGATCGGAAATCACGATGGTGCCTAACTCGATCTGGTCGGGGTCGGGAACCATGTGGCTCATCGGTGTATCCCTCTTCCATGGGTGCTGGTGCTGCTTTCGTTGACGGCCAGGTAGCGACGCTGGCGTAAAATCAGCGCGTCGCGGGACAGGGTGAAAACATCGGCGAATTCCACAGTGGCCTCCGGCTGCCGGGTGCAGGCGGTGCCCACAACGACGACGCGGTGCCTGTCCGCAATGATGTCGTGGATGTGATGCCGGTTCTGTCGTGGAACCAGTTGCTTGGCGCGGTCCAGCACCTGCGCCCGGCCGCTGCCGTGGAGGAAGCCTGCGGCGTCGATCTCCACGTCGGTGTCGAGGAGTGAGTCGTATCCATCGACGTCGCCGATATCCGCGTAGTGGTAGGCGAGGCGGATGTGGTCGACCCCAAGTGCGGTCAGGATCTCCGAGTATGGGATCACTGACCGACTCCCGCCTGTGCCCGCAGGCCCCTGCGGGGATCCTCTTGTGCGGCACCCCTGAACTCAAGGCCGGCCAACCGGCCCATATCATGTCCGCGGCATAACATTTCAAGGTCCACCGCTGCTGTCGCGGGAGCCCCGGCGCTGCGCTGTGGTTCGGGTTCCAGGACGCCGAAAGAGGCGGACGCGATCGTATCCCGGGTTACTGCGGTCATCGGATTACTCCTTGAAGGCTGTCTCCACAAAGGGGCGCGCCGAGGTAACGGGAACCAGTATCCGGAATCCCCTTATCGGCCCGGCATTCTCAGTGCATCCACGGCTTGACGGGGCCACGATAAGACAGAGATAACGTGGACATGGAGCCGCGATGGCCGCCTGGAGCACACTCATTTCAGCCTCGATCCACCGCTTAATGATCGGCCTGTGGACGGAGAAATAGGAAGAGGCGCACGCTGACCTGCGACGCTGTTCGCCGCGTTCGACGACCCGGACCTGATCGCGCATGGCGGGCTGGTCCCGACGATCCGGCTGGTCGCTCTGGTGAGGGCTGGCACCGTCCAGCCGACATCATCGGCCCGTCAGGACGGCAGCGATTTCGGCCCGCACGGCAGCGGCGCCATTGTGGTCCAGGGTTCGCTCCCGAACCCTGGCTGATTGCGAATAGTAATGGACGGCCTGTTCCATGCGACGCAGATGGACATTGACCATGCCGAGGTCGTGCAGCACATACCCCTCCCCGACCAGGTCACCGTTCTCCCTGACCATGACGAGAACCTCGAGCAAGGTCCGTTGCGCCGCCTCGTACTGCCCTTGGTACACCAGCATCTGGCCCAGTCGCCTCAGTACGGGGGCTTGGCCTAGGTCAAAGCCGGTCGACCGGCAGATCCCGAGGGCCTCGTCGAGATACGAACGGGCTCGCGCGAAGTCTGCTCGCAGCATCGTGATATGTGCCATCTCACGAAGCACGTACGCCCGGCCGATGACGTCCTGCGCCCGCACGAAGTTGCGCTCGGCGCTCTTGTAGAGGGCCAGTGCCCGATCGTCGTCACCACTGCGCCGCTCGACGCGCGCCAGGTCACGCTGGCACAGCGCTTGACCGCTCGCTTCCCCGACCCGGTCGAAGATCTCCAGGGCGGTATTGAGGTAAGGGACCGCTGCCTCGTGCTCGCCCCGGTGCAGGTACAGGGTTCCCAGCGAGCCGAGAATCGCCCCCTGGCCGCGTTCGTTGCCCGCTTCCTGGACGGCGGTCAGTGCTACCCGATGCGTCCGCTCCCAGAGGTCTGGGTTGCCCCTGACCACGAACAGCGTCGCCAGGGTAGTGGCCAGCTCCCAGCACAACTCGTCCAGCCCGGACCGGGCCGCCAGCTCGATCGCGTTCGACAGGCTGGTCTGCTCCCGCTCCAGCCACCCGAGCGGGTCCCGGAGGTAGCGTCGGACCCGAGCCTCCGGAGGATGCCATCGTTCGGCCCGGCCCGGCACGATCGTGAACGCGCCACCGTAGATCTCCTTGTGTGCCCGCTCCGCGAGCGCCATCCAGCCGCCGACCATACGTCGCACCGCTCCGGCGCTTTCCGACTCGGGAATCTCCATGGTCAGCCGCTCGTGCGCAAACGTCCGCACGATCTGCGACAGTCCGTACCGGAACTCGCCGTCCCGGTCCATGGCGGTGATGTCGAGCAAGCGCATGTCGATGAGCGGTTCCAGCAGGTCAGCGGGGTGCCGCGTGCGGTCGTCCAGCAGGGCGGCACCCAGCCAACTCGGAATCACCGTCCCCTCGGCCAGGCTGAGCAGGGACAACAAACGACGGTCGGCCGCAGCCAGACCGTCGTAGCTGAGCGAAAGACTTGCCCGGATCGAAAGCACGCCGTGTGCCAGTTCGTCCAACCGGCGGTGCTCGTCCTCGAGCCGATGCCACATGGAGGTCAGTGACCAGTGCGGGCGCGCAGCGAGGCGCGCGCCGATGATACGCAGCGCGAGCGGCAGCCCGCCCACCAAACGTATGAGGACTCGCGCCGCCTCCGTCTCGGCCTCGACCCGATGCTCCCCGATGATCCGTCCAAGGAACCGGACCGCCTGTTCCGGGCCCAGGGGCTCCAAGTCGAACCGGCGCGTTCCCGGCAACGCCGTGAGTTGACCGCGGCTGGTGACCAGCACGGCGCTGTTGCCGGTTCCGGGCAGCAGTGGCACCACCTGCGACTCGCTCACCGCGTCATCCAGCAACACCAGGATCTGGCGATCCGCCAGCAGGCTGCGGTAGATCTCCGCGCGCTCGTCAAGCGAATCGGGGATGGCCTGGCCCGGTATGCCCAACGCCCGGAGGAACCGGCCCAACGCCTGCGCTGGGTCGACGGGTAGTCCGGCCGGCCCCCGTAGATTGCAGTAAAGTTGTCCGTCCGGGAAGTACTCGGTTGCAAGACGGTGCGCCACATGCGTGGCCAGCGTGGTCTTGCCGACACCGGGCCTGCCAAGGACCAGGACCACGCTCAGCAGCCCCTTTTCCTGTCCATCGGTGACGGCATCGCAGACCGCCGAGACGATCGTGTCGTCAACGACGAGATCGCCGACGTCTGCGGGCAGTTGCCGGGGGATGACGACCCGTTCAAGATCGGGACCAGGGTCTTGCGCCGCCTCGGAGAGTTGTGCCGCCGCAATGAAATGTGGCTCGGCCGGTTCGGCCAGTGCGAGGTCGGGGTCGTGGGTCAGGATCGCTTGTGCCAGATCGCGCAGCTCCCTGCCCGGGTCCAGGCCCAGTTCCTCGGTGAGCAACGCGCGGCCTTGATGGTAGGCGTCCAACGCCTCCGCCTGCCGGCCCGAGCGATACAACGCCACCATGAGATGCCCCCGCAGCCGCTCACGCAGCGGATGGTTGGCGACAAGCTGCTGCAGCTTGCCGACCAGGTGGTCGTGGCGGCCCAGTTCCAGCTCCAGCCGCATACAGCTCTCCACCGCTTCCAGCCGCTTCTCGTCCAACTGGGCTGCCGCGCCGGCCAGGATTTCGCTGGGCACGCCGGCCAGGCACCGGCCCCGCCACAGGCCTGCCGCCGCGCTGAGCGTGTCCACTGCGCGGACCTTCAGGCCGGCCCGAGCCAGGTCATGTGCCTCTGTCGCCAGGCGACGGAAGTGGCCGATATCGGTGGTGTCCTCCGGTGCCCGCAGGATGTACCCGTGGGCGCGGGTCTCGATGGTGGCGTCGGCTCCCCCGTCCGACAGCGCCTTGCGGAGCCGGGAGATGCAGATCTGCACCTGAGTGCGTGCGGTCTTCGGCGGATCGTGCGCCCAGATGACATCCACCAGGTAGGTCGTCTCCACCACCCGGTTCAGTTGCAGCACCAGCGCCCCGAGGACGGCCTCTTGCCGCCCCGGTGCCACGTTTATCGGCCCCAGCTTGCCGCTCACCTCTAGTGGCCCGAGCACCCGGAAGGCAGTCGTCGCTACGCCGCTGTCGTAGTGGCCCGCCGAGTCTGCCATACACAACCTGCCTCTGTACTGGCTAGGCCTTGCGGTCGGTTGCAGAATTCTCCTGAATTCATGTCGACCTGGCTACTCAGCCGCAACTGTTGACCGTCGCACCTGCCCTGGTTACGCACGCGTTGGTGGCACGTGCCACGGAAGGCTGCATGACTGGTCACAGGCGCCATAACTGTGTTGCGCGGCAGGCTAGTTGACGCCCGGCTGGTGTGTCGAGCCAAACCCATCCCCGACTGCGCGAGGAGGGCACACCACCGCGCTGACGGGACAACGGCCGGTGCACCTCCTCTCCTCCCGGACTGCGCGAAGAGGGCACACCACGCTGACAGGACGACGGCCGGTGCACCTCCTCTCCTCCTGGCGCAACGTGTCGCCGTCGTCAGACCGGCCGGTGGCCGAGCCGTCTGGTGGCCGGCTGCGGGAGAGCGGGCGGAGCTGGAGCGGCTGCGGGCCGAGGCGAGGGAGAAGGACAAGCGCATCCGCGAGCTGGAGATGGAGCGCGATGCGTACAGGCGATTCGTGGCCTTGTGGGTGAAGTAGCTGAGGTGGACCCGGCCGTGACGGTCGGGGCGATCAGCAGCTGCAAAGCCGAGGAGTGCATCCGCATCGCGTCGCCTGCCGGGCTCTGGGGGTGTCGGAGTCGTGGTTCTACAAGTGGCGCGACCGGCCGCCGACCGAGCGGGAGATGCACCGGCAGCACCTGACGGAGGAGACCGAGGAGATCTTCAGCTGCCCGGAGGTACCTACGGCTCGCCGAAAGTGTTCATCGAGCTGGTGCGCCGGGGCCGGCGGGTGTCGGTGAACGCCGTCGCAAAGCCGATGGCCGAGCCCGGGCCGGCCGGCCGGAAGGCCGAGCGCCGTCAGTCGCTGACCAGGCCGGGCAGGCGGCCGGCCGCCCCGGACTCCGTCCACCGGGACTTCACCGCCGAGGCGCCGGACCTCGTCCGGGCAGGCGACATGCCCGAGATCGACGCCGTCGAGGGCAGGCTCTACCTGGCAACGGTGATCGATCTGTTCTCCGAATGCTGCTCCCGGAAGTTCAAGCGAGCCTGCCGCGAGCTGGGCGTCGTGCAGTCGACGGGCAGAGTCGGATCCTGATTCGACAACGCGGTCAGCGAGGCGTGCAACAGCGAGCTGAAGGTCGAGTACGCCCACCCGGCCGCATGGATCGTCTCCACGCTGCGAGGGGATTGGCACAGGGGATGACGGAGGAACGAGCACGGCAACCTTGCGGATCCTGAAGCGTCGAGAACTTCATGATCTACAAGCGCAGTGCTCACCTCGTGTCCGGCACCCCTCCGAGCCCTGCATGGTCAAACCGAGCGCACGGGACTCTCCCCGGGGCCCTGGTCAGGATGCAGCCACGATGCGCATGCGGGCCGCGTAGGTTCGCAGGCGAGCGTAGTCGCGGTCCACATGCGCCTGGTCCTGATGGGCCAGTAGTGCCCAACCGAGGCGCAGAGAGGAAAGGAGATCAGAGGTCGCCTCTATCCGGGTGCCGTTGCGGACGTTGATGTGCAGTCCGCGGCAGGTCGGGAGGGAGCGGATCGACTCGAAGGCTTCAGTATCGGTGACGATGCCGTTGTCCTTGGCGATGAACATGGCCACCTTCACCGCGCGGCGCAGGGTGAACCCATCGGGATGGTCCCGTTCGCCCTGCAGTTGTCTCACGAGCAGCCGAACCGCGCTGTTTCCGGTGGCGAGTTCGGCGGCGGCGGGCATGCCGCTGCCGGCGATCCGTGAGTTGACCTCCACCAAGCGGGGGCCTTGCGCTGTCAGTATCACTTCGGTGTGTGCAGGTCCGAACCTGAATCCGAGTGCGTCCAGGGCCCGTCGTACATACGCGATCAGCTCCGGGACATGGGGCGCGTCCATCGCCAGGAAATCCACGTCCTGGTAGACCGCGAAGCTGTCACCGTTGCTCACTTTGGTGTAGCGGCATACGTCGGTGACGACGTGGCGGCCCTCGGCGGTGAAGGTGTTCACCACGTACTCGGGGCCGGTCAGGCGCCGTTGGACGAGGACCTCCTCGTTGAGTACGCCGATGGCATTGGTCCTGCCGAGCAATGCCTCGACAGCGGACCGCCAGCCCCGACCGCCGGGGGCCAGGGTCACGCCGTCGCTGGACACGCTGGTCGCTGGTTTGATCACCAGGTCATGTCCGGTGATGTCACTGCGCTGCACGAAGTCGGCGGCCTGGTTCGGTTCGCGGACGCAGACGGTGGGGGTGACCGGCAGACCTGCGGCAGCGACGGCGGCCACCATGTGGCCTTTGTGGTAACGGCAGTGGGCGAGCGAGGGGAGGTGGGCGGTCGCCGGTACCAGTTCTGCTGCGAGGCGGTCGGCGAGCCGGACTCCGCTCTCCGAGCCGGGGATCACGGCGGTGACACCCAGTGGAGCCAGTTGCCTCACAAGGGAGTCCGGGTTGCCGTCCTCCAGCATGTGCCGCTCGAAGTCGTCCGGGCGGAAGCTGGAGGTGAACTGTTCGGCAGGGAAGGGGATGGAACGCACGGCGACGGGTGAGAAACCCGCCCTGCGCAGTGCTGGCGCGTAGAGGACTCCGGAGGAGTACGGATCGACGATGACGACGGTGCGCTTCGTCATACGCTCGGCCTGCCCGGGGTCGGTGCCGACTCCGCTTCGAAGGCAGCGAGGAGCGCCTGTCGGTCGATCTTGCCGTTCGGGGAGAGCGGTACACGGGGCAGGGAGACGACTCGGTCCGGTGACTGCGGTCCGAGTACTCGCAGCAAGGCCTTGCGGACGTCCGACACCGACACTCCCGCTCGGACTTCGACGAACAGCACTATGGTGCTGCCCGTGGCCGGTGTGGTCTGCACACAGCCAGCCAGTCGCACGCCAGGATGCCGATTAGCCTCATCTTCGATGCCGCCGAGGTCGACGAACACTCCGCGCCGCTTGACTCGCGCGTCGGAGCGTCCCTTGATGACCAGGTGACCGTCGTCGTCCACCGTTCCGAGGTCCTGGCTGTGGAAGACGGTCGTTCCCTCTGTTCGCGTCAGAGCGGCCTGGTCTTCCGGTGACGCGGTGCCGTCCAGATAGCCGTAGGAACCGTGGGGGGTCTCGATGCCCACGCGGAAGACGCCGCCTGCGGGTTCGAGGGTCTGGAGGCGTGCTCCGGGCAGCGGTTTGCCGACGGGTTGCAGGCCGGGGTGGCGGTCGCGGGGTACGTGGTACCAGAATTTGGCCAGGGTCGTCTCTGATGGCCCGTAGAGGTTGCCGACTTCCGTGTGCGGGGCCGCGCCGCGCCAGGCGTCGACGTGGTAGGCATGCAGTGGTTCGCCGGCGAACAGCGTCCACCGAAGCCGGTCCATGCGGACATCGGGTGCCGCGGCCGTCCAGCGTGCTGCCAGGCTGGGGACCGCGTGTACGACGGTGATCTCCTGCTCCTTCAGCCAGGGAAGGACAGCGCGCTGATCGGTGCGGGTGATGGCGTCCGCGGTGACGAGTTGCGCGCCCGAAGTGAGGCCGACGAACAGTTCGCGGAAGACGACCTCGAACGTTGGCGGACTGATCATCGCGACGCGGTCGGCGGGGTGGACGGCGAGGGTCGAGGTCTCCCAGTCGACGAAGTGCAACACACCGCGCTCCTGGGAGACGATCCCCTTGGGAGGCCCCTGCGTTCCCGAGGTGAAGCCCAGGTAGCCCGCGTCGACGGGCAGCAGCTTCGGATCAGCGGCCTCCTCGGTGATGTCGGGGGCGTCGCATACGACCATGGAAAGGGCCGGGCGGGCTGCGCCCATGACTGCCGCGCGGCGGCTTGCAGGAGAATGCGGGTCGATCAGCATCGGCACCAGTCCGGCGGCGCGGACGGCCAGGAAAGCGGAGGCCAGGAAGGTGGGGTCCACCACCCGCAGTGCCACCACGGCCCCCGGAGGGGGCCCATGGCCGCGCAGCAATTCGTTCCAGGCGTCGGTCCTGTCGATCAGATCGCGGTAGCTGAGGGAGGTCCGCGGCCCGCTGATCGCGACGTTGCGGCCGTGCTCGGCCGCGACCTGTCGCACCCGGCTCATCAGGACGGAAGCCGTTGCCGAGTGCTTCGTCGGGAGCATACCGGCGCTCACGCGAGGTGTCCCGTCGGGTTGAGCAGCGCCGTGTGGATCTCACGCAGGTCTTCGGATGCGTAGATGGTGAAGACATCCACGCCCGTGCCGAAGCGTTCTTCGAGCAGGAGTGACAGGTGAGCAGCGGTCAGCGAGTCACCGCCGGCGTCGAAGAAGTTGCTGTCCGCGGTGATTTCCCGGTGTCCGACGATCTCTGTGACGAGTTCGACGACCTGGTCGAGGTCGGGAACCGTGTGGCTCATCGCCCTATTCCTCTCCATGAGTACTGGTGCTGTTGTCGGTCGGGTAGCGACGCCGGCGCAGGACGAGCGCGTCGCGGGACAGGGTGAAGACATCGGTGAATTCCACTGCGGTGGCCAGGGGCCGCGTGTGTGCGGTGCCCACTGCGGCGACGTGTTGCCGGTCCGCGATGAAGGTGGTCCGGTTGAGGTCTTTGATCCAGATCATCGAGGCTCGCAGGTGGAGGCCGGCGAGGTGGCCGGCCGGGATCTTGTCGTACCGAGTGGCGATGCCCCCGCCAGGACTTGAGCTTGTTGATCAGGCGCTCGACAGCGTTCCTCTCCTTAACGGTCGGCCAGGCACCGAACTCACGAGGCATCTCCCGCCGCTGCCCACCCGTTCGAAACCGCCGGATCACGCCCTTGAACTGCTGCCGCAGCAGCTCGGGGTACGGGCCGCACTGGCGCCGGCATCTGCGTAGTGACAGGCGAACCGGATGTGGCCGGCTTCGATCGCGGTCGGGGCCTGCGCGGAGGGGATCACAGTCCGTCTCCGGTCTGTGTGCGCAGGTCGTGGGCGGCGAACCGGAGTTCGGAGGTGTACCGCCGGCCGTCGAAGCCGGTGAGCCAGAGCTGGTCGGGGCCCGGTGCCATCTCTACGAAGGCGAGCGTGGCCGTCTCGCCGTCCTTGGCGGTACGGCGTACGCAGGCGGCGAGGATGTCGATGAAGACGGGCGCAGCGAAGTCGACGTAAAACGGTTTGGTCTCCGCGGGGGATTTGACGAAAACGTAGCGGGGCAGGCCGAGCTCTGCGGCCCATCGGCGGGCTGCGATGAACCGTTGCGGCCCGTCCGCCAGCAGAGCGAAGTCCAGGGCGCTCACCGGGACACGCCAGCCCTCGCGGGCGAGGACGACGTCGTCCACTACCGTCCGAGGACGGTGGCTCTTGATGGGGAAGAGGCTGAAGTGCCTCAGCATCAGGGATTTCAGGGCCTCACCGAACAAGTCAAAGGCGTCGAATTCCGCCGCGCTACCCGGAGCCGAAACGACAAGCCGGCCGTCGCGGTCGTGCACGATCGCGTCTGCGGCCAGGACCGTGGTTCCCACTCGAGGCAGCGGTGTCTGCGGCATCACGGCGAGTTGGTGGTCGTCGGAGCGGAAGAGAGCTGGGTGGGACCGCGCGGTGAAGGGCGGACGGCTCTCGGTCGGCAGCACCGGCATGAGCCGCGGCCCGGGGAAGCTGGCGTCGAGGCCGGCGTGCAGCAGACCGGGTTCGGGATGGGTGGGGACCAAGGAGATGTAGTCGAGCGAGTTCATCGCGGGATGAACTTCGCCGAGCACGAGGGTGTACCGCCCCTGGCGGACATCCTCCTCGTTTGCCGCGGCCACCATCACGTCGGGACAGGAGAGCCGGGCCTGGCTCCACCCGGGTTCGGGGGCGTCGAACAGTTCCTTGAGCGCCGGTTCCAAGTCCGCCATGGTGTACGCGGCCTGGGATACGGCAGGGTCGTGGTCGAGAACGGTGTGCCAGCGCTGGTGGAACTCGGCGACCGTTTCGCGGACCACGGTCTCCATGCGGGTGCCCAGCAGCGGCATGCATGAGACCCAGAGAGCGGCCACGTTGACGCCATCTCCCCCGGACTGGCGCCCCCGGGCCGACCGGTACGCCGCACGCAGATCTGGTTCGAGCTGCTCGCGAATCCGCCATGTCAGCCAGCGGATGCTGTCCAGCACACTGGTGATCGGACGCATCGCGTCGGTGAACCTGGCCCCGACGCGCATGGTCACGTCACGGCGGCACTCCAGGTAGGCGAGCGTCCGGCCACCGTATGCCTGGCCCGCGTGCCGGGTTCCGGTGGCTCCGGTGAGATCCTGGAACGTGCGTTCCAGTCGGTCATACTCGCGCCGCATTTCAGCGGGCTTGTTCCAGACCGCCTGCAGCCGCCGACGGCCGTCGATCAGCTCGGTGACCTGGCCGACTGCCTCCGTTCGAACGTCTTTGTCGTCGATTCCGTCGAGCAGGACGAGCAGGTCCTCCTCCGGGGCCAGCGACGTCGGGAGTTCGAGCCGCCAGATCAGCCACCGCCTACGCTGGAGCCGGTCGAGTATCGCGAATACCTCTGCCTCGCTGGTTACCGGAAACTCCGCCTGCGCGACTACGTCCTGGGCGATCTGGCGGGCGGTCATCTTGCCGTTCGCCAGAGACAGCACCACTGCGGAGCATGCGTCCAACGATTCGCCGCCGCCGTCGGGCAGGCCGACTCGGTCGCCGTCGAGCCGAACCATAGGGCTGCGCCGCGGGCGCAGCCAGGGCCGCAGGTCAAACTTCTCCGTCAGGCTGCGGGCGAGTGCGTCGACCGCCCACCGCTCAAGGTAGACGGCGGCCTCGGCCACAAGGTCATGGCCTGGATCGGCGTGAAGGACCTCGTCGCCGCCGCCGACCGTGGCCCAGGCCGTCGGCCCGAAGAACCCGATGGACTCGTTCTTGAGGCAGTACCGCTGCCAATACGTCGCAATGGCCCGTTCCCGTGCGCGGCGCTTGTGGTTGGCAGGGCCTCCCTCGGCATGCTGGCGCAGGAACGGATCCACTGCGGTGCGGAGGAAATGCGCATTCTGCCAGCCCACGGCCGACCGGAAATTCTCGGATCCGGCTACCTCGGCGAGTTCGCGGCTGGTCTGTTCAGCGGCTTCGTCCCATGCCCGCAGGAAGACGGCGTCGGTGGAGTCGGACTCGCGAGTGGCGTCAGCGAGGGCCGCGAGCCGTTCGCCGGCCAGGCTCTGGAGGGCACCGGCGGGGAACCCTGCCCCACGGACCATGGCCGAGGGCCACAGGGCCCACTCACTGTCGCCGATGCGGGCCGTCCGGGCCACGGTCATCGTTCGGCTCCCATGACGGCGCGCGCGTGTGCGGCACGGTGGTCGTCTGGCCCGCCGTCAAGATCGCCGGGGCGCGGCCTGCGGATCGGGGTGCTGAGGGTCATCGGATTCCTTCGGTGTCGAGGAGCGGCCGGCGTCGAAGTCCGGAGCGGGGTTCGAGTCCGTCGAAGTGGTTGGCGACAAAGGCCAGATCGGCCAGCAACTCCCCGGAGGTCAGAGGCTGCGCTCCGGGGCCGGGACGCAGCGGCATGGAGCCGACGGAGAGCCAGGTCAGCCGTCCGGTCTGGTCGATGCACGAGGCGGCACGGCCCGTATTGTCCGGGTGCAGGCAGAACGGCACATCGAGGTAGCCGCGGCGCAGTGCGCCGGTCAGGGCGGCGCCCACGTCTGGGGACAGCTCGAGGGTCGCCTCGATCAAATTCCTTGCATCGTGCAGGACCGTGGCGGCGCAGTCGTCGGTGCCGGGTACGGGGAGGACGGCAGCGGCTGTGAGATCGCCTGCGGCGTCGAGCAATGCCGTGGTGTTCTCGGGCACTGTCGGAATGCGGTGTGCCTCGGCCCCGGTCTTGACGATCAGCCGGTCGGCCTGCCCTTCGACGGCCAGCCGGGCAGCCTGTCGCCTGAGCCGTCGTGCGCCGCCCGCAGTCGAGGGGAACACTCCCATGTACGTGTAGAGCACGATATGCCAGTCGATGTCAGTGAGGTATTCGCCGGCCAATGTTCGCAGTGCCGTGAGCGCTTCGCGGTCCTGCGCGTGGTTGGTCTGCTGGGTGTAGCTCAAAGAGACACTGCGCAGGCCGTGTTGCCGGAAGAAGAGGCCTTCCAGGATGCTGACGGCGATGAGGAGTTCCGGCGGGCACAACTGGCCCATGAGGCAGCCGCCGAAGGTCTCCAGGTGCGGAACTGTGTCCGGTCCGTGCAGGGTCGCGAGCAGATCGCATGTCCGCCGCCAGTTCTCCACGGACTCGGCCACGGGGAGTCTGCTGTAGGGCAGGCAGTACGACAGCGGGCCGCCTTCGGTCGCGAAGAGCCCGGCGTCCGTCATCGCCTGGACGATGTCGAGCGGCGCGGGGCAGCCGTGTCGCACCTGGATCTGGAAGTTGTCGTGGGCGAGGCCCTGCGTGACCTTTCTGGTGGCCCGGTCGCCAGCCGTGACGAGGGGATAGCCGTTGAGGTTCTCCCCGGCGGCGAGGGCCGCACGCAGGGCGGCGTAGTCCCCCAGCCGGGTGTAGCTGTCGACTGTGATCGTCCCGGCGGTGGCCACTGGCAGCGCCGCCACGGCTGCCAGCCCCGAGCGCATCAGGGCCGGGTCGCTGAACCCCATCCGGGGTTGCACCACAATCGTGTCGCGGGCCCGCGCCCGGCGTACGAAGCCTCCGAAGTCCTGCTCGGTGCCGGTTGTCATGGCCGGCCTCCTCGTGCGGAGTCACGCACGTCGCGTGCGAAGGTCTGGAAGCGTGCGACGGCTGCTGAACCCTCGAACACCGCGTCGAAGCCGGCGCGGGTCAGCCGCAGTCGGCGCGCGGGTAGGCCACGGTCTCCGTCAGTGCCCAGCTTGCCGCCGACCGCGGCTGGCAGCGAGGCCAGGTCCGATACGGCACGCAGGCGTCTGATCAAGCGCTCCGCGTCGATCGCGCCGTGTCCGTTGACGGAGCTGAGCACCAGCAGATCCGGTCTCTGGGCGCGGCAGGTCTCGATCAGGAGCTCGTCGGGGACACAGGCACCGATGTTGTGGACCCGGTAGCCAGTCTCAGTGAGCAGCAGTTCGAGGAAGATCAGGTTCCAGGTGTGCGCGTCGGAGGAGACCGCACTCACGACGGCGGTGGGGGATGTTGCGTGTGGGATCGTGCGCTCCATTGGAATGAGGTAGGCGTTGCCGGTCACGACGCGTAGTCGAGGGTTCCGTGCAGTCGGCCGCGCCTGAAGAGTCCGGTGACCAGCAGCACGCAGAGGGTCAGCCACCCGATGCCGACCAGTGCTTCCTGCAGTGCCGGGAACAGCGCAGCCTGCCATTGGCCGGTCACGGCGAGCCGAACCGCCACCAGCCCGTGGGTCAGCGGGAGCACGGACGAGACCCAACGCACCGGTTCTGGGTAGTAGTCCAGCGGGACGTTCACCCCGCACAAGGTCATCAGGGTGACCAGACAGACATTGGTGACGATCGTCTGGACCGAGCGGAAGCCCAGGAGCAGGCTGCCGGCCAGGATGCCGAAGCAGTACGCGGAGGCAGCGACCACAGCGATCAGAGCAACCACCACGACTGCTCGCGGCCACGGCAGCGGCATGCCGAACAGGTGGGCAGTCACCAGCAGAGCGCCGGAGGCCGACAGGGTGCCGTCAAGGATCAGATAGGAGCCGCGGGCGGTAAGCACCACTGCGGGATGGGTGGGGCTGGCGGCCAGCAGCGGAAGGGTGCCGGCGCTGCGCTCCCAACTCACCATGTTGACGGCATACATCCCCACCATCGCGGCCAGCGTCACGGCATTGCCGACCAGCAGGAACTGCGTCTGGCCGGGATTGCCGAGCATGCGCCCGACCAGGGCGAAGAAGCTGACCTGGGCGATCACCCGGACGAACCAGTTGGTCAGCCAGGTCTTCCAGGTGAAGATCGCGGTGTAGTCGCGGGCGCCGAGCCAGAAAGCGCGGCGGATGACGAGCAGCAGATTCATCGCAGCCCCAGCTCTCCAGTGTGGCGGACCTGCTGGAGGATGCGCCGCAGGACGGTGTAGCCGGCGACCAACGTGAACGTCCCGAGCAGGGCGATCATGACCATGCCCCGTACCGGGTGAGGCACCGGCCCGGGCACGATGCTCGCCCGCAGCAGGTCGGCGGACCACGACAGGAAGACGGCCTTGGACAGCGGCTGAAGCCAGCCGGGCAGAAGCGCGACGGGCACCAGAATCCCGCCCAGCACGTAGAACGGGAAGCTGGCCGAGTTCGAGAACGTGACTGCGCTGCGGGCCAGAACGAAGGCGCCGGCCATCAGCAGCGCCGTCGCTGCCATCGCGAACAGCGTGAGAGTGAAAGAGCCGATGAAGACGCCCCAGTGGCGTACCGCGACGTCGCCGCGCAGCACGTAACGGGCGAGCAACCAGGTCTCCCCGAACGCGGCGACCCCGGGTAACACGGTCGCGCCGACCCGGCCGAATACCACCGCCGCGAAATCAGCCGGTGCAGACACGAGGTACTCAAGCGTGCCCTCCCAGCGATCGGTCTGGATGATCCATCCGCCACTGAACAGCGCGAACCACCACAAAGACATGTAGAAGGGAGTGAGCGACACGGAGCCGACCAGATCGCTCCGCCCGCTGTACCGCATGATCATTGCGAAAATCCCGCCGTAGAGCGGGCTGGTGAGCAGCGGAGCCAGCAGGTCGGGACGGTATCGGTAGAAGCGCATCTGGAGAACGAACCCTGCACGGACGGTGTCCATGGTCAGACCTCTAGCCCTCGGTCGCCGATGAGCCGCACATAGACGTCCTCAAGGGAGGGCCGAAGTGTGCGCAGCGACGTAACACCGTGGTCGGCCAGCAGGCGCAGCAGCCGCGGGAAGTCATCCTGGGAGCGGACAAGAACCCGGGTGGTCGCGCCGTCGGCGATGATCGAGGTGACACCGGGGACCTTGGCCAAGGCGAGGGCCAGGGCGGGTTTCACGTCGTCCAGTTCGAGACCTTGTGCCGCCGATACCAATCCGGCCACCGCGTCCGGCGAGCGGGTGGCGACGACCGCGCCGTCACGCACGAAACTCACCCTGTCGCAAAGGCTTTCGGCCTCGGCCATGTCGTGGGTTGCCAGCAGGATCGTGCGCTGCTCGCTGCGCAACTCGCCAATCAGCTTGCGGAACTCGAGGGCGGCGACCGGATCCATTCCCAGCGTCGGCTCGTCCAGGAACAGCACCCGGGCGTCCCCTATCAGCCCCCGCGCCAGGTGCAGCCGCTGCTTCATGCCACGCGAGTACGTCTCGACCCGCGTGTCAGCCTTTGCCCCGAGGCCGAGCCGCTCCAACAAGGCCTCGGTGCGCGAGTGCAGCACCCTGCGGGGGACCTTTTGCAGGGCCCCCCAGAACTCGAGGTTCTGGCGGCCGGTCAATCGGGTGTACAGGCCGCGGTCGCCGCCCATCACGACACCGATCAGCCGGCGCACGTCACGGCCGTGGCGTACGACGTCATGGCCGCAGACCATGGCCTGACCGGTGGTCGGCAGGAGAATGGTGCTCAGAATCTTGACAAAGGTGGTCTTTCCTGCCCCGTTCGGACCGAGGAGGCCGTGCACCTCCCCCTGGGCCACGGTCAAGGAGAGGCCCTGGAGCGCACGCACCGGGTCCTTCCTCTTCCGTGGGAACTCCCTGACAAGGTCTACCGCATCTATCGCGGGGGTCTTTGTGTTGCCCTGTGTTTCGGGTTTCGGGACGCCTAACGGGGCGTGCGTCACCGCATCCCGGGGCAGTACGGTCATCGGATTACTCCCTGAGGGCCATCCCCTGAAGGGGCGCCGAGGTCGGCAGAACCCAATCTCCGGTGTCGCCCTATCGGACCGGCATCCTGGCACATCCACGGCGGGACAGGGCCGGGATAAGGCGGCGATAGCGCGGGCATGCGGCCGCGATGGATACGTGACCCACGCTCGTTGCAGCAACGCCTGCCGGGATGCGAAGCGGGTTGCGAGACGGACGCCACATCAAAGGGGAACGAGATGGCTGTCAAGACTCGAACATGCCCGGAAAACGCGTAGCCACCCGGCCGCACAGACCGAAACGAGGATCATGACAGGCATCGCCCTCAGCCGCGCACCTCTTTCTTGGCAGCAGGAAAGCCTGCTGAAACGGAAACTGGGGTCGTACCGTCGTCCGGTCGAAACGCATTTCACCATTCCTGATGCCTTGACCGACGACGAACTGTTGTACCGGGTTCGACGGCTCATGCAACGAGAGACGGGACTCCGCGTCGTCGACTTCGACCTGGAGGGTGTTTCCGTCGCGGACCGCGTCGTGCCAGTGGTCCGGCGCACTCAGTGTGACGGACCACAGAGCCTCTGGGAATTCATCACCCAGTCTCGGAGTCAGAAATTCGTGTGGGACACAGGTCGCCCGCTGTGGAATTTGACGATCGTCAACCATCAAGACGAGAACGGCCGGCCATCCCGCACCGCTCAACTGTTGTTCGACCACCTCATTGCCGACCGCGCCGCCGCCGCTCTGGCGCGACACGAGTTGGAGACCGGCGTCGAGGGTAACCCGGGCAAGGGCGCAGGAGGCTATCTCGACTGGGTCCGCCGACAGCACGTCGAGTTCAGCCGCGAGCAGCCGCGTCTCGGCGAGGCCTCCGAATTCTGGAACCGTTACCTCGACGGAGTGTCGCCAGACTGCGCTGCACCACTTCGGGTCTTCAACTCTCCGATTGCCCAGCCGAAGGGATCGGAAGCCATCCTGCTCAGCGTGCGGGTGCCGGTGACCACTGATCGACTGCGGGCGGCATGCCGTGCCAGTCGGACCACACCTGCGGTGTTCCTCCTGGCAACCGTGGCCGCCCTGGTGGCCGATACCTCGCACATCGACGACCTCATTGTGCACATGTACACCAGCGGCCGTACCCCGACGTCGTCGGACGTGCTGGGATGGCTCTCCACATTGATCCCGATTCGACTCCATCACCCAGGTCTGGCAGATTTCCACACCGCGGTTGCGACAGCGCGAACCGCGTGGCTGAAGGCCCTTCCGTTTCAACACACACCTAAGCCGTACTTCAAGGCGTTGTTTCCTGACGCCGGCTCCGCCGAGGGTAGCGTCGTGAGCGGCCCACGCCATCTACGTGTCAACCTCTTCCGTGATGCGTCTGACAATGTCTCTGACGCAGACTTCGCCGATAAACGCGAACCCGTTCCCACTGACACCATTGGGCTCTGGGTCGCCCCGTTGGCTACCGGCGGCTTCATGTTTCGGATGAGCGGCAACACGAGCGACGTGGACATCGAACTCCTCCGGAGTTTCCTCGAACAGCTCCGGGATCGGTTCGTCGGCTATATCGACGATGCTGCAAGCGGCCGCTGGTAACCCGAACAGGGACAGACCGGAGGACGATCCGCAAGACCTCAGATCCCGAGGACCTCGCAGCGCTGCGCGGCGAGCGCGCCACCGTCATCAAGATCTGATAGTTCAGGGAGGAGGTTCGAGGCTTGCTCCGGCGAGTCAAAGACTGAGCGCTGTGGGTGTGGACGCCGAGTTCTCGGAAGCTTTTGAGCAGGCCAGCGCTGAGGTGGAAGAGGTCGTGATACAGGCCGAGCCGCAAGCCGGCGAACCGCCGCTGCCGTCGACCGCGACAGTTGCCGAGCGACGTGAACGTGATGCGCGGCCGACAGCTCCCTTCCTCGACCCGGCCAACGCGATGCTCGAAGCGTGGAGTCAAGTTCGCTCGACCATCAGCCGCATGGTGTTGGAGCACACGACCTACGGCAGGATCGGCGAGACAGAAGGCGTCTCCCGACCGCTGGTGCAGCCCAGGACTACATCGCGAGCTGTGAAGCGATGGTCGATTGGCTGAAGAAGTATGCCGAGAGCCCGGCCTGGGCGGACGCAGTGGGGAAGCTGGAGACCCTCTGACCTGAACCGATGGCAGCGGGCTGCACACTCTGTCAGGAGAGATGCGCCAACGATCACACCAGGCGCCTTCCAAGCGCTTTGCCCGCACTCTTCAGGCTGCAATCACTGGAGACGGACGTGCCAGATGTTGATCATCGTGTCGTGGCTGCCGCTCGTGCTGGCCGAGATGATCCGTTTGCGGTGCGCCGTCGCCCGCTGGACCCGCTTGCCGGTGGCACGGGTTTGAGGCGGACGCAGGCCTCCAGGCCGCCGCCGACGGCGGCGTTCAGGGTGATCTCGCCACCGGAGGCGTGGACCAGGTGGCGGACGATGGGCAGGCCGAGGCCGGTGCCGTCGTGGTGGGAGTCCGAGGCGCGCCAGAACCGGTCGAAGGCGCGTTCCCGCTCGGCCTCGGACATGCCGGGGCCCTGGTCGATGACGTGGAGCTCGACGCCGGGGGCTCGGGTGAGGGTGAGGGTGGTTCCAGGCGGAGAGACGCGCAGCGCGTTGGCGACCAGGTTGTCGATGATCTGCTCCAGCGCCCCCGGGATCGCCCAGACCCTGCCCGCGGTCGTACCAGTCACGGCGACGGTGACGTACTGTTCGGCGGCCAGCGACTCCCACATCGCGGCACGCTCGGCCAGCACGGCGTCCAGATCGGTCGGCTCGGGTGTGGTGGCGGAGTTCTCCAAGCGGGCGAGGGCGAGCAGCCCGTGCACCATGCGGCCCAGTCGCTCCACTTCCCCGATGGTTTCGTCCAGGCTGGCATGGGCGCGTGGGTCGAGGTAGGGCTCGAAGTTCTCCAGCCGCAGCCGCAGCGCGGTCAGCGGCGTCTTGAGCTGGTGGGAGGCTTCCCCGGCGAACGCCTGCTGGGCATCGAGCAACTGCTGCAGGCGGGCGGCGGTGTGCGTGAACGAGGCGGCCAGCTCACGCAGTTCGGGCGGGCCCGTGGTGGCGTCGGGCGGGTTGGTCATGCGGCCGTCGGCGAGCTGGGTGGTGGCGCGCTGCAAGGTGCGCAGGGGGCGGGTGATCCAGCGGGCGAGAGTGAAGGCGACCAGCGCGATCGCGGCCAGGATGCAGGCCGCGGCGAGCGCGAGGGCGAGCCAGAGCCGGTGCACCCGGTCGGTGACCATCGTCGTCGGATACGTCAGCCGCAGGGCGCCGCGGATCGTGGTGCCCGACGAGCCTGGCTGGGTGGAGTAAAGGACCTCATCCCCGCCGGTGTCCGTGCGGGTGCCGGTGGTGGGCTGGTTGCGCAAGGCGGCGGCGATGTCCGCCTCGGCGGACAGGTCCGTGCCGGTGCGCACGGTGGATCCGGAGGCGGCCAGGACAATCCCGTTGCGATCGACCACGATGGCCTGGCCGCCATTGCGGGCGGTGTAGTCGCCGATCGCCGTGGGCAGTTCGGCAATCTTGCCCTCCTCGATGTCCTCTTCCGTGACTTCGGCGAGCATGGTGGCGTCGCGCTCGACAGTCCGGGAGAAGCGGGAGGTCTCGCCGCGGGCATAGAGGTAGCCGAGCGGGATCTCCAGGCTGGCCAGGACCAGCAGGGCCAGGCCGAGATAGCTGACCAGCAGGCGTCGGGTCATCGGGTGTCCTCGGGCGATGGGTCCCCCGGCACGGTCAGGCGGAAGCCGACGCCACGCGCGGTCGTGATCCAAGCGGCATCGCCGAGCTTGCGGCGCAGGGCGGCGACGTGGGCGTCGAGGGTCTTGGTGGGGCCGAAGAAGTGCGGGTCCCACACCGTGTCCATGATCTGCTGGCGGGCGTGCACCGCGCCGGGATCCTCAGCGAGGTAGGCGAGCAGGTCGAACTCCCTCGGAGACAGGGCTATGTCGCGGCCGTCGAGACGGACCTCACGGGTGCGACGGTCGATGTGCAGCGGGCCGAGCTGCTGCGGCGCGGATGTCGTCTGCGCCGCGGGAGCCGTCGCGGGCACGGGGGGTGTCGCTTCAGGTCCCGGCGGCACGGCCGGCAGCGCGCCGGTGCGGCGGGTCACCGCGCGGATGCGGGCCACCAACTCCCGTACACCGAACGGCTTGGCCATGTAGTCGTCCGCGCCGAGCTCCAGGCCCACCACCCGGTCGGCCTCCTCACCCCGGGCCGTGATCATGATGATGGGGACCGGAGAGGTCGCCCGCAGGCTCCGGCACACGTCCAGGCCGTCCATGTCCGGCAGCCCGAGGTCGAGCAGGACCAGATCAGCAGAAGAGGCGGCCAGTCCGTCGGCGCCGGTGCGCACCCGGTCCACGGTGAAGCCGTAGCGGCCCAGCCCTTCGATGAGCGGTCCGGCGATCCGGTCGTCGTCTTCGATCAACAGCAGCCGCATGGCGACAGGCTCGCACAGCCGTGCCAGGGGAGTTGGGGTGTCCACGAGAACCCGCCTGAGACCTGGGGGAACGGGATTGGTGCGGCCGCCGCGGGGCGGAGGCCGTGAGCCGCCCGGCTGGTCAACGGGGGAGTCGACAACCAGCCGGGCGGCGGCAGGGCTGCGGGATCGCCGGACGCGGGGGAGGTCAGCCGTCGTCGGCGCAGCCGAAGGCATCTTCCGCGTAGCGGTCTCCGTAACCGCCCGGAGCCGAACCGAGAGAATCGGAGTCGGACACCGCCGTCGCGTCGGTCTCCGGCTCACCGGACGATGCGCGGCGTCCAGGGTCGGGAGGCATGGCGTTCCTCCCTTACGGCCGGTCCGGGGATCAGCCCTCGTTCTCCCCTTCCTCGGTGCCCTCCTCCTTGGTGTCAGTGACCGTGTACGACTTGTCGAGGTAGACCTCGACCGTCGTACCGTCCTGCTTCTTGATCTCCACCGCGTACATGCCGGGCTTCTCCGTGTCCTCCTCGGACTTCACAACCGTGCCCGGGTACTTGGCCAGCGCCGCCGTCTCGGCCTTCTGCTTGACCTCACCGGTCAGCGGCGGCTCCTTCTTCTCGTCGGCTTCATCCTCGGCCTGCGCGCCACCCGCGCTCTGTGCCGACTGCTGGGTGTCGGCGGCATTCGAGCTGCCGGAGTCGGAGTCGGAACCGCCACCGCAAGCCACGAGAGCGAACATCAGCACGGCGGCGGGAGCGGCGACCACGGCACGACGGGGCATTGCACGCATCAGGTGTCTCCAGAACAGTGGGGTACGGGGTCCGGACCGGACCTCCGGGGGACGTCAACGACCCTAGGAACCCGCCTTCCAGAGCAAGGCCAGAGAACTGACAGCAACAGACCAGCAAACGACCAATCTTTTGCCGCCGCCGCTGTACTCGGGCCCCCTGGCTCTGCCCACCGGAAGGGGCAGCACTTCGACACCAGGCCGGGAGGTGCCAGGCCGGTGAGTGGTTCCGGAATGCTCACGAGTGTCGACAGCGGCCCGAGCGTTGGGCCCTGAGCCACACGCCGTCAGTACAGGCCGGAGCGGTGGGTGCGATGGTGGCGATCGGTGCTCCGCGGCCGACGAGGATCGGGCCGAGCAGGGAGCCGCCTCCGATCCCGTCGATACCCCCGGCCATGCCCGACGACCAGGACAAGCGCCCTCTGTGGATCTTTCGCTTCCGGGCGGAGATACGGAGCGGCGGTCCGCCTGCCGACGACGGCAGGCAGACCGCCGGGTGGTGCGGTCCGAGGGGGGTCAGCCGAGGCCGAGGTCGGACAGCGCGGTGGTCCAGTCGGTGGCGATGGCGCTGCGCGCGTCGTCGAGGGTCACCGTGCCGTTGCAGACCGCCTTTTTGAGCTTGTTCTCCACGGAGTCCTTGCTGTAGGCGGTCTCGTCGCCGTACCTCGGTTCCGGCCAGAGGTTCTCCGGGTCCTTGGGAGCGCCGCCGAGTTCGAGTGGGACCAGGTGGTCCTCCTCGTAGTCGGAGGTGCTGGTGTCCTCGTAGCCGTACTCGGCTATCTGCTGGACCTTGAGCTTGTTGGTGTAGGAGGTGGAGGGCCGAACAGTGGCCGTCCAGCCCGAGACGCATATCGTCGAGTCGATCGTGTCCTGCGTGACGTCCGGGTTGTAGGCGCCGGGCTGGCAGGTCGGGTCCGGAAGCGGCAGGTATTCCTGGGAGCAGCTTGCGGCGTGGGCGGCCGAGCCGGTGGTGAGGATGAGGCCGGCGACGGCGAGGGTGAGGGACGTGGTGGTGGCGGTGAGGCGGTGCGTGGCACGCATGGGGATCTCCCGCGGTCGACCCGGGGAATCCGGGCAGGCGTGTGCATGACAGCACCACCGGGGTCTATGCGGGTAGATGCGTTGGGCGAAGAATCAGTGAACTCGCCGAAGCCTTACCGGCCCATGACGGCTGGTTGTCCAACCCCTGGTCTCGCTTTGATAGTTGGGTAACCCTGCCGAAACAGATCACCGGAGCGCACATGCGATCAGGTGCCGGATTCGCTCACGCATCGAAAGCCGCCGCGAGCGGCTCCGGCCGGGGACGTCGGCCTCCCCTCAGGACCGCGACGCCGGACACCGGGTCTGCGCCGTGAGGAGGCCGCGGTCCGCGCGCACATCTACCGCGGACGGCGATCCGTCCAGGGTGCAGTGCTGGCGCGGAGGCAGAGTTCCACCGGCACGAGGGTGAGGGGGGCCACGGCCGTCCCCGGGGACGGCGGGGCGTCGATGCGGTCCAGGAGGATGCGCAGGGACGTGGTGCCGACGTCCGTGAAGTCGGTGCGGACCGTGGTGAGCGGGGGAAGGAAGTGGGCGGCCTCGGGGATGTCGTCGTAGCCGACCACACTGACGTCCTCCGGTACCCGGCGGCCCGCCTCGTGGAGGGCGCGCAGGACGCCCAGGGCCATCTGGTCGTTGGAGACGAAGATCGCGGTGACGGCCGGGTCGGCGGCCAGTCGGCGGCCGGCGTCGTAGCCGGAGTCGGCGCTCCAGTCGCCGATGAGCGGCGGGTGGATCTCGGCACCGGCCGCCTTCAGGGTGTCCCGCCAGCTCTCCGCGCGGCGGTCCGCGGAGGTCCAGCCGGTCGGGCCCGCCACATGCCGCACCGTGGGGTGGCCGAGGGAGAGCAGGTGCTCGGTGGCCTTGCGGGCGCCGGTGCGGGCGTCCGAGGTGACCATGGGGGTGCCGTCGCCGAGCTCGTTGTCCATGACCACCAGGGGCATGTCCAGATGGGCCTCCCCCAGGGCCCGCGCCACCCACAGCTGGGGGGCGATCGCGATGACGCCGTCCGCGCCCTCCGCCGAGAGACGGTCCGCGGCCTGGACCACCGTGTCCTTGTCGGCCGTGTCCAGGGCGATCGAGCTCAGCAGGTAACCGGCCTCCTGCGCCGCCGTGTTGATCGCGGTCAGGGTGGCGGCCGGACCGTAGCGGGAGGCATCGAAGGAGATCACCCCCAGCATGCGGGTGCGGCCGCTGGCCAGCGAGCGGGCGCTGCGGCTGGGGCGGTAGCCGAGGGTGCGCATCGCCGCCTGGACCGCCTCACGGGTCTCGGCGCGCACGGCCGGGTTGTCGTTGAGCACCCGCGACACCGTCTGTTTGGAGACACCGGCCAGCTTCGCCACGTCGTCCATCACGGGGCGCGCGCCGGCGAAGTTGCGTCGGCTGCGGCCCTTGGCCGCCGCGCCGTCGGCGGCGCTTGGGGTCATGGTGGCTGCTCGCTCTTCTTCCTTCGGCCCGGGATCCGCGGGCGCCGGTGGGGACGGCCGCGGCCGTTCCGCGGGGCAGGGTGAGCCCGGCGGAACGGAACCACAGGATAGGCCGAGGGAAGCGAGAGGGGTGGGCGGGAAGGGGGTGGGGTGCCCGGCGGGCGGCGGCGGGGAGCCCGGTCATCCGCGCCCCAGTGTCCAGGTCTCGCCTCCGATCCACTCCACCCGCAGTACGTCCGCCGGGCGGGGAGTCGCGCCGGGAGTCGCGTCCTCCCCCGGTACGTGCACCTTCGCCTCCGCAGCCCGCGGCAGCACCTTCAGGATCAGGGGCTCCCCCGGCGGCAGTCGGTGCGGCGCGATGTCCCACGGGCGGGCCGTGAAGAACTGGTCGGCGACCAGTCGGTCCCCCGCGTACGCGCGGGCCACGTCACCCGTCCAGTGGACGCGCAGGAGGGCTCCCCGGGGCGCGGGTGCGGGGATGTCCACGCGGTACACCGCCGCCACGGCGTCGTAGTGCTCGTCGGCGGGGGCGCTCGCGCGGTCCAGGGGGCCGGTCCGGGGCGTCGGGGGCGGGCCCGCCGGGCGGAGGCGGGTGAGGGCGGGTTCGGGGTGGCGGAGGTCCGGGCTCGTGTCCGGGAGGAGGGTGTAGCGGGTCAGGGGGCCGTCCTGGCTCTCCTTCAGCGTGGCGCCGGGTGTCCTCGGGGGGTGGTGGGGGGCGGGGAGGACGGAGAGGGAGACCGGCTCGTCGGGCGTGGCGGGGGTGCGGCGGGTGTGGCGGGTGTGGCGGGTGTGGATGCGTACCTCGTCCCGCTGCGCGTCGAAGACCACGCCGTCCGGGCACAGGATCAGGCGTCGTGCGCCCCATGCCGTGCCGCGGTAGGCCGTGCGGGCCGTTCTCGCGTCCAGGATCAGGAGGGACACCCGGGTGCCGTCGGTCGTCTCCGTCTCCACCAATGCTTCGGTGCCGGGGCGCAGGCCGGTGACGAGGATCCGGTCGTTCACCGTTCGGGTGACGGCCTCGTCCGGGACCCTGGAGGGTCGTCCGGTGCGTACGGTCCTTGCGTCCAGGGCCAGTTCCACGGGTACGCCCTCGGTCGCCGCCAGGACCAGGACCGTGCCGCCGTCGGTGCCGGTGACCGTGCACACGGGCTGGGCCGTGGCCCAGTCGAGGCGGAGGCCGGCCACCTTCAGGCGCAGGGGCCAGCAGAAAAAGGCGCCGGACGGGACCGTGACGGGGGTGGCGGGCAGGGTCAGGGGCTCGCCGTCCGGGAACTCCACCGTGAAGCTCGTCGCCGGGTGGTCGGGCAGCGGTTCGTGCGGCTGGTGGTTGTTCACGAAGAGGAAGCCGGAGGCGCGGCCGTCGGTGCGGACCGCCCAGCGCAGGGTGTCGCGGTCGTGCTGGTCGCGTGGGCCGGGCCGAGGGAGGGCCGACTCCATGGGGGCGATCGTGTCGCCGAAGTCGGCCAACAGGAGATGCTGGAGCCGGAGTTCGTCGTAGGAAGGACGGTACTGGCCGTACTCGCCCAGCGGGGCCTGGAAGTCGTATGTCAGGGCCGGGAGGTCGTTGGGGTAGGCGGTGGCGTGGGACTCCTGAAGGGTGGTGAGTTCGCCGGGCGGGTTCGTGCCGCCGTGGAACATGTAGTAGCCCTGCCAGACCGAACCGCAGCCGATCTTGGTGAGGGCGAGGGCGGCGATGTCGCCCGCTTCCACGTGCGGGCGGCGATGGTAGGCGACCGCCATGCCGCCGCCCAACTCGCAGGTGGCCCAGGGAAATCGGGCCACGTGCGCGGCATGAACCGCTGGGTCGATGCCGCGCACGGCGGTGGGGCGCAGGTCGGCGCCGATGCCCTCGTCGTCGCGCTGGTGGGTGAAGAAGAAGTGTTTGCGGCAGGTGTCGGGCCAGCCGCCGTCGGCGTCCGTCCAGAAGGCCTCGGGGTAGCCGCCGTAGAGCGGGAGCAGTTCGTCGCCCGGGAGTTGGACTCCGCCCCAGGCCGTCGAGGTCCACAACGGCGCGCTGAGGCCCGCCTGTCGGGCCATGCGCTTGAGTGTCAGGAGGTGGCCGGGCTGGTCGTACAGCTCGTTCTCGATCTGGATCGCGATGATCGGACCGCCGGATGCGCGGTCCAGGCCCTTGAGTTGGGTGGCGATCGCCTCCAACCACGGCCGGACGGCGTCCAGATACGCGGGGTCGTCCGTGCGGGGCGCTGCGGTGCGGGCAAGTACCCAGTCGGGGAGGCCGCCGCCTCGGACCTCCGCGTGGGACCACGGGCCGATACGGGGGATGAAGTCGAGGCCGTGCAGGGCGCAGAGGCGCGCGAACCGGCGCAGGTCCCGGTCGCCGTCGAACCGTAGGTGGTTCTCCTGCTCCTGGTGGTGGATCCAGATGATGTACGAGGACACGGCCGTGATGCCGGCCGCCTTCATCTTGAGGAGCTCCTCCTCCCACTCCCCTGCGGGGTAGCGGGAGTAGTGGAACTCGCCGGAGACCGGGAACCAGGGGCGGCCGTCGCGGGTGAGGTAGCGGCTGGTCACCTCGATGGGAGCGCCGGTGCCGGGGGCGTCGGCGAAGGGGAGGTGGCCGCGCAGCGCCGGTGGGGAGGGGGTGGGGACGCTGACGCGGTGGGGTGGTGGCGGCAAGGGATCTCCCGGACGAGGGTGGGGGTGGGGGGCGGCTTGGGGTGGGGGTGGGGGCTTGGGGTGGAGGTGAGGGAGGCGGGGGACGTGGAGGGGGAGGTGGGGGGCTGGGGCGTGTGGGGGATGTCAGGGTGTTGCCGGGCCCAGGTCGGGCTTGTCGGTGAGGTGGGCCCGGGGTGTGGTGGTGCCGTGGAGTTCGAGGAGGATCAGGTCGTTGGTGCCGGGGCGCAGCACCGGGGCCGGGACGTAGAGCGTGCGCTGGGGGCCGCGGTTCCAGTAGCGGCCCAGGTGGAAGCCGTTGATCCAGGCCTGGCCCTTGGTCCAGCCGGGGAGGGAGAGAAAGGTGTCGGCCGGGGTCGTCACCTCGAACGTGCCGTGATGGAAGGCCGGTTCGGCGGACGCGGGGGTTTCGGCCGGGGTGAAGTCGGTCGGGTCCGGGAGCTCGGTCAGGGGCAGGGCGTGGCAGTCCCAGTGCTCCACGGGCTCGCCGTTGAGGGTGACCCGGCCCAACAGGCCTTTGGGGACACCGATGCGGGGGCCGTAGTTGACCCGCCCCATGTTCTCCACCAGGACGTCCAGGACCGCGCCGGGGCGGGGCACCTGGACGGGCAGGGTCTCGTCATAGCGCTCGCGTTCGAGTACGCCGGCTGGGGCGCCGTCCAGGAAGACCTGAGCTCGGTCGCCCACACCGCCCTCGAAGTGCAGTAGGCCGGATTGCGAGTCGGCGGTGACGGTCGTGCGGTACAGGGTGTAGCCGGCCCGCTGCCCCAGCTCGTCGGCAGTGGTGGGGTCGGTGGACCGCACCGGGGTGGGCAGATGCGCGAGCAGGGGGCTGCGGTAAGTCAACTCCAGTGTCGTGGACTGGAGTTTGGGGGACGGCGGGGGCACCGGGTGGGCAGGAGTGTCTGTGTGACGGGCTATCACCTCGCGGAACGCGTGGTACTTCGGGCCCGGGTCGCCGCATTCCGTGAGCGGGGCGTCGTAGTCGTAGGAGGTGATGGTGGGGACGTAGGCGTGGTGGTGGTTCGCGCCGTTGGTGAAGCCGAAGTTGGTGCCGCCGTGGAACATGTAGATGTTGACGGAGGCGCCGGCGGCGAGGAGGCGGTCCAGGTCGGCGGCCGCGTCCGCGGCGTCCCGGCCGTGGTGCGGGCCGCCCCAGTGGTCGAACCAGCCGATCCAGAACTCCGAGCACATCAACGGGCCTTCGGGCTGGGCCTCACGCAGGCGGGCCAGGGAGCGGTCGACCCGGCTGCCGAAGGTGCCGGTGGCGAGTACGCCGGGCAGGGTGCCGTTCTCGAGGTGGTCGCCGTCGGTCTGGTCGCAGGTGAAGAGGAGTTCCTCGATGCCGCGGGAGCGCAGCGCGGACTCGACGTGCTTGAGGTAGGTGGTGTCGTCGCCGTACGCGCCGTACTCGTTCTCCACCTGTACCGCGATGACCGGGCCGCCCGCCGCCGCCATGTACGGCAGGAGCGGGGGAAGGAGGAGGTCCAGGTAGCTGTCGACGGCCTCGGTGAAGCGGGGGTCGCTGGTGCGGAGGCGGATCGTCGGATCGGCGGTCAGCCAGAAGGGCAGGCCGCCGCCGTCCCACTCCGCGCAGATGAACGGGCCGGGGCGGAGGAGGACGTGAAGCCCCTCGGCGGCGGCCAGCCGCAGGAAGCGGGGGAGGTCGAGGAGGCCGTCCAGGTCGAGGGTGCCGGGTTGTGGCTCGTGGAGGTTCCAGGGGATGTAGGTCTCGACCGTGTTCAGACCCATCAGACGGGCCTTGCGGAGGCGGTCGGTCCATTGGTCGGGGTGGACTCGGAAGTAGTGCAGAGCGCCGGAGAGGATGCGGAAGGGGGCGTTGTGGAGGAGGAAGCCGTCGGGAGTGGTGGTCAGGGCGGGCATGCGGGTTCCTTCGGTGGAGAGGCGGGTGGAGAGGCTGGTGGGGAGACGGGTGGGGTGGGACGGGATGGGATGGGTGGCGGGGTGACTCGCGGTGAGGTGGCGGCTTGCGGTGCACAGGGCGCTGCGCCGCAAGCCGCCACGACCCGCTCCCGCCGTGTCGCGGCTGCGGGCGCGTCGGGGCCTTGGGCCCGTAGGCCCTTAGGCCCTAAGGGCCGGCCGTCGTGCGCGTCGCGCGGGTGAGCCACCCCGTCGCAGCCAGGCAGGCGGCCGAGGTGACGGCAAGCAGGAGGGGCACGGCGCCGACGTCCGACCACTCGATGACCTTGCCGAGGGTCGGGCCCGCCGCCACTCCGCCCACCATGGAGGCGGAGATGACCAGCGCACCGGCGCGGCGGGCCGTGGGAGCGGCCCGGTGCAGCCAGGGGAGGCCGGTCGGGAAGACGGGGGCGATGAAGAGGCCTACGGCGGCGTAGGCGTACGGCGCCAGGTCGGGTACGGCGGCCAGGAGCAGGGAGGCCGTCATTCCGGCGCAGGAGACGGTGATGATGGTCTGGGCCGAGTGGCGCAGGGCCAGGGGGGCGACCAGGAAGCGGCCCACGGTCATCATCAGCCAGTAGACGGACGTGGCCGTGGCGGCCGTGCCTGCGCTGAAGCCCACGGTCTCCAGGTGCGTCGGTTCCCAGCCGCCCACACCGGCCTCGATGCCGACATGAAGGACGTAGAGGGCCACGAACACGGCCAGTACGGTGCGCAGGGCGCGGTTGGCCGGTGCCGGGCCGTTGTCGCCGGTGGGCCGGGGGGTGTGGTCCCGCACGCCCCTCAGACAGAGCAGCACGGGCAGGTTGGCCAGGGCGAACGCCAGGAAGACGAGTGGATAGTGGCCGGCGCCGAACACGCCGATCAGAGCCGGCCCGAGGATCGCGCCGATACCGAAGTGGGCGTTGAGGATGTTGAGCATCGCCGTGGAGCGGCGGCCGAAGCCCGTGGAGAAGAGCTGGTTCAGACCGTAGTCGATGCCGCCGAAGCCGAGTCCGGCGAGGAGGGAGGCGGTGAGGGCGAGCGGCCAGTTCGGGGCCAGGGCGAAGCCCGCGGCTCCGGCGGCCATCAGGAGGTAGGAGGTGCCGAGGATGCGGCGGTTGCCGATACGGCCGTACAGCCGGTCGAAGAGGAGGACCCCGGCCACTCCCCCGACGAAGTGGGCGCTCAGGGCGAGGCCGGCGGTGGAGGGTGCGAGGCCGAACTCCTTGCGCAGGGCCGGGATCGCGGGGCCGTAGAAAGCCTGGAGCGCGCCAATCAGGACGAAGCCGACGCAGGAGGCGGCCACGGCGGAAGGGCTGAAGGCGGGGGTGTCGGCGGTACCGGTGACGGCATCGGCGGCGATGTGGGCGGTGATGTCCGGCGCGCCGGGGATCGGTGGGGTGCGCTGTTGCTGCGTGAGGCGGTCGGCCACGCGGGCTCCAGGGGCGGACGGCCCACGGTGGCGGCCCACGGCGGTGGGCGGGTGTGGGCGACGGGTGATGCTCCGACGCTGCTCGATGTTACCGGTAACATTCACGGCGTCAAGATGGTACGCGGGAGTGGGAATGGAGGTGACACTGGGACTGGGACTGGGACTGGGACTGAGACTGAGACTGGGACTGAGACGGGGAGTGGACCAGGAGACGCAGTCCCAGCCCCAGTCGGAGTCGGAGTCGGAGTCGGAGCGGGATCCGCGGGGTGGGGGCGGAGGGCGTCGCCGGGACAGGGCGTTGTCAGTGGTGGGTGTCAGCATGGGGGCAGGGTTCGAAACGGGCGGGAATCGGAGCGGAAGGGCGGGGGCCGGTGAGCGAGCGGGGCGCGGGCGGGAGCGGGTCTGGTGGGAGCGGGGCGGGCGGGGGCGGCCAGGGTGCGGTGGGCCTGGATCAGGTGGGGTGGCGGGAATTTCTGGTGCGGTGGAGCGGGGAGTGGGCGGATGCGTGCGCGATGGAGTCCGGGGAGACCGTCAGGGAACGGGACCAGCAGGCGGTCCGGGAGCGGTGGTTGGGGTTCGGCGGGGCGGACGAGTCGCGGATAGCGGCTGCCGAGGAGCGGCTCGGATGCCGGCTGCCGCCTTCGTACCGGACGTTTCTGGAGGTGAGTGACGGGTGGCGGCATGCGGGCGGGTTCGTCTGGGTGCTGGCGGGGAGTGAACAGTTGACGTGGCATCAGGACGCCGCGGGGCTAAGCGAGTACTTCCCGGGCGAGCTGGACGAGGACTCGACTCCGGCGGACGTGCTGCTCGCGGGGATGTGGGGGCGGTCGCTGGAGCTGAGCGTCGAGGCGGACGCGATGTACGTGCTGATGGATCCGGGGGATGTGGACGACTCGGGCGAGTGGGCCGTGTACGTCTGGGCTTCCTGGCACGCGGCTCCACCCACCCGGTACGGCTCCTTCGAGGAGTACATGCGAGCCATGCACCGGCAGTTCCACCATCTGACGGTGGGCCGGCTGGGGGCGGCCTTCGTCAACGACACCACTCGGGCGCTGGACGCCGCGGTGGAGCAGGCCCGGCTGGACGCACTGCGCGGGCGGTACGAGCAGGCCGAGACGGCGCTCGCCGAGGCGAAGGAGTACGGCAGGCCACGGGCGAAGGGGCTGTACGACCAGATACGGCGGCTGTCCGGACACAGTTACATGGTCGATTTCCAGCCGCTGGCCACGGATCCCGTCCATGCGCCCGAACTGCTGCCCGTGCTCGCGGCCGACCATGCCCGCGACAGCTGGAAGGACGACCGGGTCTGGGCAATGAAACTGCAGACCGCGGACAGCGCCGTGCGGGAGCTGGGTGACGCGGTGCTGGGACAGGTGCGGGACCGTTCGTACCGGTACGCGCCCGACGGGCCCTTCGGGCAGGCGGTGGAGGAGGCTCGGGAGCAGGCCCGTTGGGGGCGGACCGACGAGGCGTGGCACATACTTCGGGCCGCGCTGCCGCAGTGGCGGCCCCTGGGACCGGAACTGCTGGCGCCGGTCGGCCTGCTGGCCGACCCCTTCCTCGGTCCGGTGTGCGGTGTCCGGGAGCGCGGGCTGGAGTTGCTGGCGACACCGCGGGCCGGGGAGACCGGGGACGCTCCCGTGCCCGCGGCCGATATCGATCCGCCCGGGCTGGGGTGGCTGGCCGAGCCCGGCGGTGAGATGGCGGCGGGGTATCGGTTCGTGCTCGTCGAGGGTGTTCGGCCCGACGAACTGCCCGGGTTGATAGGAGCCGAGCAGGGAGGCGGAGGCGCCGGAGACGGCCGGGGGGATGACGGAGACGGAAGTGGAGGTGGCGGCCGCGGTGAGAGTGGGCGTGGCGGCGGCCTTCGGGGGCCCGAGAGTCGGTTCGAGGCGCGCTTCGGGCCGCGGCGGGGCGAGGGGGCGGAGGCCGCCGACTGGGAGGATCGGGCGACCGCCGCGGTCGGGTTGGCCGCACCCGGGTGGAGCTTCGCGTTCGAGGGGCGGCCGCAGGTGTTCAACCCGCAAAGGTTCGTGTCGCCGGCCGTCGCCGCCTCCAGGGGCGGCGCCGAGGCGGGCCGGGCCGTGGTGGTGTGGAGCGCCGATGCGTCGCGTCCCGGACCGTGGGGCGTCTTCCACCTCTCCGTCGCGCAGGACGGTGAGGAGCGGTACGCGTTCACCGCGCGATGGAAGTCGGGGGACGGAGCGGGCGAGGGGGGCCGGGAGGAGTTGACCATCGACCGGCGGGGGGACATACCCGGTTCCCTCGACCCCGAGCGCTTCTTCGGGAGTGACGGGACTGGCGAGGCGGGGGTCCTGGACGCCGTAGCGGCCGAGTTCGGGGTGGGGCTACCGCGGTTCGCCCTCACCGAGGGACGGGCGCACACCCTCATCACCCGGTCCTGGACGCGGCCGCCCCAGCCCGGCGAAACGTATGCCGTCCTCCGCTTCGTGCGGCACCGGGACAACTAGCCGGTCGTCATGGCCCGTTGCCCCATGCTCCTTTACTGCATGCTCCGTGCCCCATGCCCATTGCCCCTTGGCCCCTGCCCATTGGCCTCGGCCCTTGGCCGTTGAGCGATCAAGTGACCAGGTGATTGAGCGGTTCGGTTGGGCCCAGGGGGTGGATGCCCTCGCCTCAGGGTGTCGTGTCGAGCACGGGTTGGTTGCGAGAAGGGCTATGTGGCGCAGGGAAGTTGGGGGGAAGGCACCATGCGGAACATGGGCAGTCGGGATCGGTACGTCGATTTTCTGCGGGCCTGGGCCATTGCGCTCGTCGTGCTGGGCCATTGGCTGATCACCGGGTTGATACGGCATCCGGACGGGCGGATCACCGCGCCGGAGCTGTTGGCGACCCTTCCCTGGACGCAGTGGCTGACGCTGGGTTTCCAGATCATGCCGCTGTTCTTCCTCGCCGGCGGGCATGCGGCAAGCGGGTCCTGGGCGCGGTCACGGGCCGGCGGTGCGACGGCCGCGGGGTGGGTGGGGCAGCGGGCGGTGCGGTTGCTCGTGCCGGTGGCCGCGTACAGCTGCCTCGTGCTGCTCGCGGTCGGGGTCTCCTCGGCGGCCGGCGTGGATCCGGGCCTGCTCGCGTTGGTGGGGTGGGCGATGGGGATGCAGTTCTGGTTTCTTCCGGTGTATCTGCTGCTCAGCGGCCTGACTCCGGCGATGCATGCCCTGCATCGACGGTGGGGGATGTGGGTTCCTTCGGGGATGGGGGTGGTCGGTCTCGGGGTGGGCGCGTTGCAGGTCGTGGGTGGTGAAGGTGGAAGCGGAGGTGGAGGGGGCTGGTTCGGGCAGGCCGTCGACGTCTTGGGGGCGCTCAACTATCTGCTCGTGTGGGGTGTCGTCTACCAGCTCGGTTTCTGCTGGCGGGACGGGCTGTTGGGCAGGAGACGGGGGGTGCCTGTTGCCATGGCTGCCGGGGGTGGGCTCGGCTTCGCCCTGCTCGTCGGCCTCGGGCCCTTCCCGGTGAGCCTGATCCTGGTGACCGGGCAGGACCCCGGCAACACCAACCCGCCGTCGCCGGCCATGCTGGCCTGGGCGGTGGCGCAGGTCGGGGTGTGTCTGCTGATCGCGCCGGGGGTGCGGCGGGTGTTGGAGCGGGCGGCGGTGTGGCGGGCGGTGCGGGGGCTGGGGGGTGCCAGCATGACGCTGTACCTGTGGCACATGGTGCCGGTGCTGGTGGCGGCCGCGGCCTTCTATCTGACCGGCCTCGCGCCCGAGCCCGACTACGGCTCGGCGGCCTGGTGGGGGTTGCGGGTGCCGTGGCTGCTGGTGCTCGGGGTCGTACTGGCCGGTGTGGTGGCAGCGCTGCGGCCGCTGGAGCGGGGGCTCGGGGCGCTGGGCGGACGGGTGCGGCCGGGCGCCGGGCTCCGAGGGGCTGCGGCGTGGCGGCTGTGGGCCGGGCTCGGGGTGAGCGCTGGGGCTTTGGCCTACTTCGCCGGGCACGGCTTCGCGTACGACGGCCGGTTCCCCGTCACGGCCGCGGTGGGGCTGGCGGTGGGGACGGGACTGGTTCTGTTTCCGGGGCGGGCCGTGGCGGGCGGCCGGTCGGTCGTGGCCGCGGAAGAGGGAGGAGGAGCGGGAGGAGGGGACTTGGGGGAGGCTGCGTGAGGGTGGGGGCGACGGGGAGTGCGGGCGGTGGGGGACAGTGACGTAGGGAGCGCGCGAACCGCCGGGCACGGGTGACGGAGCAGGGCGTGCCGTGGGACGGGCGTGTCGCGGGGGCGCCTCGGCGCGGAGGCCTGGGGTCAGGCCGTGCGTTTGCGGGGTGTCGCTTTCTTCGCCGTGGTCTTCTTCGCCGCCGTCTTCTTCGCCGTCCTGCCCGTACCAGCGGTCGTGCTCTTCGATGCCGTCGTCTTCTTCGCTCCGCGAGTGCCCTGCGCCGACTTCGCCGTTCCGGTGGACTTGGACGTCTTCGACGTCTTCGCCGTGGACTTTCGTGCGGAGCCGGTCGCGGTCGCCGTCTTCCTCCCCGTGGATGTCGTCTTCTTGCCGCCTGTCTCCTTGGGTGACGTACGGGCAGACTTGCGTTCCGGGAGGGATCTGACGTCGGCCTCCTCGGAGGCCTCCGCCGAGGCCTCCTCGCCCCGAGACTTCTGCGCCGCCCGCACGCTGCTCTCCAGGGCGGCCATCAGGTCCAGGACCTTGCCGCCGGAGGGTGCGGACGGAGCCTCGGGTGGCTTCTCGCCGGCCGCCTTCGCGGCCACGACCTCCTCCACGGCATCGCGGTACTCGTCGTGCAGGTCCTCCAGGTCGACTTCGCCGAGCGTGTCCATCAGGGCGTCCGCGAGGTCGAGTTCCTGGTCACGGACGGTGACGGAGGTGTCCGGGGCGACGCCCTCGGGGGCCCGTACCTCGTCCGGCCAGAGCAGGCCGTGCATGGCGATCGCGTCGCCGACCACCCTGAGCATGCCCAGGCGCTCACGCCCGCGGAGCGCGTACTTGGCGATCGCCACCTTGTTGCTGCGCTTGAGGGCCTCGCGCAGGAGCGTGTACGGCTTCGCGGCGGGGGCGCCGCCCGCCTGGAGGTAGTACGCGGCGTCCATCTGGAGAGGGTCGATCCGGTCGGCCGGTACGAAGGCCACGATCTCGATCGTCTTCGCGGTGGGAATGGGGAGGTGGGCCAGGTCGTCTTCGGTGATCGGGACGATCGCGCCGTCCGCGTCCTCGTAGCCCTTGCCGATCTCCGCCGAGCTCACCTCTCGGTCCTCCAGCTCGCAGACCTTGCGGTAGCGGATGCGGCCGCCGTCCTCGATGTGGATCTGGCGGAAGGAGATCGAGTGGCTCTCGGTGGCGTTCACCAGCTTGATCGGGATGCTGACCAGGCCGAAGGAAATCGCGCCGTTCCATATGGATCGCACGTGCAGCACCCTCCTGGGAGACGTAGGAATCTCTACGAGATGAGCGCTATGGGAGCATTTCGTGTGATTCTCATCGTATGACGCCGATCACGGAGGTGGAGGGGCGGCGGCTCGCTCTGAGCAATCTCGAGAAGGTGCTGTATCCGGCCACCGGGTTCACCAAGGGCGAGGTGCTGCACTACTACGCGACCGTCGCCGACGTGCTGCTCCCCCATCTGCGCGACCGGCCGCTGTCCTTCCTGCGCTACCCGGACGGGCCCGATGGGCAGGTCTTCTTCGCCAAGAACGTGCCGCCGGGGACGCCGGAGTGGGTCACCACGGCCGAGGTGCCGCGGTCGGAGGGACCGGCGCGGATGGTGCTCGTCCAGGATCTGGCGAGCCTGATGTGGGCGGCGAACCTCGTCACCGAGTTCCATACGCCTCAGTGGGTGATCCAGGAGCCCGGTGAGGCCGACCGGCTGGTTTTCGACCTCGACCCGGGGGCGCCGGCGACGGTCGTGGAGTGCTGCGAGGTCGCGCTCTGGCTGCGGGAGAGGCTGGCGGCGGACGGGATCGAGGCGTACGCGAAGACATCCGGGTCGAAGGGGCTGCATCTGCTGGCGGCGGTGCGGGGGGCGTCCTCCGAACGGGTAACGGAGTACGCCAAGCGGCTGGCCGTGGAGGCGGAGCGGGGTATGCCGCGGCTGGTGGTGCATCGGATGACGCGGAGTCTGCGGCCGGGGAAGGTGTTCGTGGACTGGAGTCAGAACGCGGCGCGTAAGACGACCGCTGCGCCTTATACGTTGCGGGCTCGGGCGGAGCCGGCTGTTTCGGCGCCGGTGGGGTGGGAGGAGGTGGCGGAGGTGGCCGAGTCGGGGGTGTTGGAGGGGCTGGTGTTGCGGGCGTCGGAGGTGGTGGAACGGGTGCGGGAGCGGGGAGATCTGCTGGCGGGGCTGTTCGAGGGTGGGGCGGCCGGGGCGGTGCCCTGAGTCGGCGGGGGTTCAGAGGTTGGTCCATGTCCTTCGGTCCCGGGCCATCGAGTGCAGGGCCTCCACGTCCGCCGGTTTCAGTACGCCGCCGAGGCGGGACAGGCCCGGGAGGTCGGCGTCGGTGAGGATGCGGACGTCGCGGGGCGGGGTGGCGAAGGAGACGTCGGTCGGGGCGACCAGGGCCAGGACGGCGTGGACCTCGGCGGTGAGGGCGTGCGAGGCGCGGGCCGTGTCGGAGCGGATGCGGCGCAGGAGGGGGTCCGCGGTGCGGCGGCCCAGGGTGACCACGGGATCGGCGATCCGGACCCGCTGCTTGCGGGCGTGGAGGGCGTGGATCGCGAAGAGCCCGCCGGGGCCGATGGCCAGGTGGTGGATGCGGTCGCCGCCGGGGAGCGGGACGGAGTGGACCACGTGCCAGCCCGCGCCGTCCAGGCGGTCCAGGGCCGCGCCCACTGTCTGTTCCGCGGTCAGGGCGTGGCGGCGTGGATCTGTCCTGAGGCGGTGGGCGGGACCGGGGTCGCGGTCCAGCGCGATCAGGAGGGCCTCGCCGGGGCGGTTGGGGGCCAGGTCGTCGTCCGGGTGGAGGGCCAGGCGGGCCAGTTCCGCGGGGGTCGGGACCGGCGGCGGGCCGACCGCGACCCGGCCGGTCAGGAAGGGGCCCAGGGCTTCCAGTACGTCCTCTCTGCGGTCTTCGGCCAGCAGATTGATCCTGGCCGCCTCACGGTCGTACCAGGCGACGTTCCTGCCGTCCGTGAGACAGACGTAGAGCCGCTCCTGACCATGGCGCCAGGTCGGTATGACGCGCAGTCCGCTCATGCCCCATCACCCCATGACCATGGGAACAGGCGGGATGCCGCCAGGGCAAGAAGGCGGTTACCTTGAGGAAGGGTCGGCCTGCCCGCCGCATCGGGCCGCGGAAGGCCGACGGGTGCCGTCCGCTGCCGGTGAGCGGGGGCGGAGCGACCCCCACCGGGGAAAGTGCGTGCCGGACCCCGTGCCCGCGGCATGATTCGCGGGCCGGGCGCTCGGGCAGGCTCAGGGCTCAGGGAGCGCACGTGGGGAGGCGCCGTTGCGGACCCGCAGGAAGCAACCCGACGTACCGGCTCCGGACCGGCCGTGGGACGAGATCGTGCCGGGGCTGTGGATGGGCGGACACGAGTACCGGGGGCCCGCCGGGCAGCCGGCACTGGCCGTGGTGCAGGGCGAGTTCGATCTCGTGCAGACGCTGACCCGGGCCCGCTCCGGGCACGGCCCCGATCCGGGGGTCGTCCATCATGTGTGGCCGATTCCGGACGGGCCGTTGGACGGCACCCAGCTCGCCGGGGTGATCCGGCTGGCACAGGCCGCGGGTGAGGCGCTGGACGAGGGGCGGAGCGTCCTCGTCCGCTGCTACAGCGGCTACAACAGGTCGGGGCTGGTCGTCGCCCACACCCTGATGCGCCGGGGGCGGTCGGCCGACGAGGCGATCCGGCTGATACGTTCGCGGCGCTCGCCGTGGGCCCTCCACAACGAGCTGTTCGTGGAGTACCTGCGGGCCGGACTGCCGACCGCCCGGTTGCTGGAAGAACTGGCGGAGTGATCATGCACAATCGTTTCCTCGGTCCAGGCATCCCCCGGCCGCCCGGTAGGTAAAAAGGACTTCCCCATGAATAAGGTGTACGGGGCCCAGCATCACCATGCACCTCAGGAGTCCCGTGCCGCCCCGTCGCCGTCCCCGCACCCGAGCCGCTCGCGCCGCCCTCGCCATCGCCGCGGCCGCCCTGCTGGCCCCGGTGATCGCGGGCTGCGGTGACGCGGGCGGGCTGCAGGCCGCGGGATCCACGCCCACCGCGATCAGCCCGGACAGGCTCTGGCCCGATCTGACTCCGGCCTCCAGCCCCGCCTTCGAGATCGGCGAGGTGGAGACCGAGGCGGTGAAGGGCATCGCCGTACCCGACGGCGACATCCACCGGGTGGACCCCGTCGCCGTCGTCCGAGCGGAGATCGCCGCGAGTCCGGGAGACTACGGCGACGGCGCGTACGACGAGACCGCCCGCCGGATGGCCGACTGCGGGAAGGGCGGAGCGCGTGGGCGCGACTGTCCTGTTCTCAAGGCCTACTACCGCGATCTGACCGGTGACGGCCACGACGAGATGACGCTCGGCTTCCGGCAGCTGCCCGGCAATCTGACGGCCGTCCGGGTCTACACCGTCCGCAAGAAAACGCTCGTGCAGGTCATGGCCTACGAGGACGCCGTGAGCGGTGTCGAACTGGCCGGCCGGTCCGTGATCATCCGCTCGCCCTCGGAGGTCGCCGGGTACGAGTACCGCCTCCAGTGGACCTGGGACCAGCAGCAGCACGCCATGCTGCTCACCCACGACGAGATGCTGCGCACCGGCAGCCGCAAGCCCGTGTCCCGGAAGTCCGCGTCCCTGACGCCGACGGCCACTCCCGCACGCTCCCCGTCCCCGTCCATGTCCACGTTCACGTCCACGCCCCCATCCCTGTCCCCCTCCCCCTCCGCCTCCGCCTCCGCCTCCGCGAGCGGCCGATGAGGCTCGCGCTCCCGCGGTGGGCCGGCACGCTCGCCCTGAAGGCCGCCGTGTTCATCACGGTGATGTGCTGCGCCCTTGCCGCCCTGCTCGGCGTCCTGGTGCACGTCTCGGTGACGAACCAGACCGTCGGCGAGGCCCGCGACCTGGCGTTGTCCCGGCTGACGGACGCCACGACGGCGTTCGAGGCCGGGGACAGCCTCGGAGGGGGCGCCGGCCTCGACCCGGCGGGCCTCCCCGCGCCGCTGCGGACGCTGGCGCTGGCCGGGGAGCGCGGCACGATGGTCGCCGACCACCGGGGACGCCCCACGATGTGGGCGGCCGGCCCCGCGGACGGCGGGCGGGCCCTCGCGGTCGAGGTCGACTACTCGCAGAGCGCCCGCACCATCGAGGCGCTCGACTCGGCGATCCTGTGGTCGTCGGGACTGGCGATCGGCGCGACCCTGCTGGTCGGCGCGTTCGCGGTGACCCGGGTGACCCGGCGGCTGCACACCACCGCGCAGGTGGCCCGCCGGATCAGCGCGGGGGACCTGGACGCACGCGTGGACGACCCCCACACCAGGGAACCGTCCCGGCCGCAGGACGAGGTGGCCGCCGTGGCCGTCGCGCTCGACACCATGGCGGCCACCCTCCAGCGCAAGCTGCTCAGCGAGCAGCGCTTCACCGCCGACGTGGCGCACGAGCTGCGCACCCCGCTGACCGGGCTGCACGCGGCGGCCGAGCTGCTGCCGCCGGGCCGGCCGACGGAACTGGTGCGCGACCGGGTGGCGGCGCTGCGCACGCTCACCGAGGACCTGCTGGAGATCTCCCGTCTGGACACCGGCCGGGAGCGGCTGGAACTGGACTCGGAGCAGCTCGGCGCGCTCGCCGGGCGGGTGGTGCGGGCTTCGGGGACCGACACGGAGATCAGGGTCGTACGGGACGCCCGGGTCGAGACCGACCGGCGGCGGCTCGAGCGGGTGCTGGGAAATCTGGTGGCCAACGCGCACCGGCACGGGCGGACACCCGTCGTCCTCACGGTGGACGGGCCGGTGGTCGCCGTGCGGGACCACGGGGACGGCTATCCGGAGTACCTCGTCGCGCACGGGCCGCAGCGGTTCCGTACCGAGGGCGGGGCGAAGGGGCACGGGCTGGGGCTGACCATCGCGGCGGGACAGGCGGAGGTGCTGGGCGCGGCGCTGGCCTTCGCCAACACGGCGGACGGGGGCGCGGTGGCCACACTGACGCTCCCTCAGACGCCGCCGGGCACCTCCTGACGGGGACGCCCTCCCCGATGGCCCAGCGTGACGGGCGCCAGCCCGGCCGCGCTCCTAATGTGGCGGTTAGTCAGCTCCATCCTGTTCATGGAGGTATCGCCATGTCCTTGCGCCGTTCCGCCCTCACCCGCCTCGCCCTGGCGACCGCCGTCGGCGCACTGGTCACCGCGGCCGTCGTCACGCCGGCCGCCGCCGACGACGAATGGAACACGAACTCGGGCACCGACGACCCCGGCTCCAGCCAGTGGGACGAGGAGGACCAGAGCGGCGGCACCAACTGGCAGGACCAGAGCGGCCAGGGAAACAACGAGGGAAACAACGACCAGGGCGGCAACAACCAGGGGGGCAACAACCAAGGCGGCAACGAGAACAACCAGTGGAGCCAAGGCGGACAGGGCGGGCAGAGCGGCCAGGGCGGGCAGGGCGGCGGCGAAGGCGGCCAGTGGAGCCAGAACAACCAAGCCGGCCAAGGCGGACAGGGTGGCCAGGGCGGGCAGAGCGGCCAGGGTGGCCAAGGCGGACAGGGCGGACAGAGTGGGCAGAGTGGCCAGGGCGGGCACAACGGCAGCAGCCAGCGCCTCTACCGCGGCCGCGTCACCGCGAGCCGGCTCCTCCTGCGCAGCAGGCCGACCCGCGCCAGCCAGGTGATCCGGACCGTGCACCGCGGCGAGATCGTCTCGATCTTCTGCAAGACCTCCGGCCAGAACGTCCAGGGCAACCCCCTCTGGTACCTCCTCACGGACGGCACCTGGGCCTGGGGCGCGGCGCGCTACATCGACAACATCGGCGAGGCCCCACGCTGGTGCTGACATTTGGGTAAGTTCCTGACATGGCGAACATGACGGACACGACGAGGGCGGAGGCGGTCGCCTCCGCCGGACGCCTCCCCCGGCGCCGCGGAGTCGAACTCACCCTCATCGTCGTGGCCGTCCTGCTGTCCGTGTACGGCTACTGCGCGGTCGGCCTCGCCAGGACCGGCACGGTTCCGCCCGGTGCCGCGGGCTACGGCGCCGGGCTCGGCGTGCTGGCCCTGCTGGCGCACCTCGCCGTGCGCCTGCGCGCCCCCTACGCCGACCCCCTCCCGCTGCCCATCGGCGTGCTGCTCAACGGCATCGGCCTGGTACTGATCTACCGGCTGGACCTGGAGACACCCGGCGATCGCGCGGCCCCGGCCCAGCTCGTGTGGTCCACGCTGGGCATCGGCCTGTTCATCGTGGTCGTCGCGGCCCTGCGCGACCACCGCGTACTGCAGAAGTACGTGTACGTCTGCGTGGTCGCCGCGCTCGCTCTCCTCACGCTCCCGATCTTCTTCCCCGCCGTGAACGGCGCCCGGATCTGGATCCGGATCGCGGGGTTCTCCATCCAGCCGGGCGAGTTCGCGAAGGTGCTGCTCGCGGTGTTCTTCGCCGGGTACCTCGCGGCGAACCGCACGGCCCTGGCGTACGCGGGACGGAAGATCTGGTTCGTGCAGCTGCCGACCGGGCGGGTGCTCGGTCCGATCGTGGCGATCTGGCTGCTCAGCGTGGGCGTTCTCATCCTGGAGCGGGACCTCGGCACCTCGCTCCTCTTCTTCGGCCTCTTCGTGATCATGCTGTACGTCGCCACGGGCCGCACCGGCTGGATCGCGGTCGGTCTGCTGCTCGCGACGCTCGGCGCGGTGGCCGTGGGCCGCCTCGAACCGCACGTCCACGGCAGGATCGAGGACTGGCTGCACCCGTTCGCGTCGATCGAGGCGGGCCTCGGGCCCAACCAACTCGCCCAGTCGCTCTTCGCCTTCGCCGCGGGCGGTGTGCTCGGCACCGGGCTGGGTCTCGGCCACTCGGTCCTCATCGGCTTCGCCACGAAGTCGGACTTCATCCTGGCCACGGCGGGTGAGGAACTGGGCCTGGCCGGCCTCTCGGCGCTCTTCCTCCTCTACGGCCTGCTGGTGGAGCGCGGCTACCGGGCGGGCCTGGCGCTGCGCGACCCCTTCGGGCGGCTCCTCGCCATCGGGCTCGCCTCGATCGTGGCGTTCCAGGTGTTCGTGATCGCGGGCGGGGTGACCGGGCTGATCCCGCTGACCGGCATGGCGATGCCGTTCCTGGCGCAGGGCGGTTCGTCGGTCGTCACCAACTGGGCGATCGTGGCGCTGCTGATCCGGGTGAGCGACTCGGCGCGGCGGCAGTACGACGGAAAGGCGGCACCGTGAGCACGATGACGGCCGAGGTCCCCGAAGTCCCAGAAGTTCCCGAGGTCCCCGGACTCCCCGGACTCCCCGGACTCCCCGGACTCCCCGGAGCATCCGAACGCCCCGAATCCTCCGAGGCATCCGAGGTACCGGAGTGACCCGGTACATCCGGCGCGCCGCCGTCTTCTGTGCCCTGCTCCTGCTGGCGCTGCTCGTCAACGCCCTGCGCGTGCAGGTCGTCCGGTCCGCCGACTACGACGGCAACCCGGCCAACCGCCGTGAGTCCATCGCCCGTTATGGCCAGCCGCGCGGTGACATCCTGGTCGGCGGCGCCCCGGTGACCGGATCGCGGGACACCGGGGAGCAGCTGCGCTACGAACGGACGTACCTCGACGGGCCGTTGTACGCGCCGGTGACGGGTTTCTCCTCGCAGGAGTACGGGACGTCGTTCCTGGAGCACGCCGAGGACGATCTCCTCTCCGGCGTCGACCCGATGCTCGCCGGGTTCCCGCTGTGGAACGAGTTGACGCGTGGGCGCCCGCCCGGCGGGAACGTCGTCACGACCCTCGACGTCGGCGCCCAGCGGGCCGCCTACGAGGGACTGGCCGGCCGCAAGGGCGCGGTCGCGGCGGTGGAACCGGCGACGGGCCGGATCCTGGCGCTGGTGTCCGTCCCGTCGTACGACCCCTCCGTCCTCTCCGGGAACGACGCGGCCGCCGAACGCGCCTGGGCGCGGCTGAACGGCGATCCGGACAAGCCGATGCTGAACCGGGCGGTGCGGCAGACGTATCCGCCGGGGTCGACCTTCAAGGTGGTGACCGCGGCGGCCGCGCTGGACGCGGGTGTGATCACGGACCTGGACAGGCCGACGCGCTCCCCCGCCCCCTACCGGCTGCCCGGGACGACGACGAGCCTGACCAACGAGGGCGACGGCTGCGGCGACGCTCCGCTGCGGGCGGCCTTCGAGTGGTCGTGCAACACGGTGTTCGCCAAGCTCGGCGTGGACGTGGGGCTCGCGCGGATGTCGCGCACGGCGCGGGCGTTCGGCTTCAACGACACCCGGGTACGCGTCCCGTTCCCGGTCGCCACCAGCACCTTCGACACCTCGCTGGACAGGGCACAGCTCGCGCTGTCGTCGATCGGCCAGTACAACACCCGGGCGACACCACTGCAGATGGCGATGGTGTCGGCGGCCGTGGCCAACGGCGGGCAGGTGCGCGAGCCGTTCCTGGTGGAGCGCACGACGCGGCGGGGCGGCGCGACGGTGGCCACGGCCGGTTCCCGCGCGGTACGGCAGGCGATGTACCCGTCGACCGCGAGACGGCTGCGGGAGCTGATGGAGGACGTGGTGCGCGAGGGAACCGGGAGGACCGCGGCGATCCGGGGCGCGCGCGTCGGCGGCAAGACCGGCACCGCCCAGCACGGCATCGGCAACTCCGGGACGCCGTACGCCTGGTTCGTCTCCTGGGCGCAGGGCGCGCGGGACTTCGAGCCGAGTGTCGCGGTGGCGGTGGTGGTGGAGGACGGGCGGGCGAACCGCGGGGAGATCACCGGCGGCGGGGTGGCGGCGCCGATCGCGCGGGCGGTGATGAAGGCGGTGCTCACTTCGTGAGACGGGGGGTTCCGGAGCGGACAGGTGCGTCCTAACGTTCGCGCATGACTGATGCCGCTGCCGCTGCCGCCGGGAAGGTCACCGCCGCCTTCGAACTCGCACAGGTCAATCTGGCCCGCCTCAAGTTCCCCTTGGACTCCCCGGAGTTGAAGGACTTCGTCGACGCCCTCGACCCGGTCAACGCGGACGCCGACGCCGCGGACGGCTTCGTGTGGCGGTTGCAGTCCGAGGAGGGCGACGCGACCGACATCGAGGTCTTCGGCGACCAGTGGCTGATCATCAACATGTCGGTGTGGCGGGACACCGATGCCCTGACCGCGTACATGTACCAGGGGCGGCACCGGGAGATGCTCGCGCGCCGGCGGGAGTGGTTCGAGCGGGTGCGGGAGGCGATGGTGACGTTGTGGTGGGTGCCGGCGGGCCACCGCCCCACGGTCGCGGAGGCGGAGGCCCGGCTGCTGCATCTGCGCGCGAACGGCCCGACGCCGTACGCCTTCACCCTGCGGACGGCGTTCCCGGCGCAGGGGGCGGAACCGGTCGGCTTCGCGGTGCCCGAAGGCCTCGGCTGCTCCGTCTGAGCGGGCCGACAGTCCCTAAAGGGGCCTGCGGGTCTCGGAGCGGATCTCGAAGGTGGTCTCGGCGGCCGTCTCCAGGTCGATCTCGGAGGCGGCCCGGCCGACCCCGGCCACGGTGATCTCGACGACCACGGCCGCCGTGTTGCCGTCCGCCCAGGCGCAGACCGGGTACGCCAGCGCCGCACCCTGGGTGACGACCTCGCAGGTGACGGTGGTGTCGGAGCCGCCCGGGCGGAAGTCCTTCGGCTGCACGGTCACCGTGAGGCCCTCGGCGTCGCCGACGCCCTTCAGCAAGGCGTCGCGGTTGTCGTCCGTGTTCTGGAACCGGCCGTACATGCCCGAGACCAGCAGCGCGCCGTCGGTCTCGACGCCGCCCAGGCTGTACTGGCCGACCTTGGAGTCGGTGACCTCGGCGTCCCAGGCGCCGTCCATCTCCTGCTCGATCTCCCGGCCCTCGGTGTCGGAGAGGTCGTCGGCGAGTTCGTAGCGGTCGTCGAGCAGCGTCCTGGGCAGGGTCAGCCGGTACTCGGCGTCGGGGAAGTCGCTCTCGGCCTTCGCCCCGATCAGCACGAGCGCCACCATGCCCAGCACGACCACGCCGACGGCCCCGCCCACGATCCCGAGGATCAGCGGGGCCCGGCTCTTCGGGGGCGGCGGCACCCAGCCGTGGGCCGGCGGCGGGTACGCGGCGCCGTACGGCTGGGGCACGGGCGGCCCGCCGTAGGGGCCCGGGGCGTCCGGACCCTGCGGCGGCTGCGATTGCTGCGGCTGCGGGCCGTACGGGTTCTGTGGCGGTGGAGGCGTGGACACGTCAGAACGTTACTCCATGGGGATGACAGACCACCCCTGGGTGACCCCCGCCTCACACCCGGCGAGAAGTCGCGCACAAAGGATTGACGCCCTTACTGACAGGCAGTCTCATAAGGGCCATGACGACGACTCCGACGACCCTCACGGAAGCCGAAGCGCTGGACGGCCTGCGGGACGCGCTGGGGCTGCTCAAGGACCGTGAGCAGGTGGCCGAACGGCTGCTGACGTCCTCCGCGAAGCACTCCTTCGACCCCGACAAGGAACTGGACTGGGACGCGCCCTTCGAGGAAGGCAAGTGGTTCTGGCCGCCGGAGCTGGTGTCGCTGTACGACACACCCCTGTGGAAGCGGATGAGCGAGGAGCAGCGGCTGCTGCTGTCCCGGCACGAGGTCGCGGCGCTGGCCTCGCTGGGCATCTGGTTCGAGATCATCCTGATGCAGCTGCTGGTGCGGCACATCTACGACAAGGCGGCGACGAGCGCGCATGTGCGCTACGCGCTCACCGAGATCGAGGACGAGTGCCGGCACTCGAAGATGTTCGCCCGGCTGATCACGGCCGGGGGGACGCCCTGGTACCCGGTGAGCCGGACGCACCAGCAGCTGGGCCGCCTGTTCAAGACGATCTCCACCACGCCCGGGTCCTTCACGGCGACCCTGCTGGGTGAGGAGGTGCTCGACTGGATGCAGCGCCTGACCTTCCCCGACGAGCGGGTGCAGCCGCTGGTCCGGGGGGTCACGCGGATCCACGTGGCGGAGGAGGCGCGGCATGTGCGGTACGCGCGCGAGGAGCTGCGCCGGCAGATGATGACCGCGCCGCGGTGGTCGCAGGGGTTCACCCGGCTGACGTCCGGGGAGTTCGCCCGGGTGTTCTCGGTGGCCTTCGTGAATCCGGAGGTCTACACGAACGTCGGCCTGGACAAGCGGGAGGCGCTGGCGCAGGTGAAGGCGAGCGGGCACCGGCGGGAGGTCATGCAGACGGGGGCGAAGCGGCTGACGGACTTCCTGGACGACATCGGCGTGCTGCGGGGTGTCGGCCGACGGATGTGGAGGTCGTCCGGGCTGCTGGCGTAGGTACCGGCCCGGCCCCGCCCGGCGTCTCATCCGCGCTCGCGGGTGTACGCCTCCGGCTCTGCGGCCGGCCCCGGCCTGCATCGCCAGCCCCCGGGCGGAAGGGCGAGCCCGCCGGTCGTGCAGTGCGGCCTCCGGCGGCCCGATGTCAGCCTCCTCGCCGTCGCCGCTCGCGGCCCGGCACTCGTCCACGCCCACGACTCCCGTCTCCGGCGGGAGAAGAGCACGATGCGGATGGGCGGGACGGTGCCGGAGCGGTGGAGCGCCAGGGCACTGGTGAGCGCCCGGCCCGGCGAGGGATACGCCTTTCGTGGCCACGGCCGTCGGCACGAACCGGCACCAAGGAGTGGACACGCCGCCGCCGGACACCGCCGACCCGGACAGCACGGCCAGGGCCCTTTCCGATGGATGTCCGCGGCGTCGGGGCGGCTACCCTGCACCCCATGACCCCCGCCGCGCCCGCCTACCGTCGCCTCAGTGTCGAGGAGCGGCGCAGCCAGCTGCTCGACGCCGCGCTCTCGCTGTTCGCGCACCGGCTTCCCGAGGACGTCTCGCTGGACGACGTGGCGGAGGCCGCGGGGGTCTCCCGCCCGCTCGTGTACCGGTACTTCCCTGGCGGCAAGCAGCAGTTGTACGAGGCCGCGCTGCGCTCCGCCGCCGAGGAGCTGGAGCACTGCTTCGACGAGCCCCGCGAGGGTCCCCTCCTCCCCCGCCTCGCCCGCGCCCTGGACCGCTACCTCGGCTTCGTCGGCCGGCACGACGCCGGCTTCAGCGCTCTGCTCCAGGGCGGCAGCGTGGTGGAGACCTCCCGTACGACCGCGATAGTGGACGGCGTACGACGGGCCGCGGCCGAGAACATCTACAGCCATCTCGGGGTCACCGATCCCGGCCCCCGGCTGCGGATGACGGTACGGATGTGGATCACCGCGGTCGAGGCGGCCTCGCTGATCTGGCTGGACGAGGGCAAGGAGCCGCCCGCCGGGGAGCTGCGGGACTGGCTGGTGGAACAGTTCGTCGCGGTCCTCATGGTGACCGCGGGCCGCGACCCGCAGACCGCCGAGCTGGTCCGGGGTGCGCTGGCGGCGGAGACCTGATCGACACTGGTGGTGTGAAGAGCCAAGACACCCCCTTCGAGGGCGGGCCCATGGACGGCCGCGTCCTGCCCGTGCTGCTGGGCCCGACCGGGCACCCGCCGAAGACATACCGCATCCCCGTCCCCGACGCGGCCGGCGGACCCCCGACGGTCCTGGTCTACCAGCGGGTGCCGCGAAGCCGGGCCGGGGGGAAGCTGGGGCTGCCACAGGGGTGGAAGTACGAGTTCGACCCCGAGGGGAAGGCCGCCGGCCGGCTGAAGTGGCCGTGGTCGAAACCCGATACCACCAGGCCTGGCGACAGGCGGGACGACACCGACGGGTGACGCCGTTGCGCCGGACCGAGCACCCCGCCGCGCGGTCCGCGCCCGTGCGTCCCATGCTCGCCCTGCGGGCCGGAGCCGCCACCCGGGCGCCTCCCCCGCGGTGGAGGTGACGACGTGTCGGAAAGGCTGCTGCGTCTGGCCTGTACGGTCGCCGCGGCGGGGGTGCTGGCCACGGGGACGGCACCGACCCCCGGCGCCGCCGTCGCCGTACCGGAGCCGCCGGGGCCCGGTGAGCGGCCGACGTCCGCGCCCGAGAAGCCGGGACCGCCCGCCGGACGGACCGTGGCAGCGCTGCTGACGGACCTTCAGCGGCTGTACCGGGAGGCCGAGAAGGCGACCGAGACCTACAACGCCACCGAGGAACAGCTCACGGAGCGGCGGGCCGAGACCGCCCGCCTGGACGCCGAACTCGCCAGGGCCCGGCTGACCCTGCACGACAGCAGGGGCGCGGCCGGCCGACTGGCCCGCCAGCAGTACCAGAACACCACCGACATCTCCCCCTACGTACGGCTCCTGCTGGCCCGCGATCCGCAGCACGCGCTCGACCAGGGGCACGTCATCGGCCGGCTGGCGCACGAGCGGGCCGAGACGGTCGGCCGGCTGGAGGGCAGCGAACGCCGGGCCGGCGGACTGGCCCGCAGGGCACGGGCCGCCCTCGACGCACAGCTCACCCTCGCCGAGCGGCGGAAGAGGGAACGCGACGACGTCCGCCGCCGGCTCGCCGACGTCGAGAGACTCCTCTCCTCGCTGACCGCCGCCCAGCTCACCGCGGTCACGGAACTGGAGAAGGACGGGGTCGCGCGGGCCCAGGAGGAGTTCATGGCGTCCGGCGCGCTCGGCGACGACGACAAGCCGTCGGAGGAGGGCGAGAGGGCGGTGCGGTACGCCGTACGGCAGATCGGGAAGCCGTACGAATGGGGTGCGGAGGGCCCGACGTCGTACGACTGCTCGGGCCTGGCCTCCCAGGCCTGGAACCACGCCGGCACCCCGATCCCCCGCACCAGCCAGGAGCAGTGGGCGCGGCTCCCGAGAGTCCCCCTCGGGGAACTGCGCCCCGGCGACCTGGTGATCTACTTCCCGGAGGCCACCCACGTGGCGGTCTACCTGGGCGAGGGCGAGGTGATCCAGGCGCCTCGAACGGGAGAGGAGATCAGGGTCTCCCCCATCGCATCCCACCCGATCCTCGGAGCCGTACGCCCGGACGCCCCACCCTCTGGGACGCCCTAGGCGCCCGAGACCTCGGCCAGGTATGCCGCCGTCTTCTCCGGCTCGTAGAAGAAGTTCTCGAAGTCGGCCGGGTCGTTGAAGGCGTTGGCGAAACGATCAGCCGCGGCCGGCAGCTGTCCCGCCGCGCCCAGCAGGTTCACGATGTGCTCCGGCGGCGGCGCCAGCATCGCGTTCGTCCACTTGGTGACGTGCTGGGCGGTGTCCCAGTACCGGTCGAACGTGGCCTGCATCCACTCCTCGTCGAACTCCTTCTCGCCCTGCTCGAGGATCGACGCGAGATACGCGGTAGCGCACTTGGACGCGGAGTTGGAGCCCTGGCCGGTGATCGGGTCGTTGGCGACGACGACGTCCGCGACGCCGAGGACCATGCCGCCGCCGGGGAGACGGCCGATCGGGTTGCGGACCGTGGGCGCGTAGCGGCCGGCCAGCGTGCCGCCGGCGTCGGTGAGTTCGGCCTTCGTCGCGCGGGCGTACTCCCAGGGCGTGAACCTCTCCATGAGTTCCAGGGTCAGGGAGAGGTGTTCCGCCGGGTCCTTGACGCCGTTGAACACGTCGAGCGGGCCGCCGGGTATGCCCTCCCAGAAGAGGATGTCGGCGCGGCCGGAGGTGGTGTAGGTCGGCATGATGAACAGCTCGCCGACACCGGGGACGAGGTTGCAGCGGACGGCTTCCAGGTCGGGGTGTTCGGGGCGCGGGCCGAGGCCGTGGACGTAGGAGACGGCCAGCGCCCGCTGGGGCTCGGTGTACGGGGAGCGCTCGGGGTCGCGGGCGAACATCGACACCAGCTCGCCCTTGCCGGCCGAGACGAGGACCAGGTCGTAGGCGCGGGAGAAGTAGTCGAGGTCGGAGACCGCCGCGCCGTGGATGACCAGCTGGCCGCCGCGCTGGGCGAAGGTCTCCATCCAGCCGGCCATCTTCACCCGCTGGTCGACGGACTGCGCGAACCCGTCGAGGCGGCCCACCCAGTCGATCGCGCGCTGCGTCGGGCCGGGGTCGTGCGAGCCCGGGGCGGCGACCGAGACGCCGAGCCCGCCGATCTTCGGGGCCTGGGACTCCCAGAAGTTCAGCTGGAGATCCCGCTCGTGCTGGAGGGCGGTGTGGAACATGCACTGCGTCGACATGACGCGCCCGGAGCGGATCTCGTCCGCCGTCCGGTTCGACATCAGGGTGACCTCGTACCCGTGCGACTGGAGGCCGAGGGCGAGTTGGAGACCGGACTGGCCGGCTCCGACGACGAGTATCTTCCGCATGCGGGGGACTCTCCTTGAAGGGCCTTGCTCGGGGCTGCTCGGGGCGAGTGGGGGGCTACTCGGGGGTTTCGTCGAGCGCGTGGCCCACCAGGGCCAAGAGGGTCTCGATCACCGAGATCCGGCGGCGCGCATCCATGATCATGACAGGTATGTGCGCGGGGATGGTCAGGGCCTCCCGCACGTCCTCCGGCTCGAACAGCTCGCTGCCGTCGAAGTGGTTGACCCCGACGACGTACGGCAGTCCGCAGCTCTCGAAGTAGTCCAGCGCCGGGAAGGAGTCCTTCACCCTGCGGGTGTCGACGAGGACGACCGCGCCGATCGCGCCGCGCACCAGGTCGTCCCACATGAACCAGAACCGCTGCTGGCCCGGCGTGCCGAACAGGTAGAGCACCAGATCGGCGTCGAGCGTGAGACGGCCGTAGTCCATGGCCACCGTGGTGGTGGTCTTCTGCGGCGTCCCGGTCAGGTCGTCGGTGCCGGCGCCGGCCTCGGTCATCAGCGCCTCCGTCTGGAGGGGCTCGATCTCCGAGACGGTGCCGACGAGGGTGGTCTTGCCCACCCCGAAGCCGCCCGCCACCACGATCTTCGTGGCGATGGGGGCGCGGGTCCGGTCCGTCTGCCACGGCTGCAGGGGCTCGTCGGGTTCGGCGAGCGGCGTGACGGGAGGGGCGGGTGTGACGGGTGTGACCGGGGTGACGCCAAAGGAGGAGGCGGCGTCAGAGACGACGGAGTCCACTCAGCACCCTTTCCAGCAGAGCGCGGTCGGGACGGCCCGTACCGTGAGCGGTACCGGTGCCGTACACACGGATCTTTCCCTGGTCCGCGAGGTCGCTGAGCAGCACGCGGACCACGCCGAGCGGCATCTTCAGCAGCGCGGCGATCTCGGCCACCGTGCGCATACGGCGGCAGAGTTCGACGATGGCCCGCAGTTCCGGCATGACCGTGGACCTGAGGGAACCGTTCGTCAGTTCCTTGCGCTCCTCGGGAGCCTCGAGCGCCGCCACGAAGGTCTCCACGAGGAGGACGTGGCCGGCGCGGGTGCGGCCGCCGGTGAGCGAGTAGGGGCGGACGCGGGCGGGCCTGCGGTCGCCGCCGCGCACGGGGAGCTGCTGCCTCTTGTCGACCGGGCCGGTGCTCATCGGCCGCTCCCGGCCGACTCCGACTCCAGTGACTGCCGTAGCTCACTGCGGAGTTCGGGGGTGAGGACGTGGCCGGCCCGGCCGACGAAGAGCGCCATGTGGTAGGCGACGACGCTCATGTCGCAGTCGGCGGAGCCGTGGACGCCGAGCAGGGAGCCGTCGCTGATCGACATCACGAAGAGGCTGCCCTCCTCCATGGCGACCATGGTGTGTTTGACCCCGCCGGACTCCATGAGTTTCGCGGCGCCGACGGTGAGGCTGCCGATGCCGGAGACGATGGTGGCGAGGTCGGCGGAGGAGCCGCGCGGGCCGGCGGGTTTGCCGCTGCCGGCCTGGCGTGCCTCGTCGTTCCGTCCGGGGTCCGAGGAGAGCAGGAGCAGGCCGTCGGAGGAGACGACCGCCACGGACTGGATGCCGGGCACCTCCTCCACGAGGTTCGTCAACAGCCAGTGCAGGTTACGGGCTTCACTGCTCAGTCCGAAGGTACTGGGCGCGGTCAACTGCTTGCCTCCTCGACTGTGCCCCCCGTGTCTTCTTCGGCATGTACGTGTGCTTCTTGAGGTGCGACTCGGTCTGCATGAGGTGATGCCTGAGGTGACGCTTGAGGTGATGCCTGTGGTGAGGCCGGGGGTGACGGGACCTTGTTCCGGCCCGTCTCGGTGGTCTCCGCTTCGACCTCGCGGTATCCGGCCTCCGCCCCCCGGCGGAAGCCGCCCAGGCGGCGGCGGAGGGCTTCGGCGTCGACCGCCCCGGTCCGCCTGCGCGGAGCCTGGGCGGGAGTGGTGATCTTGGGGGTGCGTTTGGGCAGGCCCTTGTCCGTGACGAGTTCCTCGGGCTCGTCGGGGACCCGGGTGTGCTCGGCGTCGGCCTCGGCGGCCACGGGTTCCCGCTCGTCGTCCGCTTCCCCTGGCGGGATCGGCAGCAGGAGTTCCATGGTCGTCTCGGCGGCGCGCTCCGCGGGAATGTCCTCCACGGGCTGTGCGGGCTGGTCCTCTGCCTTGCGGACGGCCTTCTCCGCGAGGGCGACCAGCGGGTCCCCGGCGTCCTTCGAACGGCCCGGCAGGACGTTGGAGTTGGCCTCGGCGTCGACGCCCGGCAGGGTGAAGGACTGGGCGGTGGACGAGGCCGGCGTGGCCGAGGGGACCGCGGCGGCCGAGGCCTCGGCCAGCAGGGTGCCCGGCAGGACGACCACGGCGGCCACCCCACCCTGCTTCTGCTCGCGCAACTGCACCCGCACCCCGTGCCGGTGGGCCAGCCGGGCCACGACGTACAGCCCGAGGCCGAGACCCTCCTCGCCCTCCTGGTCGTAGGGGGCGTCCGGGTCGAACTCGGCGAGCCGGGAGTTGAGGCGCGTCGCCTTCTCCGCGTCGATGCCGATGCCCTCGTCCTGGACGGAGAGCATGACCTCGCCGTTCTCCAGGAGCCAGCCGGAGACCTCGACGGGGCGGTCCGGCGGGGAGAACGAGGTGGCGTTCTCCATGAGTTCGGCGAGCAGGTGGCTCAGGTCGTCGGCGGCGAAGCCGGCCACGTGCGCGTGCGGGGGCAGGGCGGAGATGCGGACGCGTTCGTAGCGCTCGATCTCGCTGACCGCCGCCCGGACGACGTCGACCAGCGGGATCGGGCCCGCGTGCTGCTGGACGTGTTCGGTGCCGGCGAGGACCAGGAGGTTCTCGCTGTGGCGGCGCATGACGGTGGCGAAGTGGTCGAGTTTGAAGAGGGTCGCGAGGCGGTCCGCGTCCTGTTCGCGTTCCTCGAGGCTCTCGATGACGGTGAGCTGACGCTCGACGAGGCCGAGGGTGCGCAGCGCGAGGTTGACGAAGGTGCCGGTGATGGCGCCGCGCAGCCGCTCCAGCCGGTCGGCGGACTCGGCGAGTTCGGCGCGGAGTTCCTCGCGGGCGTCCGCCATCTTCTGGCGCTGTCCGACGAGGTGCTTGCGGTCGGACTCCAGGGTGGTGACGCGCTCGTGGAGGGCGACGGCGTGCTCGTGCAGGGCGTTGACGGAGCGGACGACCTGGGCGAACTCGTCGTTGCGGCCGGTGAACCGGACGGGTTCCTCGGCGGCCGGGTTCTCGGTCTCGGCGAGCCGGGCGGAGCCGCGGCGCAGCACGGACAGCGGGAAGGTGAGGCTGCGTGCCATACCGGTGGTGACGACGACGGCCAGCAGCATGATGGCCCCGAGCAGGGCGACCCGGATCTCCAGCGCGGTGACGTCGTCGTCGCGCAGCCCGGCGAGGTCCTTGGTGCGGTGGTCGTAGAACGAGGACTCGAGGCCACGCATCAGGTCGACGCGGGCGGACAGCGCCGCGTCCAGTTTCCTGGTGCTGGTGCCGAGTTCGTCGTCGCTCAGCGTCGGCTGGTCGGTGAGGGTGGTGAGGTACTTCTCGGCGGCGTCGACGTCGCCGCCGGTGACGGTGGAGTCGTAGGAGTCCACCGCGTCCTTCGGGGCGCCTTCGCGGAAGTCGGCGAGGGCCGCGTCGGAGCGCACCCGGGCCTGCTGGGCGGCTTCGGTGAGGGCGTCGCGGACCTTGGTGCCGGCTTCGGAGGACACCTTCCGGGTGGTCGACAGGCCGGTGACGGGGTCGTAGACGGTCTTGGTGCTCGTGGGCACGTTCAGTGCGGCGAGCAGCAGTCCCCGGGCGGCGGAGGCCTGTTGTACGGCGGTGTCGAGCTGGGCGAGGGCGTAGGCGCCGCCGCCCGCGCGGGGCGGCATGTCCTCCGCGAGCCGGTCGGCGAGGCCGTGCAGCGCGAGGATGACGTCCGAGTACGCCCGGTGCGCCTCAACGGCCGTGCTCCTGCCGGTGAGCGCCGACTCGCGTACGGAGGCGAGGGAGGCGATGGCCCCTCGCAGTGCCGCGGAGGTGTCGCCCTCCTGGGTCAGCTCGCGGGCCTGGCGGTCCACGCGGGCGGTGCCGTCGGAGGAGGGCGCCCCGGACTTGGGGCGGCCGGCCGCGAGGTAGGTGGTGACCTCGTCACGCTCGTCCGCGACGGACTGGGCGAGGACCAGGGCGTCCTCGGTCTGCTCGGCCAGGGTGACCAGGTCCTGCGAGTCCTTCAACTGTCCCGAGGCGGTGAGCAGGGCGGGGGCGCCCGCTCCGGCGATGGCGGCGGCCACCACGGCCACGGCGACGATCAGCCGGTTGCGTACGTGGGTGGGACGGCCCTTGCCGACAGGGGTGCGCTCCGCGCCCCCCTCGGAGGCCGTCTTGCTGCCTGTGCGCCGAGGCCGCGTCTTCTGCACCGGTGCTCGCATTCCTGACTCGTGTACCCATGGGCCGGATATGACGCCCCGTCAACTGGCGCGTACGTCCGGTTCGGTCCCCGACCCTCCCAGTGCCGGTGGGCGCGGGCCGTGCATCGCATGCCCCGCCACCCGAAGGAGTGAACATCGGAGGGGAGTTGCCGGGCAAGTTCCTGTGGCGTGTGCGGCGCCCTTGCCGGGCGGGCCGGTTGGACGTGGGCGGCGGGCTTTGGCAGGATTCGCCGCCACACCTTCCCGCACCCCAGCATTACCCCCCAAAACAGGCGTCTGACCTGCGACGGCAGGCCCGTTCGGCGGTGGATGCAAGCCTTTCGCGGAAACCGTGAAGGGCTCGTGCAGACTGGCCGAATGCGTACGGAACTTGTGTCGGAACCCGGCGATCCGGCCCGCCCCAACGAGGACTTCGCGAGCGTCGGGGTTCCCATCTGCGGGCAGGGCGGTTCGGTCGTCCTCCTCGACGGGGTGACGCCGCCGCCGGGTGGTGCGGGCTGTCTGCATTCGGTCCCCTGGTTCACTGCGCGACTGGGCGGGGCCCTGACCGAACTGACCGTTTCACTCCCGGATGTTCCGTTGATCGAGGCCCTTTCCCTCGCCATCGCACGTACCGCCGGGGCCCATGCGGAAACCTGTGACCTTTCTCACCCGCGAACCCCGCAGGCGACGGTGGCCGTCGCGCGCTGGTCGGCGGAGAGCGTCGAGTACCTCGTCCTGTCCGACGCCGCGCTGCTGCTCGCCGCACCCGACGGCATGGTCACCCCGGTCCTCGACGACCGGCTGGCCCTGCTGCCGCGCGAGCTCCTGAGGAGCGCCGAAATCGTCGACGGCCGGCTGCGCAATCGGGAAGGCGGCTTCTTCACGGCCGCCGCGGATCCGGCGGTGGCCGGGCGGGCGGTGACGGGGAGCGTGCCGCGGGCGCGGGTGCGGGCCCTGGCCGCGCTGTCGGACGGGGCGACGCGCTGGGCGGAGACCTTCCGGCAGGGCGACTGGACGGACCTGTTCGCCCTGGTCCGCGGGGCGGGCGCCCGGGCGCTGGTGGAGCGCGTACGGGAGCTGGAGCTCGCGGACGCCGCCGGGCGGGCGTTCCTGGGGCGCGCCAAGACGCACGACGACGCGACGGCCGTGTACGTGGAGCTGTGAAGCCGCCGGGCTATTTCTCCATCCCCCGGTTCAGCTGGTTGAGCAGGCGGGCCAGCTCCGCGACCTCCCGGCGGTCCCAGTGGGAGAAGTTGCTGACGTACCGCTCGCGGCGGGCCTCGCGGACCCGGCTCACCCGGCTGCGGCCCTCCTCGGTCAGGTCGACCAGCCAGGCGCGGCCGTCCGCCGGGTCGGGTTCGCGGGCGATCAGGCCGAGCTGCTCCAGGGCGCGCAGCTGGCGGGACATGGTGGCCTTGCCGACGCCGATGTAGGCGGCGAGCTCGGTGGCGCGCTGGCGCCCGCACTCCTCCAGCCGCACGAGCAGGCCGTACGCGGCGGACTCCAGGTCCGGGTGGACCTCGCGGGCCATCTCGCCCTGGTTGGCCCGGGCGCGGCGGAAGAGCACGGTCAGCTCCCGCTCCAGGGAGAGGAACTCCCGGTCGCCCTGCTCCACCCCGCGCGACGACAGCTCGTCGCCGCTTGCTTCCTCGTGCACGTCAGCACTCCTGTTTTCCGCCAGTTCCGGGCCATTGGCGCGGCGGTTCAAGTATTCCGCAGGCACAGGCCGCCGGCGGCCCGGCCGGGTACGGCGAGGGCCCGGGGCTCCCTCAAGGGGACCCGGGCCCTGCCTTCATCCGGCAGCGTCCGTCACGCCGCTGCCGGAACCTCGGGCGCCGCGCTCTCGGTGGCGGGCGCGAGCGCCAGCTCCAGTACCTGGCGGACGTCGGTGACGGCGTGGACGTCGAGCTTGTCCAGGACCTCCGCGGGGACGTCGTCCAGGTCGGGTTCGTTGCGCTTGGGAATGACGACGGTCGTCACTCCCGCGCGGTGGGCGGCGAGCAGCTTCTGCTTGACGCCGCCGATCGGCAGCACCCGTCCGGTCAGGGAGACCTCTCCGGTCATCGCCACGTCCGTACGGACGAGCCGTCCGCTCAGCAGGGACGCGAGGGCCGTCGTCATGGTGACGCCGGCGCTCGGGCCGTCCTTGGGGACCGCGCCGGCCGGGAAGTGGATGTGCACACCCCGGTCCTTCAGGTCGCCGACGGGCAGCTCCAGCTCCGCGCCGTGCGAGCGCAGGAAGCTCAGCGCGATCTGCGCCGACTCCTTCATCACGTCCCCGAGCTGGCCGGTCAGGGTCAGTCCCGCCGCGCCCGTCTCCGGGTCGGCGAGGGATGCCTCGACGTAGAGCACGTCTCCGCCGGCGCCGGTGACCGCGAGGCCGGTCGCGACGCCCGGGACGGCCGTCCGGCGTTCGGCGGGGTCCTGGGCGGACTCGGGCACGTGGTGCGGGCGCCCGATCAGGCCGCGCAGATCCTCGTCGGTGACGGTGAACGGCAGCTCCCGCTCGCCCAGTTCGTGCTGGGCGGCGACCTTGCGCAGCAGCCGGGCGACGGTCCGCTCCAGGGTGCGCACGCCGGCCTCGCGGGTGTACTCGCCGGCCAGCTTGCGCAGCGCGCTCTCGTCGAGCGTGACCTCGTCCTTGTCCAGGCCGGCCCGCTCCAGCTGGCGCGGGAGCAGGTGGTCACGGGCGATGACGACCTTCTCGTCCTCGGTGTAGCCGTCGAGGCGGACCAGCTCCATGCGGTCGAGCAGGGCCTCCGGGATGGCTTCGAGCACGTTGGCGGTGGCGAGGAAGACGACGTCCGAAAGGTCGAGCTCGACCTCCAGGTAGTGGTCCCGGAAGGTGTGGTTCTGCGCGGGGTCCAGGACCTCCAGGAGGGCGGCCGCCGGGTCGCCCCGGAAGTCGGAGCCCACCTTGTCGATCTCGTCCAGCAGGACCACCGGGTTCATCGACCCGGCCTCCTTGACCGCGCGCACGATCCGGCCGGGCAGCGCGCCCACGTAGGTACGGCGGTGGCCGCGGATCTCGGCCTCGTCACGGACGCCGCCGAGGGCGACGCGGACGAACTTGCGGCCCATCGCGTGGGCGACGGACTCGCCGAGCGAGGTCTTGCCGACTCCGGGCGGGCCGACCAGCGCGAGCACGGCACCGCCGCGCCGGCCGCCGACGACCCCGAGACCGCGCTCGCTGCGGCGCTTGCGCACGGCCAGGTACTCGGTGATGCGCTCCTTCACGTCCTCCAGGCCCGAGTGCTCGGCGTCGAGGACGGCCTTGGCGCCCTGGATGTCGTACCGGTCCTCGGTCCGCTCGTTCCACGGCAGTTCGAGGACGGTGTCCAGCCAGGTGCGGATCCAGGAGCCCTCGGGCGACTGGTCGCTGGACCGCTCCAGCTTGTCGACCTCCTTGAGGGCGGCCTCGCGGACCTTCTCCGGCAGGTCGGCGGCCTCGACGCGGGAGCGGTAGTCGTCGGACTCCTCGCCCTCCTGCTCGCCGTTGAGGTCACGCAGCTCCTTGCGCACGGCCTCCAGCTGGCGCCGCAGCAGGAACTCGCGCTGCTGCTTGTCGACGCCTTCCTGGACGTCCTTGGCGATGGTCTCGGCGACGTCCTGCTCGGCGAGGTGGTCGCGCAGCTGCTGGGTGGCGAGCTTCAGGCGGGCCACCGGGTCGGCGGTCTCCAGGAGCTCCACCTTCTGCTCGGTGGTCAGGAACGGCGAGTAGCCGGAGTTGTCGGCGAGCGCGGAGACGTCGTCGATGGCCTGCACGCGGTCCACGACCTGCCAGGCGGCGCGCTTGCGCAGCCAGGCGGTGGCCAGGGCCTTGTACTCCTTGACGAGTTCGGCGACATGACCGGGCAGCGGCTCGGGCACGGTCTGGTCGATCCGTGTCCCCTCCACCCACAGGGCGGCGCCCGGTCCGGTCGTCCCGGCGCCGATCTGCACCCGGCCCCGGCCGCGGATCAGCGCGCCCGGGTCGCCGTCGGCCAGCCGGCCGACCTGCTCGATCGTGCCGAGCACGCCGGTGCTCGCGTATGTCCCGTCGATCCGGGGCACCAGCAGCACCCTGGGCTTTCCGGGCTCGGACCGCGCGGCGGCCTGGGCGGCCTCCACGGCGGCACGTACGTCGGTGTCGTTGAGGTCCAGCGGGACCACCATGCCGGGGAGCACGACCTCGTCGTCGAGAGGCAGTACGGGCAGAGTGAGCGGTGCGGACGTCGAAGCCATGATCTCCCCTTCGGCAGTCAAGTTGAGCTATGCCGACTCAATGCACATGAGCCCCTGAATGTTCCCCGGCATGCGGCACGTTCGCTGTGGGCGATCACGACCGCCCTGGACGGGTGAACCTCGAGGAGTGCCGACCGCGGAGCGTCAGCCGCGCCTCAGCGGCTCCGGTGTCGTGCAGCCGGTCGTGCGCGGGGGCGGTCGGGGGCGTGTCCGCGGGAGCGTGCGACCCGGCGCACGTTCCCACTTCCGCCTCTTTTCCCTCTCCCCGCCCACTTCCGGCATTCGCCCCGAAGCCGCCCCGCGCCGCGACCACAATGCGCATATGACCGATGACTGGAAGCGACGGCTCGACGCCCTGCACGCGGAGCTGGTGCTCCGGGACGACCCCATCGCCTGGGTGACGGAGGCGGACGCCGTGGAGGCCTCCCGGCGCTACCCGCACATCGCGTTGCGCGGGCCCGTCTTCGGTGTCGCCGCCCAGGACCCGGCCGGGTCCGCGGGGGGCTGGCGGCTGCTGAAGCCGGTCGTGGACGGCATGCCCCAGCAGGCCAGGGACGGGCTCAACTCCCACCTGTGGTTCACGGCGAAGGACGGCACCGACGACCCGGCCGCCCGGCGTGCGCTGCTCGCGGCCGTCTCGGTCCTGGAGCGTCACCCCGCGGACGAGGTGGAGGCGCTCGGGGTGCGCTACCGCGTCGTACGCGGCGACGAGTTCGCGCGGACCGGCGACGACGGTCTGGAGCCGCCCCGGCCCACCGACCCGGAGCCGGTGTCCCCTTCCTGGGAGGAGCGCGGCACCGCCCGCTCGCCCGACGTGGGCTTCGTGCTCGACCCCGGCCGGGACGAGGGGCCGATGGCGGGCGCCCTGCGGCTGGGACTGCGCGAGTTCGTGTACACCGGCGCCCGCTTCCCGGCCGACGTACGGGCGGACTCCGCGCGCGCGGCCGGCACGCACCCGGACGTGGTCCGGCTGCCGGTCGGCTTCGCGGTGGCCGAACGCGGGGACGACGGATGGACGCCCTCCGGCTCGCTCCATCCGACCCCGCACGAAGCCCGGCGCTCGCTGTACGACGGGATGTCCCGCGTGTGGGCGATGCTGTACCGCTACGACGACCGCCGCAAGGCCCGTTACGCCCGGGCCGCCGAGGAATTCCGGGCGGCCGGCCGCGCCGACGAGGTGAGGGTGGAGAACCGCCTGTTCCGGGTCTGCCGCGTGGAACGCATGATCCGCATGGGCCCGGACGGCCCCGAGCCGCCCCGCCCCTCGGACGTCGACGAGTACGGCCCCATGAAGATCCACCCGACCCTGCGGGAGGACGGCACCGTCCGCTACGACGACTGACGGCCCGCTGCGGCAGCGGCCGCGTCCCGGTGGGCCCGGCTCCAGCGCCGTACCCACGGCCAGGCCGCGACGCCGGTGGCCAGCGCGATCAGATGTCCCCAGTTGGTCATGGGGTCCGTGAACCCGATCAGGTCCTGCAGGAGCATCCCGCCGAACGCGGCGAGCAGCGGCCACCGCAGCCAGGGCCGCAGCAGGCCCGCGAGGGCGCCCACGCTCGTGGCGACGCCGAAGCTGATGCCGTAGTCGAGGCGGTGCAGCGAACTGTCCGGCAGATGGCCCGCCAGGACGGCCAGACCCACCGGGCCCTCGGTCGCGAGGGTGGCCAGGACGTGCCCGAGCAGGAAGACGACGGCCGTGCGGGCGGCCCCGACGCGCCGCTCCAGCGCGGTCAGGACGATCAGGAAGCCGAGCGTGAACGGCGAGGCGAAGCCGCCCGCCACCCACAGGGCGCTGGCCAGCAGCACCAGCACCGGGGTGCGCAGCAGATGGGCCACGTCCGTGCTGGAGCCCTGGTGCAGGGCGTGCACGAGGGCCGGGTCGGCGTGCGCGGTGACGTAGGAGGTGACGGCGAGGACGGCGCCGTAGGAGAGGGTGAAGGGGACGGGGATGCGGAGGCGGGGCCGGGGGCGGAGGGCCGGCGCCGCGGGGCTGCCGGTGCGCCGGGGCGCGCGCTGGCCCGGGATGCCGTCGAGCAGTCCGCCGGCGTCGGGAAGGGGCGGACTCGTGGGTTTCACCGTGCGTTCCACTTGAGAGGCGCTCCTTCCGTCACACCCCACCCTTCGCGCCCGACCTGTGGCGTGTCTGTGACCGGCGCCACCCGGGGGCCGATTCACAGGAACCTCAGAGTCCCCCGGAGGGTCCGGCAGGGTGGGAACACAGGGGTTCGTCAACGTCGCAGCGGTCGTTCACCCTCGCCTGACAGGCGGTCCCGAGAATTCGTCAACAAACCGTCAGGGGAATGGAACGATGGACCGATGCCGCTCTCCCAGGACGTCCCGGACGACACCCGAGTACCCGAAGTGCTGGACCGCCGCACAGGGCCCTACGGCGAGGTCGTCCTGCGGCGGCACGGGGAGTTGCTCCAGATCATCGCCAACGGCTGCTTCCTGATGGACACCTCCGACGGCCGCTCGGAACGGCTGCTCGTCGACGCCGCGCTCGCCGCGCTGGACGGCCGCGACTCCCCGGACCTGCTGATCGGCGGCCTCGGCGTGGGGTTCTCGCTCGCCCACGCCGCGGCCGATCCCCGCTGGGGCCGCATCACGGTCGTGGAGCGCGAGCCCGCCGTCATCGACTGGCATCTCGACGGCCCGCTGTCCGCGTTCAGCGCGCGGGCCCTGGCCGATCCGCGCACACGGATCGTGACCGCGGACCTGCTGGACCATCTCGATGAGACTTACGACACGTTCGACGCGGTATGCCTCGACATCGACAACGGCCCGGCCTGGACCGTCACCGAGGGCAACGAAAACCTGTATTCACACACCGGACTCACAAGCTGCGCACGAGTGTTGAGACCTGGTGGAGTCCTCGCCGTATGGTCTGCACAACCCTCGCCGGAATTCGAGGGAACCATGGGGAATGCCGGGTTCCGGTGGGTGCGTACCGAAGAGATCCCCGTTGCCCGAGGCGTGCCGGACGTCGTGCACGTCGCCGTCAGGCCTGGATAGCAAAGGCAAGGTGACTCCGGGTACGTTGCATGCCTGACGCCGATCATTTACGCGTCAACCGCAGTCATGCGAAGACAAGGGACCACCCCACTGGTTCCGGAAAGCTCACTCAGGGGCGGGCGATGGAGACAACACACACCTCGCACAACGGCACGACGACGGCGACCCCGGGCGCGCAGCGGCGCGTCCTGGTGGTCGAGGACGACCCGACGATCGTCGACGCCATCGCGGCCCGCCTGCGCGCCGAGGGGTTCCTCGTGCAAACCGCGGGCGACGGACCGGCGGCCGTCGACACCGCCGAGGCTTGGCAGCCCGACCTGCTGATCCTCGACATCATGCTGCCCGGCTTCGACGGTCTGGAGGTCTGCCGTCGCGTGCAGGCCGCGCGGCCGGTGCCGGTGCTCATGCTCACCGCGCGTGACGACGAGACCGACATGCTCGTCGGGCTCGGCGTGGGCGCCGACGACTACATGACGAAGCCGTTCTCCATGCGGGAACTCGCGGCACGCGTGCACGTGCTGCTGCGCCGGGTGGAGCGCGCCGCGATCGCGGCGACCACGCCCCGCAGCGGGATCCTGCGGCTCGGCGAGCTGGAGATCGACCATGCGCAGCGCCGGGTGCGGGTGCGCTCGGAGGACGTGCACCTCACGCCCACCGAGTTCGACCTGCTGGTCTGCCTGGCGAACACCCCGCGCGCGGTGCTCTCCCGTGAGCAGCTCCTCGCCGAGGTCTGGGACTGGGCGGACGCCTCCGGCACCCGCACGGTCGACAGCCACATCAAGGCACTGCGCCGGAAGATCGGCGCCGAGCGGATCCGCACGGTGCACGGCGTGGGCTACGCACTGGAGACACCGACGCCATGAGCTCCGGGCCGGACGGACCGAGAAGCCCCGCTCCCGGCCCCGGGGAGCCCTGGGGCGGAGTGCGGCCGTTCTCGATCAAGACCAAGCTGGGCGCGCTGGTCGTGATCTCGGTGCTGATCACCACCGGCCTGTCGATGATCGCGGTGCACACCAAGACGGAACTGCGCTTCATCACGGTCTTCTCGATGATCGCGACCCTGCTGATCACGCAGTTCGTGGCGCATTCGCTCACCGCCCCGCTGGACGAGATGAACGCCGTGGCCCGGTCCATCTCGCACGGCGACTACACCCGCCGGGTGCGCGAGAACCGGCGCGACGAGCTGGGCGACCTGGCCGAGACCATCAACGTCATGGCCGACGAGCTGGAGGCGCAGGACCGCCAGCGCAAGGAACTCGTGGCGAACGTCTCGCACGAGCTGCGCACGCCCATCGCGGGCCTGCGCGCCGTCCTGGAGAACGTGGTCGACGGCATCGCCGAGCCCGACACCGAGACGATGCGCACGGCGCTCAAGCAGACGGAGCGGCTCGGGCGGCTGGTGGAGACCCTGCTCGACCTGTCCCGCCTCGACAACGGGGTCGTACCGCTGCGGAAGCGGCGTTTCGAGGTGTGGCCGTATCTGTCGGGGGTGTTGAAGGAGGCCAACATGGTCGCCTCCGCGCGCGCCAACACGGGCTCGGGCGGCGCGCACACACGTACGGACGTCCATCTGCACCTGGACGTCACCCCGCCGGAACTGACCGCGCACGCGGACCCGGAGCGCATCCACCAGGTCGTCGCGAACCTGATCGACAACGCGGTCAAGCACAGTCCGCCGCACGGGCGGGTGACGGTGAAGGCGCGGCGCGGTCCGCTGCCGGAGTCGCTGGAACTGGAGGTCCTGGACGAGGGCCCCGGCATACCGCGTTCGGAGTGGCACCGCGTCTTCGAGCGGTTCAACCGCGGAGCCGTCCGCCGGCCGCACGGACCGGGCAGCGACGGCGGTACGGGACTGGGGCTGGCTATCGCCCGCTGGGCGGTCGATCTGCACGGCGGCCGGATCGGTGTGGCCGAATCCCAACGGGGCTGCCGGATTCTTGTCACTCTTCCAGGAGGGTCTTCCTCCTCAAGTTGACGTAAAGTGCGAACCGGAGCCGCAAGATCCGCAGGAAGTCCGCGCTGCCGGACACGTGTGATCAGGCAGTGCCCCGGTGCAGGTCGGCACCGGTTCGCACAGGTCCGCGCGCTCGACGTGCGCGACCTGCGCCAACACATCCCTTTCAGAGCGCAACCACGCTTGTTTCCCGCCATTTCCGCCCCCGAAACGCATTTTCTGATGTGACTTACGCGACGATGGACCTGCCCGACCTGACCTTCCCCCTGTCGGGGGCGTAGCCTTTATTCCCGCTGTCCATCACCTTGTGAAGCGGAAGAGGGCGGTTGCCGCCGTGTCGCCACAGTCCCCCAGTAACTCGAACATCTCGACCGACGCAGACCAAGCGGGCAAGAACCCCGCGGCTGCGTTCGGGCCGAACGAGTGGCTCGTCGACGAGATTTATCAGCAGTACCTCCAGGACCCGAATTCGGTAGACCGCGCCTGGTGGGACTTCTTCGCCGACTACAAGCCGGGGGCGGCCACTCCCTCGGCTACGGCGGGTACTGCGGCCGCGGGGGCCGTAGCGACCACCACCACGACCCAGCCGCCCGCAAGGCCGGCCGCGCCCGCCGCCCCGGCCTCCGTGCCGGCCCCGGCCGCCGCCCCGAAGCCCGCGGCCGCCGCGCCCGCTCCGGCTCCAGCGAAGGCCGCTCCGGCCCCCGCGAAGCCGGCCGCCGCCGCGAAGGCCGCGCCCGCCGCCGCGAGCCCCGAGGGCCCGGAGTACGTGACGCTGCGCGGCCCGTCCGCCGCGGTCGCCAAGAACATGAACGCCTCCCTGGAACTGCCCACGGCCACGTCCGTGCGCGCGGTCCCGGTGAAGCTGCTGTTCGACAACCGCATCGTCATCAACAACCACCTCAAGCGCGCCCGGGGCGGGAAGATCTCCTTCACGCACCTGATCGGCTTCGCGATGGTGCAGGCCATCAAGGCCATGCCGTCGATGAACTGGCACTACGCGGAGAAGGACGGGAAGCCCACCCTCGTCAAGCCGCCGCACGTCAACTTCGGCCTGGCCATCGACCTGGTGAAGCCCAACGGCGACCGCCAGCTCGTCGTGGCCGGCATCAAGAAGGCCGAGACGCTGAACTTCTTCGAGTTCTGGCAGGCCTACGAGGACATCGTCCGCCGCGCCCGTGACGGCAAGCTGACGATGGACGACTTCACCGGTGTCACGGTCTCCCTGACCAACCCCGGCGGCCTCGGCACCGTCCACTCCGTGCCGCGCCTCATGCCCGGCCAGTCGGTGATCATGGGCGTCGGCTCCATGGACTACCCGGCGGAGTTCCAGGGCACCAGCCAGGACACCCTGAACAAGCTCGGCATCTCGAAGGTCATGACGCTCACGTCGACCTACGACCACCGGGTGATCCAGGGCGCCGCCTCCGGCGAGTTCCTGCGGATCGTCGCCAACTTCCTCCTCGGCGAGGGCGGCTTCTACGACGAGATCTTCGAGGCCCTGCGCATCCCCTACGAGCCGGTCCGCTGGCTCAAGGACATCGACGCCTCGCACGACGACGACGTCACGAAGGCCGCCCGGGTCTTCGAGCTGATCCACTCCTACCGGGTCCGCGGCCATGTCATGGCCGACACCGACCCGCTGGAGTACCGCCAGCGCAAGCACCCCGACCTCGACATCACCGAGCACGGCCTCACCCTGTGGGACCTGGAGCGCGAGTTCGCGGTCGGTGGCTTCGCCGGCAAGTCCCTGATGAAGCTGCGCGACATCCTCGGCGTGCTGCGCGACTCGTACTGCCGCACCACCGGCATCGAGTTCATGCACATCCAGGACCCGAAGCAGCGCAAGTGGATCCAGGACCGCATCGAGCGCCCGCACACCAAGCCGGAGCGCGAGGAGCAGCTGCGCATCCTGCGCCGGCTGAACGCGGCTGAGGCCTTCGAGACCTTCCTGCAGACGAAGTACGTCGGCCAGAAGCGCTTCTCCCTGGAGGGCGGCGAGTCCGTCATCCCGCTGCTCGACGCGGTCATCGACAGCGCCGCGGAGTCGCGGCTCGACGAGGTCGTCATCGGCATGGCCCACCGCGGCCGGCTCAACGTCCTCGCGAACATCGTCGGCAAGTCGTACGCGCAGATCTTCCGCGAGTTCGAGGGCAACCTCGACCCGAAGTCGATGCACGGCTCCGGCGACGTGAAGTACCACCTGGGCGCCCAGGGCACCTTCACCGGCCTGGACGGCGAGCAGATCAAGGTCTCGCTGGCCGCGAACCCGTCCCACCTGGAGACGGTCGACCCGGTCATCGAGGGCATCGCCCGCGCCAAGCAGGACATCATCAACAAGGGCGGCACGGACTTCACCGTCCTGCCGGTGGCCCTGCACGGCGACGCGGCCTTCGCGGGCCAGGGCGTGGTGGCCGAGACCCTGAACATGTCGCAGCTGCGCGGCTACCGCACCGGCGGCACGGTCCACATCGTCATCAACAACCAGGTCGGCTTCACCGCGGCCCCCGAGTCCTCCCGCTCGTCGATGTACGCGACGGACGTGGCGAGGATGATCGAGGCCCCGATCTTCCACGTGAACGGCGACGACCCGGAGGCCGTCGTCCGTGTCGCGCGGCTGGCGTTCGAGTTCCGCCAGGCGTTCAACAAGGACGTGGTGATCGACCTCATCTGCTACCGCCGCCGCGGTCACAACGAGTCGGACAACCCGGCCTTCACCCAGCCGCTGATGTACGACCTGATCGACAAGAAGCGCTCGGTGCGCAAGCTCTACACCGAGTCCCTGATCGGTCGCGGCGACATCACCCTGGAAGAGGCCGAGCAGGCGCTGCAGGACTACCAGGGCCAGCTGGAGAAGGTCTTCACGGAGGTCCGCGAGGCCACCGCGCAGCCCGTCGGCGGCGATTCCCAGGAGCCGCAGGACGGCTTCCCGGTCGCCGTCCCGACCGCGGTCTCCTCGGAGGTCGTCAAGCGCATCGCCGAGTCCCAGGTCAACATCCCGGACTACTTCCACGTCCACCCGCGTCTGCTGCCCCAGCTGCAGCGCCGGGCGGCGATGGTCGAGGACGGCACGATCGACTGGGGCATGGGCGAGACCCTCGCGGTCGGCTCCCTCCTCCTGGAGGGCGTCCCGGTCCGCCTGTCCGGCCAGGACTCGCAGCGGGGCACCTTCGGCCAGCGCCACGCGGTCCTCATCGACCGCGAGACGGGCGAGGAGCACACCCCGCTCCAGTACCTCGCCGAGGACCAGGCGCGCTACAACGTCTACAACTCCCTCCTGTCCGAGTACGCGGTCATGGGCTTCGAGTACGGCTACTCGCTGGCCCGTCCCGACGCGCTCGTGATGTGGGAGGCGCAGTTCGGCGACTTCGTCAACGGCGCGCAGACGGTGGTCGACGAGTACATCTCGGCGGCCGAGCAGAAGTGGGGTCAGACAAGCGGCGTGACGCTGCTCCTGCCGCACGGCTACGAGGGCCAGGGCCCGGACCACTCCTCGGCCCGTGTCGAGCGCTTCCTGCAGCTATGCGCCCAGAACAACATGACGGTCGCCATGCCGACCCTCCCGTCGAACTACTTCCACCTCCTGCGGTGGCAGGTGCACAACCCGCACCACAAGCCGCTGGTCGTCTTCACCCCGAAGTCGATGCTGCGTCTGAAGGCCGCCGCGTCGAAGGCGGAGGAGTTCACGAGCGGCGAGTTCCGCCCGGTCATCGGCGACACCACCGTCGAGGCGAGCGCGGTCAAGAAGGTCGTCTTCTGCTCCGGCAAGGTCTACTACGACCTGGAGGCCGAGCGGCAGAAGCGCGGCGTCACGGACACGGCGATCATCCGCCTCGAGCGGCTGTACCCGCTGCCGGGCGCGGAGATCCAGGCCGAGGTCAACAAGTACCCGGGCGCCGAGAAGTACCTCTGGGTGCAGGAGGAGCCGGCCAACCAGGGCGCCTGGCCGTTCATCGCCCTGAACCTGATCGACCACCTGGACCTGGCGGTCGGTGCCGACATCCCGCACGGCGAGCGCCTGCGCCGCATCTCGCGGCCGCACGGCTCGTCCCCGGCCGTCGGCTCCGCCAAGCGCCACCAGGCCGAGCAGGAGCAGCTGGTGCGCGAGGTGTTCGAGGCGTAACCGCTCTCGCGCAAGGTGTACGCGGCCGGGCCGCACCCCCTCTCCCGGGGGTGCGGCCCGGCCGTCTGTGCGCACTTATCCTTGACCCATGTACTTCACGGACCGTGGCATCGAAGAGCTGGAGAAGCGGCGCGGCGCGGAGGAGATCACCTTCGAGTGGCTCGCCGAGCAGCTGCGCACGTTCGTCGATCTGAACCCGGACTTCGAGGTTCCGGTGGAGCGGCTGGCGACCTGGCTGGCACGGCTGGACGACGAGGACGACGAGTAGGCCGCACGCGGCACGTCGACGGGGCGCCCACGGGCGCCCCTTTCGCATGTACGGCTCCGGGAACTCCTTGACTTTCCACGGCCGCGATATATCGTGAATTACGTGAGACGCGATATGGCGCGTCCGGCCGGCCTGAAGGGGGTCCGCACCATGTCCGAGTGGTCCGTCGCCGAACCGAGGAAGCTCACGTTCGACGAGCCGGTGAGCGAGCTGCACGTCCGCGTCGTCGACGGCACGGTCAACGTCGTGGGCACGGACGAGGGCCCCGCCCGCCTGGAGGTCTCCCGGATCGAGGGACCGCCCCTGGTGGTGAGCCACCGTGACGGCAGGCTGACGGTGGCGTACGAGGACCTGCCCTGGAAGGGCTTCCTCAAGTGGCTCGACCGCAAGGGCTGGCGGCGCAGCGCGGTCGTCACCCTCGCCGTGCCGACTAGCACCCGGGTCGAGGTCGGCGTGGTCAGCGCCGGCGCGGTGGTCTCGGGGATCGACGGGCGCGCCGAGGTCAAGGGCGTCACCGGGGACACGACCCTGGTGGGGCTCGCGGGCCCGGTCCGCACCGAGACCGTCTCGGGGAACGTCGAGGCCCAGGCCCTCAGCGGCGACCTGCGGTTCCACTCCGTCTCGGGGGACCTGACCGTGGTCGAGGCCGGGTCCTCGGTGAAGGCCGAGTCGGTGAGCGGGTCGATGATCGTCGACCTGCACCCGACGAGCCGTCCGACCGACATCAGCCTGACCAACGTCTCGGGTGAGATCGCCATCCGGCTGCCCCATCCAGCCGACGCGGAGGTGGAGGCGAACACCGCCAGCGGCTCGGTCTCCAACGCCTTCGAGGATCTCCGGGTCAGCGGGCAGTGGGGCGCGAAGCGCATCACCGGCCGTCTCGGCACGGGCAGCGGCCGGCTGAAGGCGACGACGGTCTCCGGCTCGATCGCCCTTCTGCGCCGCCCCCAGACCGACGACGGCCCGGCCACCGAGTCCTCCCCCGGCGTCCCGGCCGACAGCACGACCGAAAAGAAGGTGCTCTGACATGCCTCCCGTCTTCGCCCACGGCCGTCTCCGGCTCTACCTGCTGAAGCTTCTGGACGAGGCCCCGCGCCACGGCTACGAGGTGATCCGTCTCCTCGAGGAACGCTTCCAGGGGCTGTACGCGCCGTCGGCGGGCACGGTGTACCCGCGGCTCGCCAAGCTGGAGGCCGAGGGCCTGGTCACCCACACCACCGAGGGCGGCCGCAAGGTGTACGCCATCACCGACGCGGGCCGGGCCGAACTGGCCGACCGCAGCGGTGAACTGGCCGACCTGGAACTGGAGATCCGCGAGTCGGTCGCCGAGCTGGCCGCGGAGATCCGGGCCGATGTGCGCGGCGCGGCGGGCGATCTGCGCCGCGAGATGCGGGCGGCGGCCACCCAGGCCCGCCAGAACGGCCGCCCCGGCCCCGCCCACGGCAAGCACGGCGAGCACGGCGACGGCGATCCGAGCGACAGCGGCGACTACGGAGACTACGGCGACAAGGAGTCCTGGCGCGCCGCCAAGGAGGAGATGCGCCGCGTCAAGCAGGAGTGGAAGGAACAGGCCCGCCGCGCCAAGGACGAGAGCCGCCGGGCCCGTGACGAGGCCCAGCGGGCCCGTCGCCAGGCCAAGGAGGCACAGGACCACGCCAGGGCCCAGGCGCAGGAGGAGATGCAGCGCATCGCGCGCCGGGTCCAGGAACAGGTCCAGGACCACTTCGCACGGGGCGACTGGCCGACCGGCGTCCGCGAGGGGCTGACCGAGCTGGCCCGGGAGTTCGGCGAGTTCGGCAAGGACTTCGGGAAGGAGTTCGGCAAGGACCTGGGCTTCGGCCGCACCGGCGGCTCCGGAGAGCGACCGGCAGCGGCCTCCACGGCGACGACCGGCCCGGAGTACTCCGCCACCCCGGAGGACTTCCCCGCCGGGTACGAACCGGCCTGGGCCCATGAGGACTCCAGCGGCGACCCGTCCCGCGATCTCGACCGACTGCTCGACCGCTTCCGCGACGACATCCGGGACGCGGCCCGCGACCACGGCGTCACCGGCACCCAACTGCGCGACGCCCGCCGCCATCTGTCGACGGCGGCGGCGCACATCGGGGCGATACTGCGCAGCCCGAAGGTCTGATCATCCGGCCTGGGCGTGCCCTTCCTGCCCGCCGTACAGCACCCGGGTCACCGACGCGTGGGTGACCCCGTGGTCGGCGAGGACCTCCGCGGCCGGGCCGGGGAGGACGGTGAGGGCGAGCAGGATGTGTTCGTCGCCGATCCGCCGGTCACGGTGGGCCAGCGCCATGCGCAGGGACTTCTCCAGGACCTGCTTGGCGTCCCGCCGGAAGGCGGGGCGTCCCGTGGTCACGGCCTTCCCGGCGGACAGCGCACCGGCACCGTGCACCTCCTCGACCCTGGAGACGATCTCCGAGACGTCGATACCCAGTCCGGCGAGGGCGTCGGCGTCGGCGCGCGACAGTCCCGCCCGCCGACGCGTCTCCTCCAGTGCCTCCCGCACGGAGTCCCTGCGCCCGGCGAGCCCGAGGGCGGCCAGCGCGAAGGAGGCGCGGCTCGCCTCACGTTCCAGCAGGGCTAGCAGGATGTGCTCGGCCCCGACGGAGCCGGCCTCCTGTCCCTGCTCGACAGCCCCGCGCACCACGTCCCGGGCGTCCTTGGTGAACCGCTCGAACATCACTGCCTCCCGTACTTCTTGTGCACGGCCTGCCTGCTGACTCCGAGCTCCGCGGCGATCTCCTGCCACGACCAGCCCTGGTTGCGCGCGCTGCGCACCTGCACCGCCTCCAGCTGCTCCAGCAGCCTGCGCAGTGCGGCGACGGCCCGCAGCCCGACCCGTGGATCGCGGTCGCCGGCCCGCTCGGCGAGATCCGTTGCTTCGGTCATGCTGTCAACATAGGTTGACACGAGAGGCGATGTCAACCGAGGTTGACGCAAAGAAGTCGGCAGGAAGCGGAGGCGACGACTCAGCCGCTGGTCAGCACGATCTTGCCGAACTGCTCGCCGGACGCGAGCCGTTCGAAGCCCTCACGGGCCCGGTCCAGCGGCAGCGCCTCGTCGATGACGGGGCGGACCCCGGCGGCGGCGCAGAAGGAGAGCAGGTCCTCCAGCTCGTCCTTGGTCCCCATCGTGGAGCCGACCACCTTCAGCTCCAGGAAGAAGATCCGGGTGAGCTCGGCGTGCGAGGGCCGGTCGCCGCTCGTCGCACCGGAGATGACGAGCGTGCCGCCGGGCCGCAGCGACTTCACCGAGTGCGACCAGGTGGCGGCGCCGACGGTCTCGAGGACGGCGTCCACGCGCTGCGACAGCCTCGCGCCGGGCTCCACCGCCTCGACGGCGCCGAGTTCCAGCGCCCGCTTCCGCTTGGCCTCGTCCCGGCTGGTGGCGAAGACCCGCAACCCGGCGGCCTTGCCGAGGACGATCGCGGCGGTGGCGACACCGCCCCCGGCTCCCTGCACGAGGACGGAGTCACCCGGCCGGACGCCCGCGTTGGTGAAGAGCATGCGGTACGCCGTCAGCCAGGCGGTGGGCAGACAGGCGGCCTCCTCGAAGGAGAGCTCCCTGGGCTTGGGCAGGATGTTCCAGGTCGGCACCGCGACCTGTTCGGCGAAGGTGCCCTGGTAGTGCTCCGTGAGGATGGACCGGGGCTCCTTGGGTCCGACCCCGTGCCCGGTCTGGCCGATGACCGAGTGCAGGACGACCTCGTTGCCGTCCTCGTCGACACCGGCGGCGTCGCAGCCGAGGATCATCGGCAGCTTGTCCTCGGCGAGGCCGACGCCGCGCAGGGACCAGAGGTCATGGTGGTTGAGGGAGGCGGCCCGCACAGTGACGGTGCTCCAGCCCGGACGAGCCTCGGGAGCCGGTCGCTCCCCCAACTCCAGTCCGGAAAGCGGCTGGTCGCGGTCGATTCGGGCGGCGTAGACGGCGAACATGCCCCCGACGATAGGGGTGGGGACGGGTTGGCGAAACCGGGGGCGACTGTGAGACATGCCCTCTTGACCTCCCGGCTCACCCGAACGGGCGGACAAGAGGGCAAAAAATTGGCCCCGCCCGAACGGACGGGGCCATTAGAGGCACGTCAGCGCCGGGCGACGCCCTCGGCACGAGCCGCCGCGGCCACCGCGGCCGTCACCGCGGGAGCGACCCGCTCGTCGAACGGCGACGGGATCACGTAGTCCGCGGAGAGGTCGTCACCGACGACCCCGGCCAGCGCCTCGGCCGCCGCGATCTTCATGCCCTCGGTGATCCGGGACGCCCGCACCTGCAGCGCGCCCGCGAAGATGCCCGGGAACGCCAGCACGTTGTTGATCTGGTTCGGGAAGTCCGACCGCCCGGTCGCGACGACCGCCGCGTACTTGTGGGCGACCTCGGGGTGCACCTCGGGGTTCGGGTTGGCCATCGCGAACACGAACGCGCCCTCGGCCATGGAGGCGACGGCCTTCTCCGCGACCGTGCCGCCGGAGACGCCGATGAACACGTCGGCGCCGGCCAGCGCGTCCTCGAGGGACCCGCTCAGCCCGGCCTTGTTGGTGAAACCGGCGAGTTCCCGCTTGACGTCGGTGAGGTCCTCCCGGTCGGCGGAGACGACACCCTTGCGGTCGGCGACCGCGACGTCCCCGATGCCGGCCTCGACCAGCATCTTGGCGATGGCGACCCCGGCAGCTCCGGCACCGGAGACGACGGCCCGCAGGTCGGCGATGCTCCGCCCGCTCAGCCGGGCCGCGTTGCGCAGCGCGGCCAGCGTCACGACCGCCGTACCGTGCTGGTCGTCGTGGAAGACCGGGATGTCCAGGGCCTCCTGGAGCCGGCGCTCGATCTCGAAGCACCGCGGCGCCGAGATGTCCTCGAGGTTCACTCCGCCGAACGAGGGGGCGAGGCGCACCACGGTCTCGATGATCTCGTCCACGTCCGTGCAGGCGAGCGCGATCGGAACCGCGTCCACGCCGCCGAACTGCTTGAAGAGGATGGCCTTGCCCTCCATCACCGGCAGGGAGGCCTCCGGCCCGATGTCGCCGAGGCCGAGGACGGCCGTGCCGTCGGTGACGACGGCGACGACGGACGACTTCCACGTGTAGTCGTTCACCAGCTCCGGCTGCTCCGCGATCGCGGTGCACACGCGTGCGACGCCGGGCGTGTAGGCGAGGGACAGGTCGTCCTTGTCACGGATCGGGACGGTGGCCTGCACGGCCATCTTCCCGCCCCGGTGGAGTGCGAACGCCGGGTCGAAGGAATCGAGGGGTTCGGCACCGCCCTCCGAGCCCGATCGGTCCGCGTTCTCGCTGCGAGGATTGACGATCTCCGCTGCCACTGTGTTGTACCCCTTAAGTCTTCTTGGTTGAGGGTGGCCACTCCGGGTGAGGAGCGGGCAGGCATCACGTCAGAGCCCTGAGGTGATGCGTACGGGCCTGCGCGTCGGGCGCGCCGCACACGCGCCCTGAGCCCCGGATGAGGGGTGTAGAGAACCTTCTTACCCGACGGAGACCACGGCCGACGAGTCCATTCCGTGCAAGGTCACAGCGCGCGACCTGTGGATCTTCCACACACGCCCGCGCTCATGGTCACAGGGGCCGGGGCGCGTGACATGCCTCATGCGCGAGGAATCGCCAAGCCCGCCGAAAACGCTTGACACGGACTCAACTGAACGGACGCAGCGCATGACGAACGATCACACAGTCAGACGAACCGAAGATCTTCCGGCAGGAGGGCAGGATTCCCGCAGATGGTGCGGTCCATCCGGTCGTGATGGACTGGAGTGATGCGGTTCGGGGGTCGCCCGTTATCCGATTTTGACATGGCTGGCCCCCTGATTGGCCTAGTCCGAATGGCAAGATGCCGTAATCACACGAGGTCGCGACACCCAAAGGTGTGTGTTCTCGTCGACCCAACGGCACTGTCGACCCATCGGCTGTGCCGCCCCATCGGCATCTCCATCCATCCGCCGGAGGAACCCACCATGACCGCAAGCACCACCCGACGTACCACCGCCGCGCGCACCCGCCTGGCAGCGGTCGGATCCCTCGCGGTCGCCGGCGCCTTGCTGCTCTCCGCCTGCGGCGACCAGACCGACAACAGCAGCTCGGAGAGCAGTGGCTCCGCCTCCGCGAGCTCGGCCCCGCTGGCCGACAAGCTGCCGAAGGCGATCCGTGACGCGGGCGTCATCAAGGTCGGCTCCGACATCGCTTACGCACCGGTCGAGTTCAAGGACTCCGCGGGCAAGACCGTGGGCATCGACCCGGACCTCGCGGCCGCGATGGGCAAGCAGCTCGGCGTGACGTTCGACTTCCAGAACGGCACCTTCGACACCCTCATCACCGGCCTGCGCTCCAACCGGTACGACATCGCCATGTCCGCGATGACCGACACCAAGGACCGCCAGGAGGGCATCGACTCCGACACCGGCAAGAAGGTCGGCGAAGGCGTCGACTTCGTGGACTACTTCACCGCAGGTGTCTCGATCTACACCAAGAAGGGCGACGACCAGGGCATCAAGTCCTGGTCCGACCTGTGCGGCAAGAAGATCGTGGTGCAGCGCGGCACCGTCTCCGAGGACCTCGCCAAGGCCGAGGCCAAGAAGTGCACCGGCGGCAAGACGATCTCCATCCAGTCCTTCGACAACGACCAGCAGGCGCAGACCCGCCTGCGCGCGGGCGGCGCCGACGCCGGTTCCTCCGACTTCCCCGTCGCCGCGTACGCCGTGAAGACCTCCGGCGGCGGCAACGACTTCCAGCTCGTCGGCGAGCAGGTCGAGGCCGCCCCGTACGGCATCGCGGTCGCCAAGAACGACACCCAGCTGCGGGACGCCCTGAAGGCGGCGCTGGACGCGATCGTCGCGAACGGCGAGTACGAGAAGATCATCACGAAGTGGGGCGTCTCCGACGGCGCCGTCAAGGAAGTCACCATCAACGGCGGCAAGTGACCGCGCGGTCTGCGGCCACTGAAAGGCAACACCCGTGACTGTTGACATCGACAAGACGGACGGACCGGCGGACACCCCGCCGGCCGGTTCGCAGGCCATCAAGGCCATCCCGGTCCGGCACTACGGACGGTACGTGTCCGCCGTGCTCGCCATCGCGGTGCTGGCCGGCATCGTCTACGCGTTCTCCCAGGGCAGGATCAACTGGGGGGCGATCCCGGACTACTTCTTCAACGACCGCATCCTCAGCGGCGTGGGCAAGACGCTCCTGCTCACGGTGCTGTGCATGCTGATCGGCGTGGTCGGCGGCATTCTGCTGGCGGTGATGCGCCTGTCGAAGAACCCGGTCACGTCGTCCGTCGCCTGGTTCTACATCTGGTTCTTCCGCGGCACCCCGGTCCTGGTCCAGCTGATCGTCTGGTTCAACCTGGGTCTGGTCTTCGAGTACATCAACCTCGGGCCGATCTACAAGAACGAGTGGTCGGACTTCATGACCCCGTTCCTGACCGCGCTGCTCGGCCTCGGTCTCAACGAGGCCGCGTACATGGCGGAGATCTGCCGGGCCGGTCTGCTCTCGGTCGACGAGGGCCAGACCGAGGCGTCCCACGCGCTGGGCATGAGCCACGGCAAGACGCTGCGCCGGATCGTCGTCCCGCAGGCGATGCGCGTGATCGTGCCGCCCACGGGCAACGAGGTCATCAACATGCTGAAGACGACCTCGCTGGTGTCCGTGGTCCAGTACTCGGAGCTGCTCCGGGTCGCCCAGGACATCGGCCAGACCTCCGGCGCCCCGGCCGAGATGCTGTTCCTCGCGGCGGCCTGGTATCTGGTGCTGACCTCGATCTTCAGCGTCGGCCAGTACTACCTCGAGCGGTACTACGCCCGCGGTTCCTTGCGTCAGTTGCCGCCGACGCCCTTCCAGAAGATCAGGGCCAACGTGTTGTCGCTCGGCCGGGGCAAGGGAGGCATGGCATGACCGAGAAGATCACGAAGACGACCACGTCTGCCGTGGACTCCGCGGCACCGATGGTCAGGGCCGAGGGCGTCCACAAGTCGTTCGGGCTGGTGGAGGTGCTCAAGGGCATCGATCTGGAGGTGCGGTCCGGCGAGGTGTTCTGCCTCATCGGCCCCTCCGGTTCGGGCAAGTCGACCTTCCTGAGGTGCATCAACCACCTCGAGAAGATCAACGCCGGCCGGCTGTACGTCGACGGCGACCTGGTGGGCTACCGCCAGAAGGGCGACAAGCTGTACGAGCTCAAGGACAGCGAGGTCGCGCTGAAGCGCCGGGACATCGGCATGGTGTTCCAGCGGTTCAACCTGTTCCCGCACATGACGGCGCTGGAGAACGTCATCGAGGCCCCGGTCCAGGTCAAGGGCGCGAGCAAGACCCAGGCCAAGGAGCGTGCGAGGCAGCTTCTGGAGCGCGTGGGCCTGGCCGACAAGGCCGGGACCTACCCCTCGCAGCTCTCCGGCGGCCAGCAGCAGCGCGTGGCGATCGCCCGGGCGCTGGCCATGGACCCGAAGCTGATGCTGTTCGACGAGCCCACCTCGGCCCTGGACCCGGAGCTGGTCGGCGACGTCCTCGACGTCATGCGCGACCTGGCCGAGTCCGGGATGACGATGATCGTCGTCACCCACGAGATGGGCTTCGCCCGCGAGGTCGGTGACAGCCTGGTCTTCATGGACGAAGGCGTGGTCGTCGAGTCCGGCAACCCGCGCGAGGTCCTGACCAACCCGCAGCACCAGCGGACCCAGGCGTTCCTGTCCAAGGTGCTGTGACGCCGGTACGGCGAGTGTGAGGGGCGGTACGGATCTCCCGTGCCGCCCCTTCGTCACGCCGGACTACTTCAGTGCCAGCAACAGTGTGTCCGCCGGTGACGACCACACCGGCCGTGCCTCCGTGAAGCCCTGCTCGCGCAGCACACGCGCGTGCCACGCCGCGGAGGGCATCTCGCCGTCGGCATGGGCGCCGTAGATCTCGAATCGGCGGGCCGTCGGCCCGGCGAGGACCGGGTCCTGGGAGGCGAGCTGCCACCACTCGGCCCAGTCGAGGGCGCCCGCGCGCTGCGCCGGCCCCATGGCGGCGCGCCGGTGGGTCTCCTCGACCGCGTTGATCCGGGGCGTGGTGTCGTCGATCATGTGGTCTGCGTTCATGAACACGCCCCCGTGCCGGACGAGTCCGGCGATGCGGCCGTAGAGCTCGGTGAGGGGGCCGGTGCGCAGCCAGTGGAGGGCGGTGGCGGTGAGGACCGCGTCGTACGACTCGTACGGCAGGCGCGCGGGCCAGTACGGGTCCTTCAGGTCGGCCTCGACGAAGGTCACCCGGTCGTCGCCCTCGAAGGTGCCGCGAGCGATGGTCAGGAGGGCGGGGTCGAGGTCGATCCCGGTGCTGACGGCCTTCGGGAAGCGGGCCAGCAGCCGGGCGGTGATGGTGCCCGTACCGCACGCGAGGTCGAGGATCCGTGGCTCGGGCCCGACGAAGGCCTCGACCATGTCCAGCATGATCCGGAAGCGGTCCTCCCGGTCGGGCATGTACCACTCCTGCTGTCGGTCCCAGCTGTCCTGCCAGGCCTGCCAGTCGGTACCGGTGTCGATGGCCATGAAAGCCCCCTCGTCAGTCGCCACGTAATACCCTGAGAGCACGATCAGTCGTTACTCGACCGCACCAAGACCATAGAGCCCCTCCGTAAGGACTACAAGTGGAACTGGCCTATTACTCGGATTACGCCGTGCGTCTCGTCAACACCGAGGAGCCGCTGAGGGGCAAGGACGCGCTCACCTCGGTGGAGGCCGTCCGGGACCTGTTCGGCAACAACCAGGAGGCGGCCCGCCGCGCCGCCGAGGCCGACGTCACCCGCTTCCGCTCGGTCCGGGCGCGGCTGCGCGCCGTCTTCGAGGCCGCGGACGGCGGCGACGAGACGCTGGCGGTGAACCTGTTGAACTCGCTGCTCCTGGAGTTCCCGGTCAGCCCGCAGATCTCCGGGCACAACTTCCGGGACGAGGACGGCCGTCCGCTGTGGCACATGCACCTCGCGGACCATCCGTCGAACGCGACCGCCGGCTACGCGGCGATCGCGGCGATGGGCCTGGCCTTCCACCTCACGGAGTACGGCGTCGACCGCCTGGGCCTGTGCGAGGCCGCACCGTGCCGCAACGCCTACCTCGACACCTCCACCAACCGCTCCCGGCGCTACTGCTCCGACCGCTGCGCGACCCGCGCCAACGTGGCCGCCTACCGGGCCCGCAAACGCCTCGAGGCCGACCGCACCGCCAGCACCGGCCTGGCCGCCGACAGCGCCCAGCGCACCACCGCGAGCGGCGAACGCTGATCCGCCTTGAGCGGCCGCCACCGCAGCCGCACCTTGCCGAGAATCAGCTCGTCGGGCACCGTCCCGTAATCCGTGCTGTCCCCGCCCGCGAACGCGTTGTCCCCGAGCACCCACCAGCCGCCGTCCCGCCGCTCCGCCGCGCGCTTCACGACGAGAAGGTCCTGCTGGAAGGGATGCCGCAGCACGACCACGTCACCGGCCCGCACCTTCGCCCCGTACTGCACCACCAGCTGGTCCCCGTGGTACAGCGTGGGCACCATGGACGGCCCGGTCACCTCGGCCAGTCCGAAGGGCACCGCCACCCTCCCCCGCTCGGTCTCCTGTGACAGCTCCGGCATCGCCGGCACCTCCCCGGTCAGTTCCTCCACCAGTCTCAGTCTCACCCCGGACTTTTGTCCTAAGCCCTAGGGGGCACTCGCGAAAACCCGTCTTGCAGGGAGTAATGTCCCACCTGAGAAGACGATCACGAGGAAGGAACGCTCCATGCTTTCCCGCCTGTTTGCCCCCAAGGTCAAGGTCAGCGCGCACTGCGACCTGCCCTGCGGTGTGTACGACCCGGCCCAGGCCCGCATCGAGGCGGAGTCGGTGAAGGCCGTGCAGGAAAAGATGGCCGCCAACGACGACCCGCACTTCCAGGCGCGCGCCACCGTCATCAAGGAACAGCGTGCCGAGCTCGCGAAGCACCACGTCTCCGTGCTGTGGAGCGACTACTTCAAGCCCCCGCACTTCGAGAAGTACCCCCAGCTGCACACGCTGGTCAACGACACCCTGAAGGCCCTGTCGGCCGCCAAGGGTTCGACCGACCCCAAGACCGGCGAGAAGGCCCTCGAGCTGATCGCCGAGATCGACAAGATTTTCTGGGAGACCAAGAAGGCCTGATCTTTGATCACGCCATCTGACCTGCAACTTCCTTACGTGCAGGGTCTCCCTGACCGCACCCGGCCCGCTGGCCGCCGAGCACGGCGTCCATGACGGTCCGGGTGCGGTCTTCTTCGCCCGGCCCCGGGGTCCCGTGCGTCAGGCCCGCGGCGGCAGCAGCCGCCTGAGCCGGGGGACGCGGTCGTCGTCGGGATCGGCCGCGGCGATCCAGCTGTGCGCGTACGCCGCGTACGCCTCCGCCTGCCCAGGAGTCAGACCGGGCCGGTTCAGCGCGGCCAGCAGGACATGGCCGGCGTAGGTGTGCGCGGCGTGGACGGTGAGCCAGTCGAGCGCGAGGGAGATCGCCGTGGTGCCGGGGGCGTCGTCCCCCGCGTCGAAGGCGCGGTTCGCGAGCAGCGGTTCCAGGATCCGGCCGGCGAAGACGGAGCCGCCCCGGACCGCCAGCCACGTCCGCGCCAGCGTGCCGGCCTGTCGGGCCCGGCCGGCGTCGAGACCGGTCCGGCCCAGCAAGGCGCGCAGGGCGGTGTTCCGCCCGCTCGAGGTGGGGTTGGCGCCGATCCACTCCAGTGTGTGGTCCACCAGCCGTTCGACCTGGTCGGGGCGGATGCCCTGCCTCCGCAGGACGGACGGCAGCAGGGCCGGCCCGGCGCTGCCGTCCGCCATCCCCTCGAGGACGTGGTCCGCGATGGCTACATCGCAGTCGGCGGGCAGCGGGCCCAGCTGGGAGAGCTGCCGCAGGCGACGGGGTTTGAGCTCCTCGGGGCGGACCGCGACCAGGCGCAGGGCGGCCTCCGCGGCCAGCCGGCGCTGGTCGTTGTCGAGTCCGGGCCGGAAGAGCAGGGGCCACACGACCCACTTGGCTTCCGTGGTTTCACGGTGGGACTCCAGCCACTCGACGGCGTGACCGACGGCGCGGCCCGCGCGTTCCGGATCCAGGTCCTCACGGACGACCAGCGGGCCGAGAACATGCGCGGCCTCGACGGCGGTGCCGTGGCCGCAGGCCAGCCACTCCAGGGCGAAGGCCACGGCCCGGTCGTCCCCGGGCTCCCCCGCGTGCGGGAGGACGGCACCGAGGACGAACCGCGCCCGCTCGTCGGTCCGGCGGGGTTCGAGCCAGGCCAGGGCGATGTCGACGGCCGTCCTGGTCTGCTCCGCGGGGAGGCCTCTTTTGGTGAGCAGTGGCTTGAGCACGAACGACACGGCGTCGGCGACCGTGTCGGTCCCGGGGTGGGACGGGGTACCGGCCGGGGCGTGGCGGCCGAGCCAGGCCAGGGCGTACCCGGCGGCCTCCTCGGCCCGCTCCCAGAGCACGGGATGCTCCAGCAGGGGGCGCAGGACGTAGGTGGCTTCCAGGGTGGTGTGGTGGTCCTCCAGCCAGTCGAGGGCGAAGGCGCAGGCGAGGTACCCGTGCAGGTGCGGCGCCTCGCTGGGCAGGCTGAGCAGCCCGGGCAGCACGGAGCGGGCGTTCTCGCTGTCCCCGTGGACGCCGAGCCAGGCGAGGGTCTGTTCGCTGACGCACTCGGCCGACTCCGGCGGCAGGGAGGGCTGTTCGAGCAGGGGCCGGAGCACGTAGACGGCCTCCTCGGACGTGCAGTGGTCGTCCACGTCCAGCCACGTGAGGGCGTAGCGCACCGCACTGGTGGTCCAGGCGGGTTCAGGGCCATGGTCCGGGCCGCGCAGCAACAGCAGCGGAGGAAGCACGAAGGACGCGTCGCTCCTGGTGATGTTGCCCTCGAGCCAGCGCAGGGTGAGGTCCGCCGCCCGAGCGGCGGCATCGGTCCCGAGGTCGGGGTGGGCGAGCACCTTGCGCAGGACGTAGCCGGCGGCCGGGTCCGTCCCCTGGGAGGCGGTCCAGGTCAGTGCCCGTTCGAGCGTGCGCCTGCGCCACGGCGCGTCCAGGTCGGTCCGGGTGAGCAGGGACCGCAGGACGTACGACGCCACCGGGTCCTCCGGGTGGGCGTCGAGCCACTGGTGGGCCAGCCGGACAGCACGGTGGAGCTGGTCGCCCACCAGGTCGGGCCGGTTGAGGAGCGTCCGCAGCACGTGGGCCGTGCCCGCCGCGGGGAGGCGCCGACGGATGCCGGTCACGCCCAGGTCGAGAACGCGCTCCCGCGTGTCCTGGGCGAGGTCGCTCCGGTCGAGCAGGGCCGCGAAGACGGGGCGCCGGCTGGACGCGACGCCGTGGGCGGCGAGCCAGTCGACCGCCTCGGCCACGGCTTCGGCGCGCCACGGTTCCGGCAGACCGGTCGCCCGGGCCAGGGCCTCGGCGACGGCGTGGACGTCGGGCGCGTCGTGGCTGCGCCGCAGCCACGCCACGGCCGCGGCGGCAAGCGGCTCGGGAACGGCGTCGGCGGTGTTGCGGATCGCGGCGGCCAACAGGTTCCGCACCAGGTCCGGCGCGTCGGATTCGGCGGCGCGCAGCCACGGCGCCACCAGACCGTCCCAGGCGGCGACGGCGCCGGACTGCCACGGCGGACCGGTCAGCAGGGTCAGGAGGGTAGCTCCGGCCTCCGCCCGTTCCCCGGCGGCGCACAGTCGCCCGCCGATGGTCGCGGCGTGCGCCCCGAGCCACTCGTCGCAGATCGTCCGGACCCGGTCCCGCCGCTCCTCGTCGAGATCGGTCACCCACCGGCGGACGTGGCCGGCCGCCAGTCGCAGGGTGCGCATGCTGACGAGGAAGGCGGAGAACAGCTCCCTGACCGTGTCGGCCCGGAACCAGTCGTCCCGGAAACAGGCCTGACGCAGGCACTCGTCGGCGACGACGTCGTGCATGACGCCGATCTCGCCGTCCTCACCGGTCTCGTCGTCGAGCCGGACCAGCCATCCCCGGTCCAGCAGGCCGGTGACCACTCCCTCGGGGCCCGTGACGGGGCGCGGCCCGTCATGGTGATCCAAGAGGTGGCCGACGGCCTTCTTCACGGCCCGCTCGTCCTGTGCGCAGGCCGCCGTCGCCACGGCGGAGGCGAGCCACATCATCTCGGCCTCGCCGGGAAAGGTGGCGAGGTCCTCTTCGGTGCGCTTACGCGTCCACACCGTCAGCGGGGCGTTCTCGTGCCGCCCGCTCCCCTTCCGCAGCTGTTGCAGCGTCGCGCCCGCGCGCACCGCCGACTCGATCTCCTGGCCCCGCATCAGCACCACGGCCGGGGCGGGCCGCCGCCCGCACAACGCCGCGACACCCGCCCCGCCGAACCGGCCCACGGCGTCGCGGGCGACACGGCCCAGGATCCGCTCGGCGACGGCCTGTTGGTGGTCCGCGTCCTGGCACACCTTCTCCAGCCGGGAGAAGACGCGCCGCCACTCCGGATTCTGCCGCTCGACGGCAGGGAGCGCCTGTGGACGGACGGAGGCGACACACGCGACGCGAGTGCCCGGCGCCTCCCCCTCCTCCAGGTCGTCGGCGAGATGCCTCAGGTTCAGCTCGGCGTACGTGTCGAGATAGTCGAAGACGAACAGCACGTTCCCGCCGGGCACCCCGCGCACCACGTCGACCAGGCCCTCGGCCGAGACCCCGGCGCGCGCGGTGACGTGAAACACGTGCCACCCCGCGTGGCGGGCCCGGGCCGCCACCTCGAAGCAGGTACGGGTCTTGCCGGTGCCCATCCGGCCGACGAGCACGACGCCGCGCACGGCCTCCGGGAAGACCCCCGACAGCCAGGCCCACAGCCGGGACGGGTCGGCCGGGTGCCGTCCCTCCCGAGGCCGCACGAAGGGCAGCTGCGACTCCGTCAGGTACTTCTCGGCGAGGGCGCCATGGGCGACCACCTGGTCATGGGCACGGACGCCCCGCGGGAGCCGCCGGGAACCATCGGCCTGCGACGCCACGTCCGGCAGGTCGGCGGGGCGCAGGCCCTGGCGGAGCAGTGACTCCAGACAGCCGAGCCGGGCCTCGCCGTCCTCCTCGCCTCGCGTGAGCAGCTCGGCCCACCGGCCGACGTGTCCGGCGTCCAGCCGCCCCGGCCCCTCCCAGTGGTGATGCCTCGCGACGACGCCGACGATCCGGGCGCCGCTGAACACGGCGGCGCCGGACATGCCCTCCCAGGGCGACAGCTCGGGGCCGAGATCGGCCGGCGGGGTGGGAACGGTCAGCTCCAGGGTGCCGCCTCGGCTGTTGGACAGCGGCGCGCAGGTCGCACCGGACAGATGCGCGGCGTCGCGGAACCTGCCGGCCGTATCGCCGCGGATCTTGTAGAGGGGGAAGCCGACCGCGCTGCACGGCAGCGGCCGGTCGTGTTCGCCGACCCGGCCCAGCGGCGTGGGCGCCACCTCGATCCGCGCGCGGTCAGGCCTCAGCAGGGTGAGAACGGCGACGTCGATGCCGTCGTGCCGCCAGGTCACGGCCGCCGTGAACTCGCTTCCCTCGGGCTGGTCGAAAGGAAACGACACCCGCACCCGGGCCACGCCGCTGACGACGTGCGCGGCCGTCAGGACCGTCGCCGCCGCGACGAGATAGCCCGATCCGCGGGACGGCTTGCCGGGCCTCTCGCCGCTCGGCTCGTCGTCCGGCGGTCTGACGACGATCTGGGCGACCCGTTCCTTCTCGAGCCCGGCGCCGCCCGGCAAGCCGCCCGTCAACGCTCACCGGGGAGAACGACGCCGGATATCAGGTCGATCACGAGTCCCCCTCGGCAGTCGTGAACCCTGCAGCCCGTAACGGCCGGCTCATCTGAGGAGACTGAGGATACTGAGGATTTCGGTTCGGGGGGCAGTGCGCGGGCGGGCGGCGCTCCCGTCCCGCGAAGCGCCCCGGCCCGGCAAGGGGCGCTTCCCGGCCGCGATCCGGTCAGCCCGCTCCGGCCGCGTCGTCCTCCCCCGCCTCCAGCAGGCCCGCCGCCGCGCCCACGATGCGCGGGTCGGGGGTGCCGACGACCTCCTCGTCCTTGTCCGCGTAGTCGAAGCGGGCCAGCACGCTGCGCATGGCCTCCACCCGGGCCCGCTTCTTGTCGTTGCTCTTGACCACGGTCCAGGGCGCGTACGCCGTGTCCGTCTCCCGGAACATGGCGACCTTCGCGGCCGTGTAGTCGTCCCAGCGGTCCAGCGAGGCCAGGTCCATCGGGCTGAGCTTCCACTGCCGTACGGGGTCGACCTGACGGATCGTGAAGCGGGTGCGCTGCTCGCCCTGCGAGACCGAGAACCAGAACTTGAGCAGATCGACGCCGTCGTCCACGAGCATCCGCTCGAACAGCGGGGCCTGCCGCATGAAACGCCGGTACTCGTCGTCCGAGCAGAAGCCCATGACCCGCTCGACGCCCGCCCGGTTGTACCAGGAACGGTCGAAGAGGACGATCTCTCCGGCCGTGGGGAGGTGCTGCACGTAGCGCTGGAAGTACCACTGGCCGCTCTCGCGCTCCGTCGGCCTCTCCAGGGCCACCACCCGTGCGCCGCGCGGGTTGAGGTGCTCGGTGAACCGCTTGATCGTGCCGCCCTTGCCGGCCGCGTCCCGTCCCTCGAAGACGACGACGAGCCGGCGCCCGGTCGCCTTGATCCAGCTCTGCAGCTTCAGCAGTTCGATCTGCTGCAGCCGCTTGTGCAGGTCGTACTCCTTGCGCTCCATGCGGTGCGGGTACGGATAGTTCTCCCGCCAGGTGTCGACCGTGGTGCCGTCCGGGCGGATGAGCACCGGGTCGTCGTAGTCGCTGTAGTCGACCTTGAGGTCCGACAGCAGGGGTCGTGTCGTCAACCTGTCCTCCTCCTCTCGCCTGCCGGCCGTCAGTGGAACTGCGGCACGATCAGATAGATGCCGTACGCCACCACGGCCGCGCAGGCGACGAAGCACAGCCCCGCCTGCGCCGCGCCGAGGGCGGAGGTGCCACCGCCGTCCTCCCGCGCGCCCTCCAACCGGGCGAGCCCCAGTACGCCGAGGGCGAAGACGACGACCACGGCGACGGTGACGCCGATGCTCACCGCGGTGACCTGGCCGAGTGCGGTCCAGTCAAGACTCATGGGTCGGCTCCCGTGGCTCAGGCGGCCGTGCCGACGCTCGTCGGCACGGTGGTGCGGACGGTCACCTCGTGGGTGTCGTTGACGTTGTTCGCGTGCACTGGGTTGCGGCGGGAGGCCACGACGATGCCGGCGGCGACGGCGGCGCCGATCAGCGCGACGACGACGGTGCCGAAGTTGCCGCCGTGCTTGACCGCGCTCGCGGAGAGGCCGCCGACCAGCGCGGCGGCTGGCAGGGTGATCAGCCAGGCGACCACCATGCGGCCCGCCACGCCCCAGCGGACCTCCGCAAGGCGCCGGCCGAGACCCGCGCCGAGGATGCTCCCCGAGGCCACCTGTGTGGTGGACAGCGCGAAGCCGAGGTGGGCGGAGGTCAGGATGACGGTCGTGGAGGCGGTCTCGGCGGCGAAGCCCTGCGGGGACTGGATCTCGGTGAGGCCCTTGCCCATGGTGCGGATGATCCGCCAGCCGCCGAGGTAGGTGCCGAGGCCGATGGCGAGACCGGCCGAGGCGATCACCCACACCGGCGGGCCGGCGTCATGGCCGAGCGCCCCCGCCGAGATGAGGGTCAGTGTGATGACGCCCATGGTCTTCTGGGCGTCGTTGGTGCCGTGCGCGAGGGAGACCAGGGACGCGGAGGCTGTCTGACCGAGCCGGAAGCCCCTGGTCACCGAGTTCCTGCGGGCGCGGGCGGTGAGCTTGTAGGCGAGGTAGGTCGCGATCAGCGCCGCGACACCCGCCACCAGCGGGGAGGCCACGGCGGGGATCAGGATCTTCTCGACGACCTTGTCGACGTGCACACCGTGGGAACCCGCGCCGACCCACACCGCCCCGATCAGTCCGCCGAACAGCGCGTGCGACGAACTCGACGGCAGGCCGACCAGCCAGGTCAGCAGGTTCCACAGGATCGCGCCGATCAGTCCCGCGAAGATCATCCCTGGGGTGACCAGGGCGTCGTCCACGATGCCGCCGGAGATCGTCTTGGCTACCTCCGTGGACAGGAACGCCCCGACGATGTTGAGGACACCGCTCACCAGCACCGCGGTTCGCGGTTTGAGCGCGCCGGTGGCGATGGAGGTGGCCATCGCGTTGGCCGTGTCGTGGAATCCGTTGGTGAAGTCGAAGGCCAGGGCCGTGATGATGACGACCGCCACGAGGAACGTGATGTGGTCCATGACCCCAGTGGAACAAGCGCTTCCATACACCGGACGAACGCAAGGTAAAGCACGATTCAGGAGCACGCGCCCAGCCGGTGAGGATCGTGCGATCCTGGCGTGGTGAATCTGGACGACCTGGTACGGCTGCGGCAGGCACGGGACCGCATGGACCGTGAGTACGCCGAACCGCTCGATGTCGCCGCGCTCGCCCGGACCGCGCTGATGTCCCCCGGCCACTTCCAGCGCAGCTTCCGCGAGGCCTACGGCGAGACGCCGTACGGCTATCTGATGACCCGCCGGGTGGAGCGCGCCAAGGTCCTGCTTCGCCGCGGGGACCTCTCGGTGACGGAGGTCTGCATGGCGGTCGGCTGCACCTCGCTCGGTTCGTTCAGCTCCCGCTTCACCGAACTGGTCGGTGAGACCCCGAGCGCCTACCGGGCCCGCTCGCACGAGGAGACCGCCGTCATCCCCCCGTGCGTGGCCCGCACACTCACCCGCCCCAAGCGCGCCCGCCGGGGACTACGGGACAGCCCTTAGGCTGGCCTCATGGACCTGAAACTCCGCCAGTGCTTCATCGCCGTCGACGACCACGACAAGGCCCTGCACTTCTACGTCGAGGTCCTCGGCCTCGAGGTGCGGAACGACGTCTCCTACGAGGGCATGCGGTGGCTGACCGTCGGGTCGCCGCTGCAGCCGGACGTGGAGATCGTGCTGGAGCCGCCGGCCGCGAGCCCGGACTTCTCCCAGGCCGACCGGGACGCCGTGGCCCGGCTGCTCGCCAAGGGTGTGCTGCGCGGAGTCATCTTCACCACCACCGACTGCGACGCCCTGCACGAGCGGGTGCGGGAGGCCGGCGTCGAGGTGGTCCAGGAGCCGATGGACCAGCCGTACGGCGTGCGTGACTGCGCGTTCCGGGATCCCGCGGGGAACATGCTGCGGTTCATGGAGCGGGCCGCGTGAGCGTGCCCGCCGTACGGTGGGCCTACTCCTTCGTCGACCGGCCCGCCGAGCACTTCGCGCGGGCCTGCGCGTTCTGGACGGCCGTCACGGACACGTCCCTGTCGGAGCCGCGGGGTGAGCGGGAGGAGTTCGTCACCCTGCTGGCGAAGGACGCCGACGCCTGTGTGAAGGTCCAGGGGGTCGCGGGCGGCGCGGGCGGCGCGCATCTCGATCTCGCCGTGGCGGACGTTCCCGGGCTGGTCGGGGCGGCGCTGAAACTGGGTGCGGAGACGGCGGCCGAGCACGACGGGTGGGCCGTGCTGCGCTCCCCCGCCGGACAGCTGTTCTGCGCGGTGCCGTGGCAGGGCGAGTCCGTCCGGCCGCCGGTGGCCGGGGGCAGCCGTCTGGACCAGGTGTGCGTGGACGTCCCGCGGTCCGCCTACGACGCGGAGGTCGCGTTCTGGACCGGGCTGCTGCCCGACTGGGCGTCGCGGCCCGGCTCCCGGCCCGAGTTCCACGTGCTCGCGCCCCCGCCCGGGCTGCCGGTCCGGATCCTGCTCCAGCGGCTGGACGAGGGAGACACGGTCCGCGCCCACCTCGATCTGGCCTGCGGCACCGGCATCGGCTCCGTGCGCGCCCGGCACGAGCGGCTCGGCGCCGAGCCGGTCGCCGAGGCCTCGCACTGGACGGTCATGCGCGACCCGGCGGGCGGCCTGTACTGCCTGACCGCACGCGACCCGGAGACCGGCGGACTGCCGGCGGCGTCCTGACCGACGGCGGTCACGGCCGCCAGGGCTCCACCCCCACCACGGCGTCCACCGGGATCGGCCCGTACACGTGCGGGAACTCCTCGCCACCGGGCTCCACGGCCTCGTACTTCAGCGGTACGTCGAGGCGGGCGGGGTCGACGACGAGGACGACCAGGTCGTCGGGCCCGTCGTAGGAGCCGTAGAGGAAGGCGGCGATCCTGGGGAGCTGGGCGCGGGTGGAGCAGTGGATGAAGCCCTCCTGCTCGAGGGTGCGGCCGCGGGTGGACCACGCGTAGGCGCCCTCTTCGCGGGCCGCCGCCCAGAGCGGGCCTTCGGTGATGTGCAGGACGTGCTGGAGGGCTTCGGTCATGGGATCACGCTAGCCGGTGCCACTGGGCTCCGATCGGGCGCCCGGCTCCTCCCCGGCCCGCGCGGGGGCGCTCTCCTTGGGCTTGGACCGCACGGGGGTGCTCTCCTCGACATGGGCCTCGCAGTCGGGGTTGTGGCAGGGGCCCGGGCCCCAGCGCGGCACCCAGGCGCCCAGGGTCTTGTGACGCCGGACGACGGACTGTACGGGCTGCCCACAGACGGGACAGACACGCTGTTCTCTGTCCATGGCATCAGAGTAGGGCGGCCGGGCCGTGAGCGCTCCCCCCGGTACGGAGGACGTGTACAAGGTCCGGCCCCGCGCACCGTGGGGATGCGCGGGACCCGCCCGCCGGTTCCTCCCGGTGCGGCGCTCAGTTGCTGCGCCGGGTCACGAACTCCGCCAGGGACAGCAGGCCGCCCGCCGACTCGGGGTCCGGGATCGCCCGGGCCAGTTCGTCCATCGCGCGGGACATCCGGTCGGCCGCCTGGTCCTGGGCCCAGGCGCGGCCGCCGGCCCGCTCGACGGCCAGCGCGGTGCGGTCCAGATCGTCCGGTGCGAACGGCCTCCCGTACAGCTCGGCGAGTTCCCCAGCGGCGGGGGTGCCGGAGGAGAGGGCGGCGACCACCGGCAGCGACTTCTTGCGGGCGGCGAGATCCGCGCCGGCCGGCTTGCCGGTGTGCCGTGGATCGCCCCATATGCCGATGACGTCGTCGATGAGCTGGAAGGCGAGCCCGGACTCGCGGCCGAACGCGTCCAGCGCGTCGACCCGTCCCCGCTCCGCGCCCGCGTACAGCCCGCCGACCGCGCACGCGCACCCGATGAGGGCGCCGGTCTTCGCCTCCGCCATCACGAGCACCTCGTCGAGGGTGACCTCGGCGGGGCCGCGTTTCTCCAGGGCGGTGTCGGCCTGCTGTCCCTCACAGAGTTCGATCACACAGGCCGCGACCCGGGCGGCGGCCGCCGCGGACGCCGGGTGCGGGTCGGCGGCGAGTATGCCGAGGGCCAGCGCCTGGAGGGCGTCCCCGGCGAGGATCGCGTCGGCGTCGCCGAACACGGTCCAGGCGGTGGGGCGGTGCCGGCGGGTGGTGTCCCGGTCCATCACGTCGTCGTGCAACAGCGTGAAGTTGTGGATCAGTTCGACCGCCGCGGCCGCCCGGACGGCCGCCCCGCGCGCCGCCGGGCCGCCGAGCGCGGCGGCCGCGGCGAGGACGAGCGCGGGACGGATCGCCTTTCCCGCGTTGCCCGCGGCCGGGGTGCCGTCCGCGTGCTCCCAGCCGAAGTGGTACCGCGCGATCCGGCGCATCGAGGCGGGCAACGAGTCGACCGCGGCCCGCAGTTCGGGGTCGACGCAGGCCCTGGTGCGCTCCAGGATCACCGTCGCCTCCTGCCCGTCGGGCGCCCCGGCCCCGCTCCCCGTACGGCCAGGAATCGGCCTCCGCCTTTCGCGCGTCCCCTGCGGCCTGGTGGCGGAGGTCACCGCCAGCGGCCGATCTCGACGTTCTCCAGCACGCCCAGCGCGTCCGGCACCAGGACCGCCGCCGAGTAGTAGGCGGTCACGAGGTAGTTGATGACGGCCTGTTCGTTGATGCCCATGAACCGCACGGACAGGCTCGGCTCGATCTCGTCCGGGATGCCGGACTGGCGCAGGCCGATGACGCCCTGGTCCTGCTCGCCGAGACGCATCGCGATGATCGAGCTGGTGCGGGCCTCGGTGACCGGGATCTTGTTGCACGGGTAGATCGGCACCCCGCGCCAGGTGGGGATCCGGTTGCCGCCGACTTCGATGCTCTCGGGGACCAGCCCGCGCTTGTTCAGCTCGCGGCCGATCGCGGAGATCGCGCGCGGGTGGGCGAGGAGCATCTTGGTGCCGCGCCGCCTGCTGAGCAGCTCGTCCAGGTCGTCGGGGCCGGGCACGCCGTCGTGCGGCTGGAGCCGCTGGTCGTACTCGCAGTTGTGGAGCAGCCCGAACTCCCGGTTGTTGACCAGCTCGTGCTCCTGGCGCTCCTTGATCGCCTCGACCGTCAGCCGCAGCTGCTGCTCGGTCTGGTTCATGGGCTGGTTGTAGAGGTCGGCCACGCGCGAGTGGATGCGCAGGACGGTCTGGGCGATGCTCAGTTCGTACTCGCGCGGGCGCGCGTCGTAGTCCACGAAGGTGTGCGGGATGTCCGGCTCGCCGGCGTGGCCCGCGGCCAGGTCGACGGCCTTCTCGCCGTACTTGTTGGTGCGCTGCTCGGGGACGGCGCGCAGCCGCTGGAGGTGCTCGCGCAGGGTGTCGGAGCGCTCGGCGATCTGCTCGAGGTCCTGGCGGGCCAGGACCAGCACGGTCGCCGCCGTGGCCGAGCGGGCGGTGTACTCCCAGATGGCGTCGGCGTCGAGCAGCGCCTGGTCGCCGAAGTAGGCGCCGTCGGCGAGGACCCCGAGCACCTGGTCGTCGCCGTAGGGGCCGGTGCCGACCTTCTCGACCCGGCCGTGGGCCAGCAGATAGACCTCGTCGGTCTGGTTGCCGAAGGAGGCGATGACCTCGCCCGCGGCGAACTCGCGCTGCCGGCAGCGCCGGGCGAGTTCGGCGAGCACCTCCTCGTCCTCGTAGGAGCGCAGCGCGGGCAGTTCGCCCAGCTCGGCCGGGATCACCTCGACGCTGTCGCCGGTCTTGACGAACGTGATGCGACCGTCCCCGACCGCGTACGTCAGCCGCCTGTTGACCCGGTAGGTACCGCCCTGTACGTCCACCCAGGGCAGGGTTCGCAGCAGCCAGCGGGAGCTGATCTCCTGCATCTGGGGCGCGGACTTGGTCGTGGTGGCCAGGTTCCGCGCGGCCGCGGTGCCGAGACTCTGCTGCGGCTTGCCCGACTGCGTGCGGACCTCTTCGCCTACCGACATGAGTGATGCCCTCCCGAAATATGCACGGGCGCCGACATGCGCCGGTGCACTGGTACGCGAGCAAGCCTTCCATCACGGTGTGTGCTCGTGCTATTACCCGAAAGAGCGGGAATGGATCATCGCGGGCTGGGCAGAGGGGCGTTCCCGCGACCGGCGTTCGACAATGATCCGATGAACGACCTGCGCCCCCGCCTGCCCTCCCCCCTCCGGGAAGCGGCCGACGACCGGTTCGAGCGGCACGGAATACGGCTGCTGCTGAAGCGGGACGACCTGATCCATCCACGGCTGACGGGCAACAAGTGGCGCAAGCTGGTGCCCAACCTGGAGGCGGCGGGCGGCCGGACGGTCCTCACCTTCGGCGGCGCCTACTCCAACCATCTGCGCGCCACGGCGGCCGCCGGACGGCTGCTGGACCTGCCGACGGTGGGCGTGGTGCGCGGCGACGAGCTGGCCGGCCGGCCCCTGAACCCGTCGCTGGCCCGGTGCGCGGCCGACGGCATGCGCCTGCACTTCGTCGACCGCGCGACCTACCGCCGCAAGGCCGACCCGGACACCCTCGCGGCCGTCCTGCGGAGCGCGGCCGCCGAGAACGCGTACGTCGTCCCCGAGGGCGGCAGCAACACGCTCGCCGTCCGCGGCTGCCGGTCGCTCGGCGAGGAGCTGCGCGGGCACGGCGGTGTCGACGTGGCCGCCCTGGCCTGCGGTACCGGCGGCACCCTCGCGGGCCTGGCCGCCGGGCTCGGCCCCGGGCAGCGGGCACTGGGCATACCGGTCCTCAAGGGGGGCTTCCTGGGCGAGGAGATACGGGCCCTGCAGGAGGAGGCGTTCGGAGGCCGGCGGGGCGAGTGGCGGCTCGACGAACGCTTCCACTTCGGCGGGTACGCCCGGGTCCCGCCCGAACTCGACGCGTTCGCGGAGGACTTCGAGCGCCGACACGGGCTGCCGGTCGAGCGTCTCTATGTCGCCAAGTTGCTCTACGGACTTGTCGCCCTCGCCGAGGAGGGGGCCTTCCCGCGCGGGACGACGGTCGCGGCCGTGGTCACCGGACGTCCTTTCCCGTGATCCGCCTCAGCCCGCCTCCCGGTAGGCCGCCGCCTCCTCCAGGTCCAGGCGGCGCAGCAGTGTGCGCAGCATCTCGTCGTCGATGTGGCGGGCGTCGCGCAGACGCACGAACATCGCGCGCTCCTCGCCGATCATCTCGCGGGAGAGCCGGCGGTAGGTGTCGTCGACGGTCTCGCCGGTGACCGGGTTGGCCTGGCCGAGGCGTTCCCAGACGGCGTTGCGGCGACGCTCCAGGACCTGGCGCAGCCGGTCGGCGAGCGGTGGGGGCAGGGCGTTGCGTTCGTCGGCGAGGAGGGCGTCCAGGCGTTCCTCGGCGACCCGGGAGGCCTGCGCCTGGGCGTTGGCCTCGGCGAGGGTGGCGGCCTGCGCGTCGGGGCCGGGGAACTTCAGCAGGCGGATCAGCGGGGGCAGGGTCAGGCCCTGGACGACCAGGGTGCCGATGACCGTGGTGAAGGTCAGGAAGAGGATCAGGTTGCGGTGCGGGAACGGCTCGTGCCCCTCCACGGTGAGCGGGATGGAGAAGGCGATGGCCAGCGAGACCACACCGCGCATCCCGGCCCAGGCGACGACGAAGGGGCCCCGCCAGGTCGGGTTCTCCTCACGCGCGCGGATGCGTGCCGAGACGATCCGGGGCAGGAAGGTCGCCGGGTACACCCAGAGGAAGCGGGCCGCGACGACCACGAGGAAGACGGCGAGCGCGTACCAGGCGGCGTCCACACCCTCGTACGCGCCGAGGCCCTTGAGGACCACCGGCAGCTGGAGGCCGATCAGGGCGAAGACGGCGGACTCCAGGACGAAGGCGACCATCTTCCACACCGCGTCCTCCTGGAGACGGGTGGCGAAGTCGACCTCCCAGGCGCGGTGGCCGAGGTAGAGCGCGACGACGACCACGGCGAGGACGCCGGAGGCGTGGAACTGTTCGGCCGTCGCGTACGCGACGAACGGGATCAGCAGGGAGAGCGTGTTCTGGAGGAGGGGCTCCTTCAGGTGGGTGCGCAGCCAGTGCAGCGGGGCCATGAGGATCAGGCCCGTGGCCACCCCGCCGACCGCCGCGACCAGGAACTCCTCGATGCCGCCCGCCCAGGACGCGCCCTCGCCGACGACGACCGCGAGGGCCACCTTGTAGGCGGTGATCGCGGTGGCGTCGTTCAGCAGGGACTCGCCCTGGAGGATGGTGGTGATCCGCGACGGCAGGCCGACCCGGCGGGCCACCGCGGTCGCCGCGACCGCGTCCGGCGGCGCCACCACCGCGCCCAGCACGAGTGCCGCGGTCAGCGGCAGCCCGGGCACGAGCAGGTAGGCCGCCCAGCCGACGACGAGCGTCGAGAACAGCACGTACCCGACCGACAGCAGCGCCACAGGCCGCAGCTGGGCGCGCAGGTCCAGGTAGGAGCTGTCGGTGGCCGAGGTGTACAGCAGCGGGGGCAGCAGCAGCGGCAGGACGACGTCCGGTTCCAGGGTGTAGTCCGGGACCCCGGGCACGTACGACACCGCCAGGCCGGCCGCGACCAGCAGCAGGGGGGCCGGCACCGGGGTGCGCCGGGCCGCCGCCGCGATCGCCGCACTGCCCGCCACCAGCAACAGCAGTGGCATCACGTCCATGTCTCGTCGCCTCGTTTTTCCGCGCGGTCGTCCGCACACCCGTCGTAATGTGGCAATCATGAAACAGTGCACGCACGCCGACGCGCTGCCAGATCCGGAACCCGTCCCGCTCGGCGAGACGTGTCCGGAGTGCCTGCGGGACGGCACCCACCCGGTGCAGCTGCGGTTGTGCCTGACGTGTGGCCACGTGGGCTGCTGCGACTCCTCGCCGAGCCGGCACGCGGCGGCGCACCACCGGGACACCGGTCATCCCGTGATGCGGACCTTCGAACCGGGCGAGAACTGGCGCTGGTGCTTTGTCGATCATGTCCTGGTGTGAACTTCTGAGGAGGTACGGACGTTCTACTACCGAGACGGTCCGGCCGTCCTGCGGGTACGGTTCGACCATCTGACGCCTGGGTACGTCAACCCGGCGCGCCCTCTTCCCTTTTGGGCCCGCAGACCCCTAGACACGGAGCGTGTTCACAGCTTTACTGTGAGTGACGCAAGGGGTTGGGGTCCCGGGGACAGAAAAGTCGAGAGCGCGATAGCGTCACCGCTGCACCACAGACGCGTTACCCCGGGGGGCGACCCTCGGCCCCGAAAAGCTTGTACCACCTTGGAGGTGAGGGTGTCCCAGATCGCAGGCGAGCCCGCGACCCAGGACTTCGTGGAAGTCCGGCTGCCGGCTGCGGGTGCCTACCTGTCGGTGCTGCGGACGGCCACGGCCGGCCTCGCAGCCCGTTTGGACTTCACCCTGGACGAGATCGAGGACCTGCGCATCGCGGTGGACGAGGCCTGCGCGATCCTGCTTCAGCAGGCCGTGCCCGGCTCGGTGCTCAGTTGTGTCTTCCGACTCGTCGACGACTCGCTCGAGGTCACCGTCTCGGCGCCGACCACCGACGGCCACGCCCCTTCACGGGACACCTTCGCCTGGACCGTGCTGTCCGCCCTCGCGGGCAAGGTCTCCTCCGCCGTCGACGAGGACAAAACCGTTTCGATCAGCCTCTACAAACAGCGCGGCGCGGGACCCGGGCCGGCGTGAGGAACGGGGACGGGCCGGTGCGGGACGAAGAGCGCGGCACACGGGAGCTGCCGGCCGAGAAGAACTCTGTCTCTCCGGGCGGTTCCCGACGCATGACGGCGGACGGTATCGACGGCATTCCCGAGCAGGCCCGGCCGCATCCGGAGGATGACACCGGGCGGCGGGACCTGGATGCCGTGCAGGACTCGCCCCGGGAGGGGCGGATCGGGGGCTCCCCCGGCCGGGCTGAGGACAGGGCTCGACAGAGGGCGACGGGCGGGACGATGAGCGAGCACGAGCGAGACGACGAACACAGCGTGCCCGGCACGCAGCACGAACCCCGTGACCAGCAAGAACTCCGGGCCCAGCCAGCACCCCGGAATCAGCACGAGGTGCGGGACCACAGCGACCGTAGCGGGGCGCGGGCGATGTTCGTCGAGCTGCGCGGACTGAGGGACGGCAGCCCCGAGTACGCGGAGCTGCGCAACAAGCTGGTCCGGATGCACCTGCCGCTCGTCGAGCACCTGGCGCGCCGCTTCCGCAACCGCGGCGAGCCGCTGGACGACCTCACACAGGTCGCCACCATCGGCCTGATCAAGTCGGTCGACCGCTTCGACCCGGACCGCGGCGTCGAGTTCTCGACGTACGCGACCCCGACGGTCGTCGGCGAGATCAAGCGGCACTTCCGGGACAAGGGCTGGGCGGTGCGCGTCCCGCGCAGGCTCCAGGAGCTGCGCCTCGCGCTCACCACGGCGACCGCGGAGCTCTCGCAGCAGCACGGCCGCTCCCCCACGGTCCACGAGCTGGCCGAGAAGCTGGCCATCTCGGAGGAAGAGGTCCTGGAGGGCCTGGAGTCGGCCAACGCGTACTCCACGCTGTCCCTGGACGTCCCCGACACCGACGACGAATCGCCGGCGGTCGCCGACACCCTGGGTGCGGAGGACGAGGCGCTGGAGGGCGTCGAGTACCGGGAGTCGCTCAAGCCGCTCCTGGAGGATCTCCCGCCGCGCGAGAAGCGGATCCTGCTGCTGCGCTTCTTCGGCAACATGACCCAGTCGCAGATCGCGCAGGAGGTCGGGATCTCCCAGATGCACGTGTCCCGGCTGCTGGCCAGGACACTGGCCCAGCTGCGGGAGAAGCTCCTCGTCGAGGAGTAGCCCGCCCGGGACTACTTCTGCGCGTTGCCGGGCCCCCGGATCCCGAGGGCCCGGGTCGTCTCCCCGTTGACGAGCAGGACGAGCGCGGCGACGGCGACGGCCGCGAGGGCGATGCCCGCCGGGATCGCCATGCTGTCGGCCTGGAGCAGGTTGTAGGCGACCGGCAGTGCCATGAGCTGGGTGATGACGGCGGGCCCCCGGCTCCAGCCGCGCTGCCCCAGCAGCCCGCGCGCGGCCAGCAGCGGCAGCAGCGCGAGCACCATGAGGGTCACGCCTCCGGTGACGGCCTGCTGACGGTCGTCCGGGTCGCCGGTGATCCCCAGGAGCAGGATCCACACCCCGCCGACGAGCAGCGCCAGCCCCTCCAGGCCGACGAGCGCGGCGGCGTACGTCAGCCTTCGCGGCCGCGGGCCCGCGGTGTCCGGGGCGGTGGTTTCCGGGGCGAGGGGGCTCTGCTCACTGCTCACCCCTGAAGGGTAGCTCCGCACGTCCCGGGGCCCGTGTCGAGGCTCACGTCCGATCTCTTACCGGTTCCCCACCTCGGCCTGTGCCCGGGTACCACCCAGTAGGTACGCTGCAACCCATGCGTGCACTCCTTGTGGTCAACCCGGCGGCAACCACCACCAGTGCACGGACGCGCGACGTCCTCATCCACGCGCTCGCCAGCGAGATGAAGCTGGAGGCCGTCACCACCGAGTACCGCGGGCACGCGCGCGACCTGGGCAGACAGGCGGCGGACAGCGGAAACGTGGACCTGGTGGTGGCCCTCGGCGGGGACGGCACGGTCAACGAGGTGGTCAACGGCCTGTTGCACGCCGGCCCCGAGCCGGAGCGGCTGCCCGGTCTGGCGGTGGTTCCCGGCGGGTCCACCAACGTCTTCGCCCGCGCCCTCGGTCTGCCCAACGATCCCGTGGAGGCCACCGGCGCCCTCCTGGACGCCCTGCGCGAGAGACGCGAGCGCACCGTCGGCCTGGGTCTCGCCGCCGGCACCCCGGGCACGGAGGACGAATCGGTGCGGTCGCGCTGGTTCACCTTCAACGCCGGGCTCGGTTTCGACGCGGGGGTCGTCGGCCGGGTCGAACAGCACCGGGAGCGGGGCCGGAAGTCCACCCACGCCCTCTATCTCCGGCAGGCCGTGCGCCAGTTGCTGGGCGAGTCGGACCGCCGGCACGGATCGATCACCCTGGAGCGGCCGGGCCAGGATCCGGTGACCGATTTGGTGCTGTCCATAGTCTGCAACACGGCTCCGTGGACCTATCTGGGCAATCGCCCGGTGTACGCGTCGCCTAAGGCCTCGTTCGATACCGGCCTCGACGTACTCGGTCTCAGCCGTCTGTCCACCGCCGCGGTTGCCCGGTATGGCACCCAGTTGCTCACTTCGTCCCCGGAGCGGGGCCCGCACGGCAAGCACGTGCACTCCTTCCATGACCTGGACCAGTTCACCTTGCATTCGAAGGTCCCCCTGCCCCTCCAGATGGACGGCGACCACCTCGGGCTGCGTACGAGCGTGACGTTCACAGGCGTACGCCGTGCACTGCGTGTGATTGTGTGAGCAGAAAGGGCTGAAGTCCTTTCACTCGAACGTTTAGGCCAGGATCCACCCCATGGAAGTACGGCTGTGACCTAGTCGACACCGAGGAATCAAAAAAAACTTTCCGGTAGGGGTTGTATCCGTCGCTGAGGTTTGCGAGTCTCTACGTGGCGATCGGGACGGCCCGCAAGACCGGCCTCCACTGATCACCAGAACCCCTCTTCAATCCACAGGACCACGCCGGCGAGTCTGGCGACTTGGCCCTTCACTTGTTGAGGGATTCGTGAAAGCGTTCACATTCACAAGCAATCTGCATGTAATACCAAGGAGAGGTAGCAGCCATGGACTGGCGTCACAACGCCGTTTGCCGCGAGGAAGACCCCGAGCTCTTCTTCCCCATCGGCAACACCGGTCCTGCGCTGCTGCAGATCGAGGAAGCCAAGGCCGTCTGCCGTCGCTGCCCCGTCATGGATCAGTGTCTGCAGTGGGCGCTCGAGTCCGGCCAGGACTCCGGCGTCTGGGGTGGTCTCAGCGAGGACGAGCGCCGTGCCATGAAGCGCCGCGCCGCCCGCAACCGGGCCCGTCAGGCCTCCGCCTGACAACACCCGCCCCGCAAACAGCCTGAGCTTGGCGGCGCGTACAGCGAGTACGCATCTCCCGCCCCCGAGCCGCAGCGCGCAGTACCCCCGATGCGCAGCTAATCGCTGGCAACGAGCATTCGAGCCCCGGACCCCTGAACGGTCCGGGGCTTCTTGCTGTGCCGACAGGGCCTCACCCGGGTCTTACTTCGGCGTTCCCACTTCTGCGGTGCTACTTCTGCGCCGGCACCGGGATGTCCAGGATCACCTGCGTACCGCGCTGCGGCGCCGGAACCATGTCGAAGGTTCCGCCCAACTCGCCCTCGACCAGCGTCCGCACGATCTGCAGGCCGAGGTTTCCCGAGGTGTGCGGGTCGAAGCCCTCGGGCAGGCCCACCCCGTCGTCCTGGACGGTGACCAGCAGCCGCGCCTCCTTCGTGGTACCACCGCGCACCGCCGTGACCTCGACCGTGCCGGTGTCGCCCTCCCGGAAGCCGTGCTCCAGGGCGTTCTGGAGGATCTCGGTGAGGACCATGGAGAGCGGGGTGGCGACCTCCGCGTCCAGGATGCCGAAGCGTCCGCTGCGCCGGCCGGCGACCTTGCCCGGCGAGATCTCCGCGACCATCGCGAGGACGCGGTCGGCGATCTCGTCGAACTCCACGCGCTCGTCCAGGTTCTGAGACAGCGTCTCATGCACGATGGCGATCGAGCCGACCCGGCGGACCGCCTCCTCCAGGGCCTCCCGGCCGCGCTCGGACTCGATGCGGCGGGCCTGGAGGCGGAGCAGCGCGGCGACCGTCTGGAGGTTGTTCTTCACCCGGTGGTGGATCTCCCGGATGGTGGCGTCCTTGGTGATCAACTCGCGCTCGCGGCGGCGCAGTTCGGTGACGTCCCGGAGCAGGACGAGTGAACCGATCCGGGTGCCCTTGGGCTTGAGCGGGATCGTACGGAACTGGATGACCCCGTCCTTGGCCTCGATCTCGAACTCGCGGGGCGCCCAGCCGCTGGCGACCTTGGCGAGCGCCTCGTCCACCGGACCCCGGGTGGGGGCGAGTTCGGCGGTGGTGTGGCCGAGGTGGTGGCCGACCAGGTCGGAGGCGAGACCGAGGCGATGGTAGGCGGAGAGCGCGTTCGGGGAGGCGTACTGGACGATGCCGTCGCCGTCGACGCGGATCAGGCCGTCGCCGACGCGCGGGGCGGCGTCCATGTCCATCTGCTGGTTCGGGAAGGGAAAGGATCCGGCCGCGATCATCTGCGCGAGGTCGGAGGCGCTCTGGAGGTAGGTCAGCTCCAGCCGGCTCGGGGTGCGCACGGTGAGGAGGTTGGTGTTGCGGGCGATGACACCGAGGACGCGGCCCTCGCGCCGTACGGGGATGGACTCCACGCGGACGGGGACCTCTTCGCGCCACTCCGGGTCGCCCTCGCGCACGATCCGGCCCTCGTCGAGGGCGGCGTCGAGGAGCGGGCGGCGGCCGCGCGGGACGAGGTGGCCGACCATGTCGTCCTGGTAGGAGGTCGGGCCGGTGTTGGGGCGCATCTGGGCCACGGAGACGTAGCGGGTGCCGTCGCTGGTGGGGACCCACAGGACCAGGTCGGCGAAGGAGAGGTCGGAGAGCAGCTGCCACTCCGAGACCAGCAGGTGGAGCCACTCGAGGTCGGAGTCGTCGAGTGCGGTGTGCTGGCGTACGAGTTCGTTCATGGAGGGCACGCTGCGAGCGTACCCGGGCAGGGGGAGGTGTCCGAAAAACACCCGCGGGCCGCGGCGCCTGGGAGGGACCCTCAACCCTCCCGGCACCGCAGCCCGGAGCAATCTCGGCCGCGGGGTGTGCGGTCCCGTCGGCCGATCGGTGAGGAGCCGGGGCAGTCAGGGCAGAGAGCTCCGGACCCTCGGTCCGCCTTCCTGTGCGGGGAAGACGGAAGTTTTCTCGCGGTGTTCTCGCACGATCCATTGTGGACTAGACCACAAGGCGTGTCCATGCCCCACCGTTCATAACGAAGCCTAGCCGCTGCGGGTTCCTCCACGGAGTGAGATGCGGGGGGCAATTTCACCGAGCTCTGTTAGATTGGTCTAAACCACACAGCACAGAACGTCACACAGCGCAGAACGGTAGGCCAGCGTGGAAGTTGTCATCGTTCCGGACGCCAAATCGGGTGGCGAGCTCATCGCCGAGGCCATGGCGGGGCTCCTGCGAAGCAAGCCCGACGCCCTGATCGGTGTGGCCACCGGCTCCACTCCCCTGCCCATCTACCAGGCACTGGCGGCCAGGGTGCGCGCCGGTGAGGTGGACACCTCGCGCGCCCGCATCGCCCAGCTCGACGAATACGTGGGGCTGCCCGCGGCGCACCCCGAGTCCTATCGCTCGGTGCTGCGGCGCGAGGTGCTCGAGCCGCTGGGCATCGGCATGGATTCGTTCCTCGGACCCGACGGCACGGCAGAGGACATACGGGCGGCGTCCGAGGCGTACGACGCGGCACTCGCCGCGGCCGGCGGAGTGGACCTCCAGTTGCTCGGCATCGGCACCGACGGACACATCGGGTTCAACGAGCCGTGCTCGTCGCTGCGCTCGCGGACCCGCATCAAGACGTTGACCGAGCAGACCCGGGTGGACAACGCGCGGTTCTTCGACGGGGACATCGAGCAGGTTCCGCACCACGTCATCACTCAGGGCATCGGCACGATCCTGGAGGCGCGGCATCTGGTGCTGCTCGCCACCGGCGAGGGCAAGGCGGACGCGGTCGCGGCGACCGTCGAGGGGCCCGTCGCCGCGGTGTGCCCCGCCTCCGCGCTCCAGCTCCACCCGCACGCCACGGTCGTCGTGGACGAGGCCGCCGCGTCCAAGCTGAAGCTCGCGGAGTACTTCCGGCACACGTACGCCAACAAGCCGGAGTGGCAGGGCATCTAGTGCCGCGGCACTAGAAACCAGATCCTTTCCGTACGACCACCTGCCTACGGCTCCCTGCCCACGGCTCCGTACGACGACAAAGGCGCCGGTCTCCCCGAAGGGACCGGCGCCTTTCGCGTCGTGCGGGCTACTTGCCCGCGATGATCTCCGCCGCCGCGCGGCCGCAGACGCGGGCCGCGCCGTGCGTCGCGATGTGCAGGGCTCCGCGGGACACCGCCTGGGGGACGCCCATCTCGACCACGATCGTGTCCGGACGGGCCGCCAGGAAGGTGTCAAGAGCCGCCGCCATCCAGGGATGCCGGTGCTCGTCACGGACCACGGCGACGATCCGCCGGTCCCCCGCGGCGGCCAGCGCCGCCCGCCCCGCGTCCGCGCCCGCGAAGCTGCCGGTCTGCGTTCCGGGCAGCAGCCGGGCCAGCTCGGCGGCCACACCCCACGGGGTCTCGGGGCCGACGGCGATGTTGGCGACGGGCGTGAAGGCCGCGACGTAGGGGGCCTCGGTGAGCGGGGCGAAGGTGTCCGCGCCGGTGACCCGGAGGGCGCGGCGGGCGGCGGCCAGGCCGATGTCCGGGTCGACCCGCTCGCCGGTGCCGGTGGGATCCGTCGCCGTCCAGGCGGCCAGTTCCCGTACGCGCCGGGCCGCGTCCGCGAGGCGTTCCTCCGGGAGTTCGCCGGTGCGGACGGCCGTCACCAGGGCGTCGCGCAGTGAGCGAATCGTTTCGTCATCGTTGAGGCCGCCGCCCACGCAGATGGCGTCCGCGCCCGCGGCGATCGCGAGGACACTGCCCCGCTCGATGCCGTACACCGCGGCGACGGCCTGCATCTCGATGCCGTCGGTGACGATCAGGCCCTCGTAGCCGAGGTCTCGGCGGAGAAGGTCCGTGAGGATGGGGCGGGAGAGCGTCGCCGGATGGGCCGCGTCCAGGGCCGGGACCAGGATGTGCGCACTCATGATCGCCCTGCTGCCGGCGCCGATGGCCGCGCGGAAGGGGATCAGCTCGCGCTCCGCCAGGACCGCGGCCGGGGCGTCGATGCGCGGGAGCGCGTGGTGGGAGTCGACGGCGGTGTCGCCGTGGCCCGGGAAGTGCTTGGTGCAGGCCGCCACGCCCGCCGCCTGCATACCGGTGACGTAGGCGGCGGTGTGCCGGGCGACCAGGCCGGGGTCGGCGCCGAAGGAGCGGACGCCGATGACCGGGTTCGCCGGGTTGGAGTTCACGTCCGCCGACGGTGCCCAGTTGAGGTTCACCCCGCACTCGCGCAGGCGGCGGCCGAGCTCGTACGCCACGTCCCGGGTGAGGTCCGCGTCGTCCACCGCGCCGAGGGCGTGGTTGCCGGGGAAGCTGGAGCCGGTGCGCACCTCCAGGCGGGTGACGTCTCCGCCCTCCTCGTCGATCGCGACCAGGACGTCGTCCCGCTCGGCGCGCAACTGCGCGGTGAGGGAGGAGAGTTGCGCTGCGGAGGTGATGTTGCGGCCGAACAGGCCGACCGAGGCCAGGCCCTCGCCGAGGCGGCGCAGCAGCCAGTCGGGGGCGGTGGTGCCGGGGAAGCCGGGCTGGAGGACCGTGAGCGCGTCACGCGTGAGCGTGTCCGTGCTGGGGGCGATTGTCGTCATCGGGGGCGTCATCCCTTCACGGCGCCCGCGGTCAGACCCGCGGCCATCTTGCGCTGGACGAGGAGGAACAGGGCGACGATCGGCACGGCCATCATCGTGGCGCCGGCCATCATCGGGGCGTACTCGGTGCCGTGCTTGGTGGTGAAGTTGCCGAGCCAGACGGTCGCGGTCTGGTTCTTCTGGCTCATCAGCATCAGGGCGTACAGGTACTCGTTCCAGGCCTGGATGAAGCCGTAGACCGAGGTGGCGACCATCCCCGGAGCGAGGAGCGGGAAGACGACCCGGACGAAGGCCCCGGTGCGGGAACAGCCGTCGACCATCGCCGCCTCCTCCAGCTCCCTCGGGATGTTGACGATGAAGCCGCGCAGGGTCCACACCGTGAACGGGAGGATGAAAGTCAGGTAGGTGATGATCAGGCCGGAGAGCTTGTCGTACTGGTCCAGGTCGTTCAGGAGCAGGAAGACCGGGATGATCATGGCGACCAGCGGGACCATCTGGACCGCGAGGATGCCCACGATCACGATCTTGCGGCCGCGGAAGACGAACCGGGAGATGGCGAGGGCGGCCAGCATGCCGACGACGATGCCGATCACGACGACCGCGAGGGAGACGATCAGGCTGCGGCCGACCGGACCCCAGAAGTCGGCGATGTCCAGCGCGCGGCTGAAGTTGGCGAGGGTGAAACCGGTCGGCAGCAGGCTCGGGTCCGGGTCGATCGCGTCCTTCGCCGGCTTGAACGCCGTGTTGAGCATCCAGTAGACGGGGAAGCCGACGACGAGGAAGACGAGGAGACCGAGGAGGTTCCAGCCGAGCTTCGTCCGCCTCGGAGCGGAAACCGTACTCACGCTGCTCATTCGACCTCTCCGATCTTCAGCATCTGACGCATGTAGACGGCGACCACACCGAGCAGCAGCAGCACGGTGATCAGGGCGATCGCCGAGCCCTGCCCGTAGTCGTTGACGACGAAGGCGCGGTCGTAGGAGTACGTCGTCAGCAGCTGGAACTCGGGCTCCGGGTGGCCGCCCCGCATCACGAAGACCTGCGGGAAGACGCCCATGTCCCAGATCACCGAAAGGGTCGTGAGCATCACGATGATCGGCTTGAGGATGGGCAGGGTGACGTACCGGAAGACGCCCCAGGAGCCGGCGCCGTCGAGGCGGGCGGCCTCCTCCAGTTCGGCCGGGACCTGGGTGAGGCCGGCGCTGAGGGTGATGACCACGAAGGGGACCGCGCCCCAGATCACCAGCAGCATGATGACGGCCAGGCCCTGCGGTCCGCTCGCGAACCAGTTGTGGCCGACCAGTTCGACGCCGGGCAGCTTGCTCAGGACCGCGTTGAGGATGCCGTAGTCGGAGTCGAACAGCCACTTGAAGACGGTGGTGGCGACGACGACCGGCATGCCCCAGCTGGCCACGAGCGCGATGTTGATGAGGATCTTCACCCAGCCGGAGACCCGCTGGAGCAGCAGGGCGACCAGCATGCCGAGGACCATGGTGAGGATCACGCAGCCGGCCGCGAAGACGATGGTGCGGACGACGACCTGCCAGAACTCCCCGTCCCCCAGCACTCCCGAGAAGTTGTCGAAGCCGACGGACTCGGCCGGCTGGAAGCCCCACAGCTGGGACTGGCCGAACTTCTGGAAGGAGAGGGTGACCAGGCGGACCAGCGGATAGCCCATGACCAGGCCGAGGATCAGCAGGCAGGGCGCGAGCAGCAGCCAGGGGGTTCCGGCGGACGAACGTCTCGCGCGTGGCCGGCCGCCGGGTGCGGCGGGCGGCGGTGGGGGTGCCGGCCGCGTGGGCGGCGTCTTGGCAGGGGTGGTCGTGTCTGCGGCACTCATCCGCGCGCTCCTCAGCGGTCCCTCGGGTCGTACGGGAGGCGGGGCCCCGCCCTGTGGCAAAGCCGGTGGGCGGGGCCCCGCCTTCAGGTCACTTGGTGTTGATGACCTTGTCGATCGCGGCGTCCGCTTCCTTCGCGGCGTCCTCGACCGACTTCTTGCCGGTGCCGATGCTCTGCAGCATGTTCTGCAGGACCTGGGCCTTCTCGACCTGGCCCCAGCCGGGCGCCATCGGGACGAACCAGTTGGACTCGGCCGCGGTGGCCGGGACGGCCGTCGCCGGGTCGCTCTTGAGGGTCGCGAGGTCGGTCTTGTTGTTCGGCAGGTTGCCCTTGGCCATCAGGCCCTTCTGACCGGAGGGGCCGGTGAACGCGTTGATCCACTCGGCGGCGAGGTCCTGCGCGTCCGACTTCACCGGGACGGCGAGGTCGGATCCGCCCAGGAAGACCGGCATGTTCTTGCCGGACGGGCCGGGCATCACGAAGTTCTCGAGGTTGTCGGCGAGCTTGCCGGTCTTGTCGTTCTCCTTCGCCGCGGCGGTCGCGCCCTCCCAGGCCGCGCCGAAGATCATGCCGGACTTGCCCTGGCCGTAGACGATGTACCGGTCGGACTCGTCCTTGGTCTTGTCGCCGTGCATGTACTTGCCGATGACGGTCTTGAACTCGTTCAGGCCCTTGATGGACTCGGGCGAGGAGAGGTTGCCCTTCCACTGACCGCCGGACTCGACGGCGATCGAGCCGCCGGCGTCGTAGACGAAGGACATGGCCGCGTACCAGTCACGGGTGGGCTGGTACCAGGCGGAGAACTTGTCGCCCTCCTTCTTCTGGACCTTGTCGAGGGCCGCGGTCAGCTCGGCGTAGGTCTTGGGGGTGGACTTCACGCCGACCGAGGCGAACAGGTCCTTGCGCCAGTTGCCCACGCGGCCGCCGGCGTAGTACGGGACGCCGTAGGTCTTGCCGTCGTAGGTCACCGAGGCCTTGAGGCCGTCGAGCCAGGCGGAGGAGTTGGTGAACTTCGAGGCGTCCAAGGGGGCGAAGGCGCCCTTGACCATGTAGCCGAGCATCTCGGTGTTGCCCATCTCGACCACGTCCGGCACCTTGTCGGTGGCGAGGACGGCGTCGAGCTTGGCGTTCTTGTCCGGCCAGCCGTAGTACTCGTGGGTGATCTTCAGACCGGGGTGCTTCTTCACCAGTGCGGCGTCGGCCGCCTTCACCAGCTGGGGCCAGTTGTTCTGGGCGTCGACGGTCAGCCAGACCGTCAGTTCCTTCGCCTCGGAACCCTTCGAGTCCCCGCTGCCCTTGTTGTCTCCGCACGCCGCGATGGACACCATGATGCCCGCGATACCGATCGCGGCTATCAGCTTGCGCTTCACGCCACCCTCCTCAGGGATGCCACAAACCCCCCTGCCTCCCCGCGGTGCACGTGGGGCCGGGCCTGGACCAATGGTGTAGACCAGTGCGCAGAGCTTGGCTCAGACCAATAAGCCTGTCAAGAGTGGTTGAAACCGCTTTGACCAGCCGTTATGTGACCTATATATGCAGGAACCTTTAAGTAAGAAACCGTCGAAAACATCAATGCCGGAAGCCGCGGGTCCGGTAGACCACTTGCCAGGTTGGACTAGACCAGCAACAGTTGCGACGGTATACAGAGGGGATCACGGAACACCGGGGCACCGAGCGACGTCTCCGTGCCACGATGTGACCCGCATCCGAGCCGGGAAGGCAGGCCATGAGCACCGACGTCAGCAGTGCGGAGAACGAGGGTGGGGCGACCGTCCGTACCGCGCGCGTGCCCAAGTACTACCGCCTGAAGAAGCACCTGCTCGACATGACGGAGACTCAGGCGCCGGGCACGCCGGTACCGCCGGAACGCACGCTCGCCGCCGAGTTCGACACCTCGCGCACGACCGTCCGCCAGGCCCTCCAGGAACTCGTCGTCGAAGGCCGGCTGGAACGCATCCAGGGCAAGGGCACGTTCGTCGCCAAGCCGAAGGTCTCCCAGGCGCTCCAGCTCACCTCGTACACCGAGGACATGCGCGCCCAGGGCCTCGAACCCACCTCGCAACTCCTGGACGTCGGCTACATCACCGCCGACGACACCCTCGCCGGCCTGCTCGACATCACCGCCGGCGGACGCGTACTGCGCATCGAGCGCCTGCGGATGGCCAACGCCGAGCCGATGGCGATCGAGACGACCCATCTGAGCGCCAAGCGCTTCCCGGCCCTGCGCCGGTCGCTGGTCAAGTACACGTCCCTCTACACCGCCCTCGCCGAGGTGTACGACGTCCATCTCGCCGAGGCCGAGGAGACCATCGAGACCTCGCTCGCCACCCCGCGCGAGGCCGGCCTGCTCGGCACCGACGTCGGTCTGCCGATGCTGATGCTCTCCCGGCACTCGCTGGACAAGGACGGCCAGCCGGTGGAGTGGGTGCGGTCGGTGTACCGGGGCGACCGCTACAAGTTCGTGGCACGGCTGAAGCGGCCCACCGAGTAGAGGGACCCGAGTAGAGAGTCTGCGGAGGGTCTTCCGCTGCGCTTACCCGTCACTTACATTGCCTGCGCATTACAACAAAAGATCAAGGCGATCAGTGAGGGGACGGAGCCGCCGATGTCAGACACCCCCGACACCCCGGAAGTGACCGGGGAGCCGATGGTGACGCCTGTGCGCGTCGTCATCGCCCTGTGCCTGCTCGCGCCCTTCGTGGCGATGCTGTGGGTGGGTTCGTACGCGAAGGTGGATCCGGCGTTCATCGGGATCCCCTTCTTCTACTGGTACCAGATGCTGTGGGTGCTGCTGTCGACCGCGCTCACGATGGTGGCGTACCAACTGTGGCAGCGTGACCAGCGCGCCCGCGGCACCGCGAAGGGCGGTGCGGCGAAGTGAAGGACGGCGTGAACGGCGTGGCCCTCGCCGTCTTCATCTTCTTCTTCCTGGCCGTGACGGCCGTGGGCTTCCTGGCGGCGCGCTGGCGCAAGGCCGAGAACGAACACAGCCTCGACGAATGGGGCCTGGGCGGCCGGTCGTTCGGCACCTGGATCACCTGGTTCCTGCTCGGCGGCGACCTCTACACGGCGTACACCTTCGTCGCCGTACCCGCGGCGGTCTACGCGGCGGGCGCGGCCGGCTTCTTCGCGGTGCCCTACACGATCCTGGTGTACCCACTGATCTTCACGTTCCTGCCCCGCCTGTGGTCGGTCTCCCACAAGCACGGGTACGTGACGACCTCGGACTTCGTGCGCGGGCGCTGGGGCTCGAAGGGCCTGTCGCTGGCGGTGGCGCTCACCGGGATCCTCGCGACGATGCCGTACATCGCGCTCCAGCTGGTCGGTATCCAGGCGGTCCTCGACGTCATGGGTGTGGGCGGCGGCGAGAACACCAACTGGTTCGTGAAGGACCTGCCGCTGCTGATCGCGTTCGGCGTGCTGGCCGCGTACACCTACTCGTCCGGCCTGCGCGCCCCCGCGCTGATCGCGTTCGTGAAGGACACGCTGATCTACATCGTCATCGCGGTGGCGATCATCTACATCCCCATCAAGCTCGGCGGGTTCGACGAGATCTTCACCAAGGCGAGCGCGAAGTACGCCGACGCGGGAGCGGGCGGTCTGGTCCCGGCCCCGGCCGGGCAGTGGACGTACGCCACGCTGGCCCTCGGCTCCGCGCTGGCCCTCTTCATGTACCCGCACTCGATCACCGCGACGCTCTCCTCCAAGAGCCGAGAGGTGATCCGCCGCAACACCACGATCCTGCCGCTGTACTCCCTGATGCTCGGTCTGCTGGCCCTGCTGGGCTTCATGGCGATCGCGGCCGGGGTGAAGGTCACCAACGGACAGCTGGCGATCCCCCAGCTGTTCGAGAACATGTTCCCGGACTGGTTCGCGGGCGTGGCCTTCGCGGCGATCGGCATCGGCGCGCTCGTCCCGGCGGCGATCATGTCGATCGCGGCCGCGAATCTCTTCACCCGCAACGTCTACAAGGACTTCATCAAACCGGACGCCACCCCGGAGCAGGAGACCAAGGTCTCCAAGCTGGTGTCGCTCCTGGTGAAGGTGGGCGCGCTGGTCTTCGTCCTCACCATGGACAAGACGGTCGCCATCAACTTCCAGCTGCTGGGCGGCATCTGGATCCTGCAGACCTTCCCGGCCCTGGTCGGCGGCCTGTTCACCCGCTGGTTCCACCGCTGGGCGCTGCTGGCCGGCTGGGCGGTCGGCATGGTCTACGGCACGGTCGCCGCGTACGGCGTGGCCTCGCCGACGCAGAAGCACTTCGGCGGCTCGTCGAAGGAGATCCCCGGCATCGGGGAGATCGGCTACATCGGCCTGACGGCGTTCGTCCTGAACGTCGTCGTGACCGTGGTCCTCACCTTCGCCCTGCGGGCGGCCAAGGCCCCCGAGGGCGTGGACGAGACCAGCCCGCGGGACTACACGGCGGACGCGGGCGACCCGGGCGTGGCCGTGGAACTGCCCCCGGCGACCGCGGGCACGTCCCACTAGGGCGTGTTTCGAAAGTAGCGTCGTCTGCCCGAAGGGCAGGCCTGGCGGCGTCTGGTGCGTGCGATCGCAAGGCGGAGGGTCGCCCCGAT
>NZ_JBEOWF010000016.1:0-217463 GCF_040295925.1 Streptomyces sp. NPDC002588
GAGTCCTTGCCGCCGGAGAACAGGATCACCGGGTTCTCGAACTCGCCCGCCACCTCGCGGAAGATGTGCACCGCCTCGGACTCCAGCGCGTCCAGATGGGACAGCCCGTGGCCGGTCATACGAGTCCCCGCCCGGCCAGCACCGCGTACACCGCGTCCGCCGACTCCTTCGGCGTCTGCTCCTGCGTCGGCAGGACGAGCGCCGGATCCACCGGGGCCTCGTAGGGGTCGTCGACACCGGTCAGCCCGGTCAGCTCGCCCGCCGCCTGCCTGGCGTACAGCCCCTTCACGTCCCGCTCGCCGCACACCTCGACCGGGGTGGCGACATGCACCTCGACGTACGGCGTCCCGCTCTTCTCGTGCCGCAGCCGCACCGCCTCGCGGCTGTCGGCGTAGGGCGCGATGACGGGGACGAGGGACAGGACGCCGTTGCGGGCCAGGACCTCGGAGACCAGGCCGATGCGCTGCACGTTGGTGTGCCGGTCCGCGCGGCTGAAGCCCAGTCCGGCGGAGAGGAAGCGGCGGATCTCGTCGCCGTCCAGAACCTCCACGCGACGCCCCTCGGCCTTCAGCCGGTCGCCCAGGAGGCGGGCGATCGTCGTCTTGCCCGCGCTCGGCAGTCCCGTGAGCCAGACCGTGGCCCCCTGGGCCCTCGGAGCGGTGGCCCTTGGCGTGTTGGTCATGCGCAACAGTCCTCTTTCCTACCGGCGTGCAACCCGTCGAACCGTAGGTAAGGACTCTGAGAAGAGAGGTCAAGGAACCTGAGGTTTAGCTGAGTGACACCCGGTGTTCAGGAGGTCACACTCCCGCGAACTCCGCTCCCGCGTCCCGCAGTCGCTCGTGCAGCCCGTGGAACACGGCCGCCGACCGCGCCCCCGGCCAGTCGGCGGGGAGCAGCCGGGCGGGCAGGCCGGGGTCGACGTAGGGCAGGTGGCGCCAGGAGTCCAGGGCGAGGAGGTAGTCGCGGTAGGCGGCCTCCGGCGGGGTGTCCGAGCGCTGCTGCCAGTCCCGCAGCACGGGCGCGTGCCGGTCGAGGAACGCCTCGTGCTCCTTGGCGATGGCCGCCAGGTCCCACCAGCGGGCGACGGCCAGGGCGGTCGGCGCGAACCCGAGGTGCTCGCCGCGGAAGAGGTCGACGTACGGATCGAGCCCGAGCCGCTGGAGGGTGTGCCGGGTCTCCTCGTGCAGCCGCGCCGGGGCGATCCACACGCCCGGGGCCGCGGTCCCGAAGCCGAGGCCGGCCAGCCGGGAGCGCAGGACGTGCCGCTTCTGCCGCTCGGACTCCGGTACGGAGAACACCGCGAGCACCCAGCCCTCGTCCCCGGCCGGCGCGCCGGCGTAGATGCGCTGGTCGCCGTCGTCGAGCAACTGGCGGGCTTCTTCGGAGAGTTCGTATCCGGCAGCGCCCTGCGCGGTACGGGCCGGAAGCAGCAGCCCGCGCCGCTTCAGCCGGGACACCGAGGAGCGTACGGAGGGGGCGTCGACGCCGACCGCGGCGAGCAGCCGGATCAGCTCGGCCACGGGCACGGGGCCCGGGGCGAAGCGGCCGTACGCGCCGTAGAGCGTGACGATGAGAGACCGAGGTGCGGGCTGGTCGGACACGTTGATCATCTTAAGGTCGTCCGTATCACGGCTGGTCATCATCGGTGTCACCGCCGGTGTGACGTTCGTCTTGATCTTGGTTCTGAGTCTCCGGGTGCCCCGCGGCGCGCAGTCTGAACCGCTGGAGCTTGCCGGTCGCGGTGCGCGGCAGCGCGTCCAGGAAGACGAGGTCGCGCGGGCACTTGTACGGTGCCAGCTCCTCCTTGAGGAACACGCGCAGGGCGTCCGCGTCGCGCCGCGCGCCCTTCCGCAGCACGGCGAACGCCACGACCGCCTGCCCCCGCCGCTCGTCCGGCCGCCCGACGACCGCCGCCTCGACGACGTCCGGATGACGCAGCAGCGCCTCCTCGACCTCGGGGCCCGCGATGTTGTACCCCGCCGAGACGATCATGTCGTCGGCGCGGGCGACGTACCGGAAGTAGCCGTCGGGCTCGCGGACGTAGGTGTCGCCGGTGACGTTCCATCCGCCCCGCACGTACTCCCGTTGCCGCGGGTCCGCGAGGTAGCGGCAGCCGACCGGGCCGCGCACGGCGAGCAGGCCGGGCTCCCCGTCGGGCACCGGCGCGCCGTCCACGTCCTGCACGCGCGCGTGCCAGCCGGGCACCGGGACTCCGGTGGTGCCGGGGCGGATGCCCTCGTCGGCGGCGGAGATGAAGATGTGCAGCAGTTCGGTGGCGCCGATGCCGTTGATCAGCCGCAGCCCGGTCCGCTCGTGCCAGGCCCGCCAGGTCGCCGCGGGCAGGTTCTCCCCGGCGGAGACACAGCGGCGCAGGGACGTCACGTCGTGCCCGTCGAGGTCGTCGAGCATCGTGCGGTAGGCGGTGGGCGCCGTGAACAGCACGCTCACCCGGTGCTCCGCGATCGCGGGCAACAGCTGCCGCGGGCCCGCCTGTTCCAGCAGCAGCGCGCTGGCCCCGGCCCGCAGCGGGAACACGACGAGCCCGCCCAGGCCGAAGGTGAAACCGAGCGGGGGACTGCCCGCGAAGACGTCGTCCGGCAGCGGTCTCAGCACATGCCGCGAGAAGGTGTCGGCGATCGCCAGCACATCCCGGTGGAAGTGCATGCACCCCTTCGGCCGCCCGGTGGTGCCGGAGGTGAAGGCGATCAGCGCCACGTCGTCGGCCGCGGTGTCCACGGCCCGGTACGGGCCGCTCGGCGCCGGCCGCCTCAGCAGGTCGTCCGGCGCGTCACCGCCGTACGTGGTGATCCGCAGCCCCGGTGTCCCGGCCCTGGCGAGGTCGTCCACCGCCCGGGCGTCGCACAGGGCGTGCCCCACCTCGGCGATCTCGCACATCGTGCGCAGCTCGTGGGGCCGCTGCTGGGCCAGCACGGTCACCGCGATCGCGCCCGCCTTGAGCACCGCCAGCCAGCAGGCCGCGAGCCAGGGCGTGGTCGGACCGCGCAGCAGGACGCGCGCCCCGGGGACCACTCCGAGATCGCCGGTGAGCAGGTGCGCGATGCGGTCCACGCGGGTCCGCAGCTCCCCGTACGTCCAGGACGGCCCCATCGGCGTGTGGAACACCGGACGGTGAGGGGAGCCGGACCGGTCGAGCAGCTCGACGGCGCAGTTCACCCGGTCGGGGTAGTCCAGCTCCGGCAGGTCGAAGCGGAGACCGGGCCACTGGTCCGGCGGGGGAAGGTGGTCGCGCGCGAAGGTGTCGACATGGGCCGAGACGTTCATGGGCGTTCGCCCCCTTGCCTGGACGGGCCTCACCGGCGGGCGTCGAGGTGGTCTCGCGCACCGAGCGTATCGCGTCGGTGACGGCAGTCAACAGGACGCGATACCGTCGGGGGAGACACGGGAGAGGGGACCGGCGATGCCCGCATTCTCGCTCGAACCGGCACAGACCGTCTGGTGTGCCGAGTTGCGCGCCCTGGCCGCGGAACGGCTGCGCCCGCTCGCCGACAAGGGCGAACCGGGCCGCGTCAACCGGCCGCTGCTCGCCGAACTCGGCCGACTGGGCCTGCTCTCCCGCCTGTTCACCTCCGGCGCGCTCGACCTCTGTCTGATGCGCGAGTCCCTCGCCCAGGGCTGCACGGAGGCCGAGACCGCCCTCGCCCTCCAGGGCCTCGGCGCGCACCCGGTGCACGCCCACGGCACCCCGGCCCAGCGGGAGCGCTGGCTGCCACGGGTCGCCGACGGCGGCGCGGTCGCCGCCTTCGCCCTGTCCGAACCCGGCGCCGGCTCGGACGCGGCGGCGCTGTCCCTCGCCGCAGAACCCGACGGCCCTGAGGCCTGGCGCCTCACCGGCGGGAAACACTGGATCTCCAACGCCCCCGAAGCCGACTTCTACACCGTCTTCGCCCGTACGACACCGGGTGCCGGGGCCCGGGGCGTCACCGCCTTCCTCGTCCCCGCCGACCGCCCCGGACTCACCGGCACCCCCCTGGACATGCTCTCCCCGCACCCCATCGGCACCCTCGACTTCGACGCCGTCCCCGTCACCGCGGCCGACGTCCTCGGCGAAGGCGACCGCGGCTTCCGCGTCGCCATGACGACCCTCGACCTCTTCCGCCCCAGCGTCGGCGCCTTCGCCGTCGGCATGGCCCAGGCGGCCCTCGACGCCACGCTCGACTGGACCTCGCAACGGGAAGCCTTCGGAGGCAGGCTGAGGGACCTGCAGACGGTCGCCCACACCGTCGCCGAGATGGCCCTGCGCACGGAGGCCGCCCGCCTGATGGTGCACGCGGCGGCCACGGCGTACGACACCGGCGCCCCCGACGTCCCCAAGCGTGCCGCCATGGCCAAACTCCTCGCCACCGAGACCGCGCAGTACGTCGTCGACGCGGCCGTCCAACTCCACGGTGCCCGCGCCCTGCACCGCGGCCATCTCCTCGAACACCTCTACCGCGAAGTGCGCGCCCCACGGATCTACGAAGGCGCCAGCGAGGTCCAACGGAGCATCATCGCCCGCGAGTTGTATGCCGGCCTGAAGGCCGTCCGATGACCGCCGAACGCGTCGACCCGCCTGGACTGGCCCCGCCCACCGGCTTCTCGCACGCCGTGGTCGCCACCGGCTCCCGGCTGGTCTTCCTGGCCGGCCAGACCGCGCTGGACGCCGACGGAAAGGTCGTCGGGGACTCGCTCCCCGCACAGTTCGCCCGGGCGCTCGCCAACCTGCTGGCCGCGCTCACCGCGGCGGGCGGCACACCGGCGGACCTGGCCCGCGTCACGGTCTACGTCACGGACGTCGCCGAGTACCGCTCCCACGCCGCCGAACTCGGCCGCATCTGGCGGCAGTTGGCCGGGCGGGACTACCCGGCGATGGCGGTCGTCGGCGTCGTGCGCCTGTGGGACGAGACGGCTCTCGTCGAGATGGACGGGTTCGCGGTGCTGGACTGACCACCCGGGGCCAGGAGAACCCCCGGCACCAAGGACCCGTGCGGCCGCGTCACGCGGCGACGGCCAGCCGGTCGGCGGTGACGCGGTGGGGGTGGACGATCCGGCCGTCGGGGAGCAGCTCGCCGGAGTCGTCGAAGACGATCGTGCCGTCGCACAGGAGACTCCAGCCCTGCTCGGGGTGGGCGGCGAGGACGTGCACGGGGTGGGCGTCGGCACAGGCGCTCGGGAAGGAGTGGGAACACATGGCGCACCTCCACGTCGGTGGGGGCCGGCCGGCCGGTCGGCCTCGCATATCCAGACCATGCGCCAGACCCGGAGCCATCGCCAGAGGGTGCCCGCAAGCGTGACAGCACCAGGACAACTCGCGGACCGTTCGCCGACGACCGGTGCGGACTCGCCACCGAAGGAGTGACGGTCACGGCCTCGGGCCCGCCCGCCCGGTACCAGTGGAATCCCCCCATCACAGGAGGTCTTCCATGTCGTTCCGCCCCGCTCTGGCCGCGGCCGCCGGCGCCGTGCTGTTCCTGCTCGCCGTCCCCGGGCAGACCGCAGCCGCCGCCGGTCCGGCGGAGAGCGTCACCGTCGACCCGGTCGGACAGCTCGCCGCCGACGGCACGGTCACCCTCACCGGCACCTACCGCTGCGTCGGCAGCACCGGCCCCGTCTTCGTCAGCTCCTCCGTCCGGCAGGACTCCGGCACCACCCGCTACGGCATCGGCGGCACCCACGCCGTGTGCGACGGCGTCCTGCACGCCTGGGCGAACACCGGCAAGCCCGGCACGGACACCCTGAAGGCGGGCGCCGCCCAGGTCGAGGCCACCCTGATGGAGCTCGAGCCGCACGGCGGCCTGCCCCTGCCCCGCTTCCACTCGACCAAGGCGCAGGACGTCACGCTGACCAAGGCATAACCGCCCGCGCCGGGTCCGTACCCGGAAGTCCGGCCTCCGGGCGGAGCCGGGCTTCCGGGCGGCGTGCGGACGCGGTGGCCGACCGTCAGGGCTGGTGGGTGACACTCACCCGTACGGTCAGCGAGCCCCGGTTGTCCTGCGAGCAGAACCCGGCGGTGTCGTTCATCCCCAGTTGCAGGTCGCCGTCCCCGGTGGCCCGGAACGTCAGCTTCCGGCCGACGGAGTGGATGGGGAAGTCCTTCTCGCCCACCAGGCGCGCCACCAGGGTGCCGAACGGGGCCGATGGTTTGACCTTGCAGTCCTTCGCCCCGTCGAGCCGCTTGTCGGTCTCCGCGTCGTACCCGGCCGGCCCGGTCATCGGCATGTTCCGGTTGTCGGCCGTCCATTCCCCGGAGACGAACCGCACGGTGACCACGTCTCCCCGCTTCACCGACGCTCCGGTCATCGACTGCCAGCCGGTCGCCGACTCGACGACCTGATGGGTGGTCGTCGTCTTCGGGTCCTTCCCGAGCGGCAGTGTCCCGGTGAGGAACAGACCGCCCACGACGCCCGCCGCCAGCACGGCCGCACCGGCCGACGCCCACCACAGCAGCCGCTTCGGACGTGTCGAGCGGGACGGCTGGTGCTGCGGGGGCTGGAGCGACGTCGTGTGCCGCGCCGTCGGCATGGCCCCCGCGGCCGGAACGAGCCGCTCCTGACCACTGGTCAGCGTCTCCGCGTAGGCGGACTGAGCGGGGGGAGCGGAGGGAGCCGAGGGAGCCGAGTAAGCGGGAGGAAAAGCAGGAGGGAGAGCCGAGTGAGCCGAAGCCGTCGACTGGGCCGAGGGCGCCGGTACGCGCACGGTCGGCGACGGCAGCGGCCCGGGTTCCTCCTCCGCCGCGACACGCTGCAACGCCGTCCGCGTGACATCCGCCGTGGGGCGCTCGCCCGGGGCCTTGCGCAGCAGCCCCTCGATGACCGGGCGCAGCGGGCCGAGCCGCTCCGACAGGACGGGTTCCTCGTACGCCACCGCGTGCAGCGTCGCGGGCGGTCCCGGCCTGCGGAACGGAGACTGCCCGCCGCAGACCGTGGCGAGGGTCGCGCCCAGTGACCACAGGTCGGAGGCCGGGCCGACCTCCCCTCCCGTCACCCGCTCGGGCGCCATGAACTCCAGGGAGCCGATCAGTTCACCGGTGGTCGTCAGGAACTCGCCGTCGTCCAGGGCCGCGATACCGAAGTCGGTGAGGACGGCGTTGCCGTCCCGGCGCAGCAGGACGTTGGCGGGTTTCACGTCGCGGTGCAGGGTACCGGCCGCGTGCACGGCTCCCAGCGCGTCCAGCAGTTGCAGGCCGAGGACGGCGGTGTGCCGCGGGGTGAGCGGGCCGGTCCTGGCGAGCTGGTGGGCCAGCGACGGGCCCTCGACCAGCTCCATGACGATCCACAGCCGGTGCTCGGACTCGATCAGGTCGTGGACGCCGACCACATGGGGATGCGGCACGCGGGCCACCGCGCGGGCCTCACGGACGGCGCGGCGCATCCGGGTGCGGTGCTCCTCGTCGCCCTGGGTGAGGATGTGCAGTTCCTTGGCGGCGACGGGGCGGTCCAGCAACTGGTCGTGGGCGCGCCAGACCGTGCCCATGCCGCCTCTGCCGAGGACGTCGTGAAGCAGATACCGGCCGGCGACCAGCCGCTCCGAGCCACCTGCAGAGCCGTGTTCGGATCCCTGTCCCGAGCCGTGTGCCGAACGCACCGCAGCCTGGGGGTCGCCATCTCCGGATATCACGCGCTCTCTCACGTCTCTTTCCCGGTGGTCAGGGAGCCGCCGGCCGTCGTCCGTTCGAACGGGGCCGAGCATAGCGGAGGCGCAGCGCGGTGCCGTGCCATCAACTATGGCGCGCCACAAGGCATTTGACGACTTCGCCCGGTGGCCGCCGCGGCCGCGGACTGTCAGTCCCCCCTGCCATGCTGGGCGTCATGACAACAGCCGACGATTCAACCGCCGCCGCCGACATCGTGGATCCCGCGGACAGCGTCCACACTCTGTTGTGGCGGTGGGCCGACCACGTCGACCGCGACGGCGAGAAGGGGATGACCCGGCCGGAATGGTTCGCGCCCGCCGGGGAGCTGACCCTGGCCGACGAGATCACCTGGTTCGGGATGGGGAGCGGCGGCTGGTACCACGGTGACCTGCCCTCCGGTCTGGAGAAGGCCCCGGTGTACGCGGGGTATCACTGGGTCCGGCCGGACGACGGGCCGCCGGTGGCCCGGGCCAGCATGGTCGTCGTGCCGATGGCGGATCCGGCCCGGATCATGGCCGCGGAGTGGAACGACGGGTACGAAGGCTACGAACCGGCGGCGGTGGACGGATACGCCGTCCTGTGCAGCAGCGCGTTCGATCCCACCAGTATCCCCGGCCGTGACGCCGAGGCCGATCTCCGTGAGGCCAAGCGGATCATCGCGACCGGCGACGAGCAGGGCCGCCGAGCCAACCACGCCGAGATCGTCACCGACCCGGAGCGTGCCGGCAACGCCCTGTTCTTCCCGGTCGAGGACGGGGAACGCGACGGCTACGAAGCGCTGGAGGACGACGGCACGGTCGTCTGCGTCGCCTTCATCGGCTTCGACTTCCCTCTGGGCGTCTGACCACCCGGCCGGTCACCTGACGCGCCACGCGGGCGGCGGAGCGGCGACGGCTACATGAGAGGAATTCCTGAAATGTTCAAGAAGAGCAGTGCCGAGAAGAGCAGTGTCGTGGTGATCCGTGATGCCGATGTGATCGCGGCGGCCCTGGGCCGGGCACTGGAGGAAGCCTCGGACGAACTGCGGCCGGGCCTGGAGCACGCCGTGGCGCTGGCCCGGTCCGCTGCCGCCGCCACCGAGGCCCAGGTCCGCGGCCGTTGGGCCCGCTCCCGGTGGGCCGATGCCGGTTTCTCGGGAGACCTCACCTCGGCGGAGGCGGTGAAGGCGCTGCGCGAGGCCGAGCCGGGGCTGAGTCTGCTGGAGGCCGTGCGACTGCGCGACGACGCGGTGGCCCACCCGGAGTGACCCGGGCTGACACGGAGGCCGGCCGCCCACGTGTCAGCCCCCGAGGCGGCGGTGGTCCTCCTCGTCCCAGGCCCGGGTGTCGCGCGGCTGGACGTACGGTTCCTCGTCGGCCGGGTGGCCGCCGGCGACGGCGCGCTGGCGCACCAGCTCGGCGTCGAACTCCAGGCCGAGCAGGATCGCCAGGTTGGTGATCCACAGCCACACCAGGAAGATGATCACGCCCGCGAGGGCGCCGTAGGTCTTGTTGTACGAGCCGAAGTTCGCCACGTACAGCGCGAACCCGGCCGAGGCGGCCATCCAGATCAGCAGAGCCAGGAAGCTGCCCGGCGTGATCCAGCGGAAGCCGCGGACGCGCGCGTTCGGGGTCGCCCAGTACAGGACCGCGATCATCACCGTGACCAGGAGCACCAGCACCGGCCACTTCGCGTAGGACCACACGGTCAGGCCCGTGTCGCCGACCCCGAGCGCGGTGCCGACCTGCCGGGCGAGGCCGCCGGTGAACACCACGATCAGCGCGCTGATCACGGCCATCACCATCAGCATCACGGTGACGCCGACCCGGACCGGCAGCACCTTCCACACCGGACGGCCCTCGGGGATGTCGTAGACCGCGTTGGCGCTGCGGATGAACGCGGCGACGTAGCCCGAAGCCGACCACACCGCGAGCACCAGGCCCACGATCGCCATGACCGAGCCGAGTCCGCCCTTGCCCTGCATCTGCTGCACAGCGCTCCGCAGGACGTCCTGAGCCGCGCCCGGGGCGAGCTTCTGGATGTTGTCCAGGACCGCCTGCGTGGCCGACTGCCCGACGACTCCCAGCAGAGACACCAGCGCGAGCAGCGCGGGGAACACGGCCAGGATCGAGTAGTAGGTCAGAGCCGCGGCCCGGTCGGCCAGCTCGTCCTTCTTGAACTCCTTCAGGGTGCCTTTCAGCACCGCCCCCCAGGAGCGCCTGGGCAGGTCCGTCGGCTTGTCCGGGGCCTGCCGCTCCACCTGCGCGTCCGGACCGGCGGCGGTCGGGGCCTTCCCGGTCCCGCCTTCATGGTCCTCCGCTACGCGTTCGCCGTGCCGTCTGTGCGGCTTCAGTGTCCTCACCATTCCGCACGTGTATCCGGCTCGACGCCACCCATGTGCACATATGCGATATACCGGACTTTTTTCTCTGTTCGAGTAGGGCTCCCCGGGGAACTCGTCGATCCCACCGACCACTGAGCACCGAGCACCGACCCGAGCGGGCCGTCGCCGCTGTCCATGCGGGGTCCGCCCGGGGCGACGCGAGACAAGGGGAGACGTCATGCCGGCTGGATCGAACGCCAAGCGTGAGCGCCAGTACGAGCACATCAAGGAGAGCGCCGAGGGCCGTGGCGAGTCGTCGAAGCGGGCCAAGGAGATCGCGGCACGGACGGTCAACAAGGAGCGGGCCAGGTCGGGCGAGTCGAAGACCGCCGGGAAGGCCTCCGTCCGTGACCCGAAGTCGTCGTACCAGCGGGGCGGGCAGCGTTCGCACAGCGGCGCGGAAGGGCCCACCAAGGAGCAGCTGTACGAAGAGGCGAAGAAGCGCAACATCCAGGGCCGCTCCTCGATGACGAAGAAGCAGTTGGAGAACGCGCTCGGCCGCTGACGCACGGGCCTCACGGCCGGCCGCCCCGCCGGACGGCGGCCGGCGGCCGGCGGTGAGGCCTGCACGTTTTTTGGGGTTCAAGGGGGCCGGTGCGTTCGCGGACGGCCTCCCGTGAGGTGCCGACGGGCGGCGCCGGGCGGCAACTCTGTGCATTCTCTTGACGACTGTAAGAAATATGCCCTACATTCCTCGACGCATCGTTCAGTGCACTGAGCATCCCTCCGGCCCCCGCCCCCCACCAGGAGCCGCCACCATGCCTGTCAGCACCCTCCGCCGCCTTCCCCGAACCCGCCTGCGTATCGCCCTGGTCGCCCTGGCCACGCTGGCGTCCGCGGCGCTCACCGCCCTCCCCTCGCCGGCCGCCGAGGCGGAGCCGCCGGTCAGCGGCCACCTCGCCGGCACCCTCTCCGACGGCGCCACCTGGGTCGCGGATGTCCCCGAGCGCTGGAACGGCACCCTGCTGCTGTTCAGCCACGGCTTCGGCCCCACCGTCGCCAGGGACGCCCCCACCGACGCCGTACGCGCCGAGTTGCTCGCCGAGGGCTATGCGATGGCCGGGTCCTCGTACGATCCCCACGGCTCGATGTGGGCCCTGGACAGCGCCGAACGCGACCAGTTCGCCACTCTCGACGCCGTCACCGCGCAGATCGGCACCCCCCGGCGCACACTGGCCATCGGCCAGTCGATGGGCGGACTCGTCAACGCGCAGATCGCCCGGGACGGCGGCGGGCGCGTCGACGGCGCGCTCGGCCAGTGCGGCCTGGTCGCGGGCGGCACCGACCTGGACAACTACCAACTGGACGCCGAGTACACGATCGCCCGCCTGCTGCTGCCCGCGCAGGACGTGAAACTCGTGCGGTTCGGCACCTCCGCCGAGGCCTCCGCCGCCGCCGACCTGCTCACCCGGGCGGTCACCGCCGCCCAGAGCACCCCGCGGGGCCGCGCCCGGACCGCACTGGCCGCCGCCTTCCTCAACCTGCCCGCCTGGGCGCCCGGAGAGAACCGGCCCGCCCCGACCGACTGGGCGGGCCAGGAGGAGCAGCAGTACGCGTGGTTCGCGCAGGGCGTCCTGTCCTTCGTCGAGGGCGGCCGGTACGCCGTGGAGCAGTCCGTCGGCGGCAACAACTCCTGGAATCGGGGCGTCGACTACGCCCGGCTGCTCGCCGGCTCCGCACACGCGGCACAGGTCCACGCCCTCTACCGGGCGGCCGGTCTCGACCTGCGCGCCGACCTGCGCACGCTCACCGAGGAGGCCACGGTCACCGCCGACCCCGCCGCCGTCCGCACCGCGCGGCGGACGTCCTCCGCGGGCCAGGGACTCGAGGTGCCCCTGCTCGACGTCCACACCACCGCCGACAACCTGGTTCCGGTCGAGCAGGAGAACCGCTTCGCCGCCCGCGTGCGCGCCGCCGGCGACGGCGCGCTGCTGCGGCAGGCGTTCGTCGAACGGCAGGGCCACTGCGCGTTCACCACCGCCGAGACCGTGGCCGCCCTGCACGCGCTCGAACACCGCGTCGCGACCGGCCGCTGGGACGGCGTCGCCACCCCGGCCGCGCTCCAGCGGTCCGCCACCGGGCTCGGTCTGGACGGTGCGGCGTACATCGCCTATCAACCGGCCCGGCTGACGGTCGGCCGAGACGACCCACCGCACCCCACCCACCGCTGACGCATCCCGACGCGGGTGCTCAACGGCACCGAGAGCGCCGGTCTCCTCGCCACGGCCGTACCGGTCGCCCCCAGCAGTACCGCTCGCCGGAACACCCCCGCGAAGCCCCCACCTCCTCATGACGATCGTCTGAGCCACCCCGCAGTCCCCTGTCCCGCCCGCACTCCCCTCTGTCGTTGACCTGCACCCGTCTGACCTTTCTGCGCAGTCCCCCGAAAAACCCTGACAAAGCCCTGAACCGGCCTCCCTTGAACGTGACCCCGTCACCCCGGAGGCTTGAAGTCGCGGGTCAGCGTGGGCATTTGAGGGCCGGACGCGACATGTGCCGCTGCGATGTCATGGTCATTACATGAGCGGGGAGTGGGTACGGATGCACAGCACCTTGATCGTCGCCAGGCTGGAACCGGGCGCGAGCGCGAGCGTGGCCGGCCTGTTCGCCGATTTCGACGCGACCGAGATGCCGCACAGGATGGGGACGAGGCGGCGCCAGCTCTTTCACTATCGGGGGCTGTACTTCCACCTCCAGGACTTCGACGAGGACAACGGGGGAGAGCTGATCGAGGCGGCGAAGACCGACCCCCGGTTCGTCGGGATCAGCAACGACCTCAAGCCGTTCATCGAGGCGTACGACCCGGCTACCTGGCGCTCACCGGCGGACGCGATGGCGACGCGGTTCTATTCGTGGGAGGCGTCCGCGTGAGCGCGCGGCGCGTCGTCATCACGGGACTTGAGGTTCTCGCGCCGGGCGGCATGGGCGCCAAGAACTTCTGGAGCCTGCTGAGCGAGGGGCGTACGGCGACTCGGGGAATCACGTTCTTCGACCCTGCGCCGTTCCGCTCCCGCGTCGCCGCCGAGATCGACTTCGATCCGTACGAGCACGGCCTCACCCCGCAGGAAGTGCGCCGCATGGACCGGGCCGCCCAGTTCGCGGTGGTCGCGGCGCGCGGAGCGGTAGCGGACAGCGGGATCGAGTTCGCCGACCTCGACCCGTACCGCACCGGCGTCACCATCGGGAGCGCGGTCGGCGCCACGATGGGCCTGGACGAGGAGTACCGCGTCGTCAGCGACGGCGGGCGGCTCGCCCTCGTCGACCACGCGTACGCGGCACCGCACCTCTACGACCACCTGGTGCCCAGCTCCTTCGCCACCGAGGTCGCCTGGGCGGTGGGCGCCGAGGGCCCCGCCACCGTCGTCTCCACCGGTTGCACCTCGGGCATCGACTCCGTCGGGTACGCCGCCGAGCTGATCCGCGAGGGAGCGGTGGACATCATGGTCGCCGGCTCGTCGGACGCGCCGATCTCCCCGATCACCATGGCCTGCTTCGACGCGATCAAGGCCACCACCCCCCGCCACGACGACCCGGCCCACGCCTCCCGCCCCTTCGACGGCACCCGCAACGGGTTCGTGCTCGGCGAGGGCGCGGCCGTGTTCGTGCTGGAGGAACTCGACAGCGCCCGCAGGCGCGGCGCCCACATCTACGCGGAGATCGCCGGGTACGCGACCCGCTCGAACGCTTACCACATGACCGGATTACGCCCCGACGGCGCGGAGATGGCCGAGGCGATCCGGGTCGCCCTCGACGAGGCGCGGCTGCCCGGCGAGGCCATCGACTACATCAACGCGCACGGCTCGGGCACGAAACAGAACGACCGTCACGAGACAGCCGCGTTCAAACGCAGCCTCGGCGCGCACGCCTACCGCACCCCGGTCAGCTCGATCAAGTCGATGGTGGGCCACTCCCTGGGCGCGATCGGCTCCATCGAGATCGCCGCATCGGTCCTGGCCATGGAGTACGACGTCGTTCCGCCGACCGCCAACCTCCACACCCCCGACCCCGAGTGCGACCTCGACTACGTGCCGCTCGACGCCCGCGACCAGCTCGTCGACGCGGTACTCACCGTCGGCAGCGGGTTCGGCGGGTTCCAGAGCGCGATGGTACTGGCCGAGCCGGAAAGGAAGCAGGTGTGAGTACGGCGACCGTCGTGGTGACCGGACTCGGCGTCGCCGCGCCGACCGGTCTCGGGACGCGCGAGCACTGGGCGGCCACGCGCGAGGGCCGCAGCGGCATCGGCCGCCTCACCCGCTTCGACCCGTCCGGCTACCCGGCGAAACTCGCCGGCGAGATCACCGGGTTCACCGCCGAGGAGCACCTGCCGGGCCGGCTCATCCCGCAGACCGACCGGATGACCCGGCTCGCCCTCGCCGCCGCCGACTGGGCGCTGGCCGACGCGAGCGTACGCCCCGACGAGCTGGCCTCCTTCGACATGGGCGTGGTCACCGCGAGCGCGTCCGGCGGCTTCGAGTTCGGCCAGAACGAGCTGCGCAAGCTGTGGAGCCAGGGCAGCCAGTACGTGTCCGCGTACCAGTCCTTCGCCTGGTTCTACGCCGTCAACAGCGGCCAGATCTCCATCCGCAACGGCATGAAGGGCCCCAGCGGCGTCGTCGTCAGCGACCAGGCCGGCGGCCTCGACGCGGTTGCCCAGGCCCGCCGGCAGATCCGCAAGGGCACCCGTCTTGTCGTGTCCGGCGGCGTCGACGCCTCCCTGTGCCCCTGGGGCTGGGTCGCGCAGCTCGCCAGCGGCCGGCTCAGCACCAGCGAGGACCCCGCCCGCGCCTACCTCCCCTTCGACCGCGACGCCCGCGGCTATGTGCCCGGCGAGGGCGGCGCGATCCTGATCCTGGAGGCCGCCGAGGCCGCCCGCGAACGCGGCGCGCACTCCTACGGCGAGATCGCCGGGTACGGCGCCACCTTCGACCCCAAGCCCGGCAGCGGGCGTCCGCCCGGCCTGCGCAAGGCCGTCGAACTCGCCCTCGCCGACGCGGGCGCCCAACCCGCCGACGTGGACGTCGTGTTCGCCGACGCGGCCGGTGACCCCGACCTCGACCGCGCCGAGGCCGACGCGCTCACCCAGGTCTTCGGCCCGCACGGCGTCCCGGTCAGCTGCCCCAAGACGATGACCGGCCGCCTCTACTCGGGCGCCGCCCCTCTCGACCTGGCCACCGCCCTGCTCGCCCTGCGCGACGGGATCGTCCCCGCCGCCGTCAACGTCGAGCTCTCCCCCGAGTACGACCTGGACCTCGTCGTCGACCAGCCGCGCCGCCTCGGCCTGCGCACCGCGCTGGTCCTGGCCCGGGGATACGGCGGCTTCAACTCCGCAGTCGTCCTGCGGGCGCCCGCACCGCACTGACAGCCCCGCCCGGAAGGACCGTTTCCCCGCGCGCGCCCCCACCAGCCAGCCCCCTCACCGGAAGGACCCCCGTGTCTGCCGACCCATTCACCCTCGCCGATCTCAAGCGCATCCTCCTGGAAGCCGCCGGCGCCGAAGAGGGCGTCGACCTCGACGGAGACGTTCTCGACACCGAGTTCACCGCGCTCGGCTACGAGTCGCTGGCCCTCCTGGAGACCGGCAGCCGGATCGAGCGCACGTACGGCATCGCCCTCGACGACGACCTGCTGACCGACGCGCTCACCCCGCGCGCCCTCATCGGCGTCGTCAACGACCTGCTGACCGTCTCCCGCACCGTCTGAGAGGCCGCCATGACCACGACCACCACCGGCCGCGTCGCTCTCGTCACCGGCGCCACCAGCGGCATCGGTCTGGCCGTCGCCCGGCTGCTCGCCGTCCAGGGTCACCGCGTGTTCATCGGTGCCCGCGACGCGGAGAACGTCGAGGCCACCGTCAAGGAACTCGTCGCCGAGGGGCTCGACGTGGCCGGTACGACCGTCGACGTCCGCGAACCCGAGGCCGTACGGAACTTCGTGCGGGCCGCGCTGGAGCGGTTCGGGACGATCGATGTGCTCGTCAACAACGCGGGCCGGTCCGGCGGCGGCGTCACCGCCGACATCGCCGACGAGCTGTGGGAGGACGTCATCGAGACGAACCTCACCAGCGTCTTCCGGCTCACCCGCGAGGTCCTCACCACGGGCGGGCTGCGCCACAAGGACCGGGGCCGCATCATCAACATCGCCTCCACGGCCGGCAAGCAGGGCGTCGTACTGGGCGCCCCCTACTCCGCGTCGAAGCACGGCGTCGTCGGCTTCACCAAGGCCCTCGGCAACGAACTCGCGCCCACCGGCATCACCGTCAACGCGGTCTGCCCCGGGTATGTCGAGACGCCGATGGCGCAGCGGGTCCGGCAGGGGTACGCCGCCGCCTACGACACCAGCGAGGACGCGATCCTGGAGAAGTTCCAGGCGAAGATCCCGCTCGGCCGGTACTCCACCCCGGAAGAGGTCGCGGGCCTGGTCGGCTACCTCGCCTCCGACACCGCCGCCTCCATCACCGCACAGGCCCTCAACGTCTGCGGCGGCCTCGGCAACTTCTGACCAGGACCCAGGACCATGACGAAGGAGCCCCGACCATGACAACCCGTGAGGTCGAGCACGAGATCACCGTCGGCGCCCCCGCGGCGGCCGTCTACCGCCTCATCGCCGACGTGGTGAACTGGCCCCGGATCTTCCCGCCCACCATCCACGTCGACCAGGTCGAGCACACCGGCGCCGAGGAACGCATCCGGATCTGGGCCACGGCACGCGGCGAGGCCAAGAACTGGACCTCCCGCCGCACCCTGGACCCGGAGGGCCTGCGCATCACCTTCCGGCAGGAGATCAGCACCCCGCCGGTCGCCGCGATGGGCGGCGCCTGGATCATCGAACCCCTCGGCGACAACAAGGCCCGGGTCCGGCTCACACACGACTACCGCGCGGTCGACGACGCCCCGGAAGGGCTCGCCTGGATCGACGAGGCCGTCGACCGCAACAGCCGCTCCGAACTCGCCGCGCTGCGCACCAACGTAGAAGCCGCCCACGCCGCCGAGGACCTGACGTTCTCCTTCACCGACAGCGTCACCGTCACCGGCGCCGCCAAGGACCTCTTCGACTTCGTCAACGAGGCCGACCAGTGGGCCGAGCGGCTCCCGCACGTCGCGTCCGTACGCCTCACCGAGGACACCCCAGGACTCCAGACCCTGGAGATGGACACCCGCGCCAAGGACGGTTCCACGCACACCACCAAGTCCTACCGCGTGACCTTCCCCCACCACCGCATCGCCTACAAACAGGTCACCCTGCCCGCGCTGCTGACCCTGCACACCGGCGTGTGGACCTTCGAGGAGACCGGGGAAGGCACCGTCGCCTCCTCCCAGCACACCGTCAGCCTCAACACCGACAACATCTCCGCCGTCCTCGGCCCCGAGGCGACCGTGGCCGACGCCCGGACATACGTCCACACCGCCCTGTCCACCAACAGCCTCGCCACCCTCGGCCACGCCAAGGCGTACGCCGAGACGCTCGCGGGGGAGCGGGGCTGACGTGCCCGACACGCAGGTCGTGGTCGTCGGCGCGGGCCCCGTCGGGCTGCTACTCGCCGGGGAACTGCGCCTCGGCGGCGCCGACGTCGTCGTACTCGAACGGCTCGAAGAGCCCACCACCGAGTCGCGGGCCTCGACCCTTCACGCCCGCACGATGGAGATCTTCGACAGCAGGGGGCTGTGGGACGGGGGCGACAGCCCGGCTGGCGACTCGCGCGGGCACTTCGCCGGGATCCCGGTCGACCTGACACTGCCCGGCAGCCGGCCGGGGCTGTGGAAGGTGCCCCAGTTCGACACCGAACGGCTGCTCGCGCGCCGGGCCGCCGGGCTCGGCGCCGACGTGCGGCGCGGGCAGGAGGTGCGGGCGGTCACCGACGCGGGCGCGTACGTCGAGGTCGAGACCGGCGACCACGTCGTACGCGCCGCCTGGCTCGTCGCCTGCGACGGCGAGGACAGCACCGTACGCCGCCTCCTCGGCGCGGACTTCCCCGGCCACGACGCGCGGCGCGAGCTGCTGCGGGCCGACGTCGCCGGGATCGACGTCCCCGACCGGCGCTTCGAGCGGCTGCCGGACGGGCTGGCCGTCGCCGCGCGCCGGGCCGACGGGGTGACGCGGGTGATGGTGCACGAGCACGGCGCGCCGGTGCCCGTACGGACCGGGCCGCCCGCGTACGACGAGATCGCGCGCGCCTGGAAGCGGGTCACCGGCGAGGACGTCGGCGGCGGTACCCCGCTGTGGGTGAACGCGTTCGACGACACGACCCGCCAGCTCACCCACTACCGGCACGGCCGCGTCCTGTTCGCGGGCGACGCCGCGCACCGCCAGCCCCCCATCGGCGGCCAGGCCCTCAACCTGGGCCTGCACGACGCCTTCAACCTGGGCTGGAAACTCGCCGCCGAGGTCACCGGACGCGCCCACCCCGGCCTCCTCGACACCTACCACGCCGAACGCCACCCGGTCGGCGCGCGCACCCTCTCCATCATCGAGGCGCAGGCGCTGCTGCTGTTCGGCGGCCCCGAGGTGGAACCCGTACGCGCCCTGCTCACCGAACTCATCGGCCACGAACCGGTCCGCGCCCACCTCGCCGCGACGATCGGCGGCCTCGACGTCCACTACGACGGCGTCGGCGCCCGCCTGCCGCAGAGCGCCGACCTCCTGCGCGCCGGACGGGGGTTGCTCCTCGGCCCCGCCGACATCCTGGGCGGCGTCCCCTACGCCCCCGCCGAGCACTGGACCCTCGTACGGCCCGACGGGCACGTCGTCTGGGCGGACCCGTCCGCCCCGCCGCCGCAAGAGGTGCTCGCCCGCTGGTTCGGCCCACCAACGACGTAAGGAAACCCGCCATGCCCCTGATCTCGCCCGACGACGGCTACCTGACCGTCTTCAACCTCTTCGAGACGGACACCCGGCCCCTCCAGGACGACGTGCTCGACGCGATGCGCGACATCATCGACCACGCCGACTACCCCGGCTGGATCTCCTCGACGCTGCACTCGGGCGTGGACGAGCCGGGCACCGTCAACTACATCCAGTGGCGCAGCGCCGCCGACCTCCAGGCCCGGTACGAGGGCCAGAAGTTCCGGCAGAAGACCGTGCCGCTGTTCCACAAACTCGCTCGGACCGTACGCCTGTTGAAGACCGAACTGGCCTTCGCCCAGCACCACCCCGCGCTGGACCGGGGCATCGAGATCTCGCCGGAACGCGACGACTACACCGTCGTGATCGTCTTCGACACGCGCCCCGAGGACCAGAAGGACCTCCTGGAGACCCTCGCCAAACCGGACGAGTGGATCACGACCGTGCCCGGCTACCGCTCGCACACCTACTTCCGGGGCGTGGACGGCACGTACGTCGTCAACTACGCCCAGTGGGACAGCAAGGAGGCGTACGACGCGTTCCACACCCTTCCCGAGGAGCAGCGGCCGGCCGACATTCGCCAGGGCCGGGAGCGGGCGCGGTCCCTCGTCACCGGGCGGCAGGCCAACACCTACCGGGTGACACACTCCCGGTCAGCTCTGCCGGCGCAGGACTGACCGGCATGGCCGACACCGACGTCATCGTCGTCGGCGCGGGGCCGACCGGGCTGACGCTCGCCGGTGAACTGCGCCTGGGCGGCGCGCGCGTGACGGTCGTGGAGCGGCTCGCCGAGCCCACCGGACAGTCCCGGGGGCTGGGTTTCACCGCCCGTGCCATGGAGGCGTTCGACCAGCGGGGGCTGCTGCCGCGCTTCGGAACGCCGGAGATCAGCCCTGTCGGCCACTTCGGCGGGGTGCGGTTCGACTACACCGTCCTGCCGGGTGCCCACTTCGGGGCCCGGGGGATACCGCAGTCGCGCACCGAGGCGGTGCTGGAGGAGTGGGCGGTCGAACTCGGCGCGGTCGTCCACCGGGGGTGGGAGTTCACCGGGCTGGATGCCGGTGACTCGGCGGTGGAGATCACCGTACGCACCCCCGAAGGGCCTGGGCGGCTGCGCGCCGCCTACCTCGTGGGCGCCGACGGCGGGCACAGCCCCGTGCGTGAGGCCGCCGGGATCGCCTTCCCCGGCACACCGGCCGCCCGTGTCATGTACCTCGCGGACGTGGTGGGCCGCAAGCTGCGGCCCCGGCCGCTCGGGGAGCGTCTGGAACACGGCATGGTGATGGCGGCGCCCCTGACCGACGAGGTCGACCGCATCATCGTCTGCCCGGACGGCGCCCCGCCCCGCGAGGACGCGGCGCCCGTCACGTTCGCCGAGGTCGCGGACGCCTGGTGGCGGCTCACCGGCGAGGACATCGCCGACGCCGACACCGAGTGGGTCAGCTCCTTCACCGACGCCACCCGGCAGGCGGCCACCTACCGCGCGGGCCGGGTCCTGCTCGCCGGGGACGCCGCCCACATCCACCTCCCGGCCGGCGGCCAGGGCATGAGCACCGGCATCCTGGACGCCGTCAACCTGGGCTGGAAGCTCGCCGCCGAGGTCACCGGCCGCGCCCACCCCGGCCTCCTCGACACCTACCACGCCGAACGCCACCCGGTCGGCGCCCGCCTGCTGCTGAACACCCGCGCCCAGGGCACGGTCTTCCTCGGCGGCCGGGAGTCCGACCCGCTGCGCGCCCTGTTCGCCGAACTCATCGCGTACGACGACGTCAAACGCCATCTCGCCGGCGCGGTGAGCGGTATCGACGTCCGGTACGACCTCGGCGGCGGCCACCCGCTGACCGGCGGGCGCGTCGCACCCCGCGCCCTGGTCGGGCCCGCCGGGGAGACCAGCACCGCCCAACTCCTGCACCCCGCGCGCGGTGTCCTCCTCGACCTCGCCGACGACCCGGAGATCCGCACGGCCGCCGCCCCCTGGCACGACCGGGTGACCGTCACGACCGCCAAGCCGGCCGACGACCCGTACGACGAACCGGCCGACCTGCACGCCCTGTTGATCCGCCCCGACGGACACGCCGCGTGGGTGTCCGCCGCGCCCGGCGGCGAGGGGCTCACCGACGCCCTGCACCGCTGGTTCGGACCCGTCACCGACCGAAAGGCAGTACCGGCATGAGTGAAAAGACCCTCGCCGACCTGCGGGACAGGGCCGACCTCACCGCCCTCGCCGACCGCTACGTCACCCACCTCGACCGCGACCGGCACCGCGACGACTGGTTCGGCGCGGTCTTCACCGACGACGCCCACCTCACCTTCCCCATGGGCGAGTACAAGGGGATCGCGGGGCTCACCGAGTTCCAGGAGATGGCCCGTACGACCTTCGAGCGCACCCACCACACCGCGTCCAACTACTCCATCGACGTCCACGGCGACCGGGCCACGATCCGCGCGCACCTGACCGCCGTACACGTCCGCAAGGCCGCCGAGCCCGGCGTCCACTTCACCATCGGCGGGCACTACGAGGCCGGTGCGGTGCGGACCGCCGACGGCTGGCGCATCGACCGGTTCGTCTTCGACCTGGTGTGGCACGAAGGGCAGGGCCCGCAGGGCGCGCCGGGGCACTGACCCAGCGACTTTGCAGAGATCTGACGTACCGCGCAAAGACCTGACATCAGCTCGGCTTGTACCGCCCGACCGGCCTCGACACACTTCAGGTGGGCCTGTCGGTGTGTCCCGGTCGGACCCCACCGGCCGACCCCGCCGCCAAGGAGGAAGCTCCGCCATGCCCCCAGGCACCCGTGAACTGCCCCTGCACGCACAGGTGTTGCAGCTCGTCACCGCAGGATGGCTCGCCCAGGCGGTCAGTGCGACCGCCGAACTCGGCGTCGCCGACGCGCTCGCCGAAGGCCCCCGACCGCTAGCCGAACTCGCCGCCGCGACCGACACGCACGCGCCCAGCCTCTACCGGCTGCTGCGGGCCGGCGCCGATATCGGCCTGTTCACCGAACACGACGGCCAGGTCTTCGAACTGACCGCGCTGGGCGACGCGTTGCGCGCCGACAGCCCGGTCAGCCTGCGCAACTTCGCGATCTGGACCGGGCTGCCCGCCGAACGGCACGCCTGGGCCGGCCTCGCCGACGCCGTACGCACCGGGCACACCGCCTTCCCCGAGGTGCTCGGCAAGTCCGTCTGGGACTACCTGCACGACCACCCCGACGTGCTCGGCGTCTTCGACCGGGCCATGACCGAGGCGTCCCGGCAGATCATCGCGCCGGTCGTCGCCGCGTACGACTTCGGGCGGTTCCCGACGATCGTCGACGCGGGCGGCGGGCGGGGCGCGCTGCTGGCCGCCGTCCTCGCGTCCGCGCCCGGGACGCGCGGGATTCTGTACGACCGGCCCGAGGTCATCGCCTCGGCCGGGCAGCCGCTGCGGGACGCCGGGGTGGCCGACCGGGCGGAGCTGGTCGCCGGGGACTTCTTCGAGTCCGTGCCGGGCGGCGGTGACGCCGTGATCCTCTCCAACATCATCCACGACTGGGACGACGAGCAGTCCCGGCGCATCCTGACCAACGCGCGTGCCGCGCTGGCCGACGAGGGGCACGTGTTGCTGGTCGAGGCCGTGTTGCCGGACCGGCCTCGGCCCTCGCCGACGGTTTCCCTGATGGACCTCGACATGCTGGTCGTCGCCGGGGGACAGCAGCGTACGGCCGGTGAGTTCGAGGCGCTGCTGGCGGACTCGGGGCTCAAGCTGACGCGGGTCGTGCCGGGTGGGCATTGCAGCGTGATCGAGGCTGCACGGGTCTGACACGGAGTGGGTGTCTCCGGTAAGGCCCACTGAAATCCGTACCGAGAATCCGTACCGAGGAAAGAAGCAGATGACAGAACGGCTCGCACGCAAACTGTGGTTCGGGATCGGACCGGGGGTCGCCGTCGACGACGCGCCGGACGTCGTACGCCGGGTCGAGTACGCCGACCGGGCGGGGCTCGACTTCTTCGCCCTGTCCGACCACCCGTACTACGGCGATCGGCTGGAGGCGTACGGCACGCTCGGACTGCTCCTCGGCCGGACCCGGACCATCACCGGCGTCACGACCGTCACCAACCTGCCGACCCGCCCGGTGCCGCTGCTGGCCCGCACCCTGTCGACGCTGTCCGCGCTCTCCGGGGGCCGGGTCGTCCTCGGCATCGGCGCGGGCGGCTACTGGGACGACATCGCCCGCTTCGGTGTCACCCGGCTCGACCCGGCCGCCGCCGTACGCGCCCTGGAGGAGGCCATCGGCCTGGTGCGGGCGCTGTCCGGCGGCCCGGCCCCGGTCACCCTGGACGGCGAGTTCACCCAGGTCGTCGGGCTCGACCCGGCGCCGGTGCCCGCGCCGCTGGTCTGGACGGGGTCCGTGGGCCCCAAGTCCCTCGCGGTCACCGGGCGTTCGGCGGACGGCTGGATCCCCGGCAACGCGGCGGACTGGCACAGCGAGCGGTACCGCAGCTCACGGCCGCTGGTCGAGGAAGCCGCGCGCTCCGTCGGCCGTGACCCCGCGGACATCGCGACCGTCTTCAACCTGCCGGCCCGCATCACCGACGCCCCCGTCAACGCCCCGCGCGACTCGTCCGGGCGGTGGCTGGGTGGTTCCGTCGGCCAGTGGATCACCGAACTGACCGAGGCCGTCCTCGAACACGGCGCATCCGGGTTCGTGTACTTCGCGTCCGGTGACCCCTCGGGGCAGGTCGGCCTCGGGCGGTGGGCCGAGGAGATCGTGCCGGCCGTCCGTGAGGCGGTCGCCAAGGGCTGACGAACCCCCCCTCGCCGTTTCTCCCGAGTCCCTTCGAGACCCGAGTTCCTTTGAGAAAGGTCCTGAGATGCCCACCAGAACCACCCGCTCGCGCCGTCGGCTTCGTCTCGCGGGCGCGCTGCTCGCGGTCGTCCTGCCCGTCGCCGCATGTTCGGGCGGGGGCGGGGACTCGGGCGGTACGAGCGACGGGGCGCCGCGTGACGGGGGGACGCTGCTGGTCGGGGCCGAGGCGGATCCGGGGTGCCTGGATCCGCAGCAGACGGGGCAGATCAGCGCGATCGACGTCACCCGGTCCGTGGTCGACTCGCTCACCGCTCAGGATCCGAAGTCCGGCAAGATCGTGCCGTGGCTGGCGAAGTCGTTCACGACCAGCGCGGACGGCAGCGCGTTCACGTTCGTGCTGCGCGACGGCGTCACCTTCAGCGACGGCAAGCCCGTCGACGCGGCGGCGGTGAAGGCCACGTTCGACAACCTGGTGAAGCTGCCCGCGAACGGCGCCCCCAGCTATCTGATCGGCTACCAGGGCACGACCGTCACCGACGCGCACACCCTCACCGTCAAGTTCGCGACGGCCAACGCCCAGTTCCTCCAGGCGACTTCGACCGTCGGCCTGGGGATCCTGTCGCCCGCGTCGTTCACGGCCTCGGCCGCCGACCGCTGCCGGGGCAAGTTCATCGGCTCGGGCCCGTACGTCCTGGACCACTACACCACCAACCAGGAAGCCGTACTGAAGAAGCGGGCGGACTACGCCTGGCCGTCGTCCCTCGCCACGCACAAGGGCGCCGCCCGCCTCGACGAGGTGAAGTTCACGTTCATCCCGGAGGCCGGCGCCCGCACCGGCGCCCTCTCCTCCGGTCAGGTCGACATGGCCAAGGCACTTCAGCCCACGGACGAGGCCCAGTTCAAGGGCAACGGCTTCCGCGTCCTGTCGGCGCCGGGACCCGGGCTCGTACCGCCGCTCTCCCTCAACCATCAGGGGATCCTCGCCGACCGGAAGGTCCGCGAGGCGCTCCTCGAGGGCATCGACCGGCAGGGGCTCGTCGACTCCGTGTTCAGCGACTCGTACCAGCCCGCCACAAGCGTGCTGTCCTCGACGACGCCGTACTACGAGGACTTCTCCGACAGACTCCGCTACGACCCGCAGGGCGCCGAATCCCTGCTGGACAGCGCGGGTTGGAAGGAGGGCAAGGACGGCATCCGCGAGAAGGACGGCAAGCCGCTCGCCCTCACCTGGCTGATCCCCGCGCCGATGCCGCCCGCGAACGAGGCCGTGCAGCAGCAGCTCCGGAAGATCGGCGTCGACCTGAAGCTGAAGGCCGTCACCCCCGCCGTCTACGTCGAGCAGCAGCAGAAGGGCAACTTCGACCTCACCGCCGTCGGTGTCACCCGCGCCGACCCGGACGTCCTGCGCAACATCTTCTACACCAAGAGCGCCAACCTCTGGCACCTGCCGCCGAGCGAACTCGACACCTACCTTGAGCAGGAGGCCGCGGCGACCGACGCGAAGACCCGCCAGACCGCCGTGTCCAACGCGGTCCGCTGGATCCTCGACCACGCCGACACCGTCCCGCTGTACGAGGGCGCCCAGGTCCACGGCGTCTCCGACAAGGTCAAGGGCTTCACGCTCGACGCCTCCAACCGGTTCGACCTGTACGACACCTGGCTGGGCTGAGGGAGGTCGACTGTGCACACGGCCCTGTACGCGGCCACCCGGACACTGCGCGCGGTGTTCGTCGTCTGGGCCGCCTTCACCCTCACCTTCGTCGCGCTGCGACTGCTGCCCGGCGACCCGGTCGCGCTCATGCTCAGCGGGCGCGGCGGCTTCGCCGAACTGACACCGCAGCAGATCGCCCAGGCGCGCGCGGAACTCGGCTTCGACCGGCCGCTGATGGTCCAGTACGGCTCCGCGCTCGCCGACGCGCTCCACGGCGACCTCGGCGCGTCCCTCCAGACCGGGCAGCCGGTCTCCCGCATGATCGCCGACGCGATCCCGCCGACCCTCCAGGTCGGCACCCTCGCACTGCTGCTCGCGCTGACCCTGGGCACGCTGCTCGGAGTCGCCGCGAACCTCACCGCGAGCCCTCTCCTACGCCAACTCCTGCGCTCACTCCCGTCGTTCGCGGTGTCCCTGCCCTCCTTCTGGGTGGGGCTCGTCCTGATCCAGTTCCTCTCCTTCCGCTGGCACCTCTTCCCCTCCCTCGGCGACAGCGGCTTCGACAGCGTGATCCTGCCCGCCTGCACCATGGCGATCCCGGGAGCCGCACTCGTCGCCCAGGTCCTCGGCAAGTCCCTCCACACGACCCTCCAGGAGCCGTACGCCGACACGGTCCGCGCCACTGGCGCGGGCCGGGCCCGGCTCCTCTTCGGCCACGGGCTGCGCAACGCGGCCATCCCGGCCGCGACCGTCGCCGGGATGCTCGTCGGCTCCCTGATCGGCGGCGCGGTCGTCGTCGAGACGGTCTTCTCACGGCCCGGCATGGGCCGCGTCACCCAGTCCGCCGTCTCCGCGCAGGACCTGCCGGTCGTACAGGGGGTGGTGGTAGTCGCCGCGCTGGCCTTCGCGGTGGTCAACCTGCTGATCGACCTGCTGTATCCGGTGCTCGACCCCCGGATCCGCGCCACGGGACGGCTGGTGACCGCATGACGACGCTGACTCAGTTGCCCGTCGAGCCGGTCCAGGAGCCCGCACGGCTTCGCCGCGTGTTCTCGGCCCCACTCCGCTCACCCGGCGTCACGCTCTCCGTCCTCGTCCTCGCGCTGGTCCTCGGCTGGGTCCTCGTACCGGACTGGTTCACCTCCCGCAGCCCCCTCACCGGCGTACCGGCGGACCGCTTCCAACCGCCGAGCGCCCAACATCCCTTCGGAACAGACCAGTTGGGCCGCGACATCTACGCCCGAGTGGTCCACGGCGCAGCCCTTTCGCTCCGCGCCACCGCCCTGGCCATCCTCATCGCCCTGGGCGGCGGAGTGATCCTCGGGCTCGTCGCCGGGTTCTTCGGCCGCTGGACGGACGCGGTCATCATGCGGGCCGTCGAGGTCACGATGTCCGTCCCGCCGCTCCTGCTCTCCCTCACCCTCGTCACCGCGCTCGGCGTGGGCACCGGCCAGATCGCCGTCGCCATCGGCGCGACCAGCGTCGCCGCGTTCACCCGAGTCATGCGGGCGGAAGTACTGCGCGTACGGGCCGCACCGTACGTCGAGGCCGCGATCCTCTGCGGCGCGCGATGGTGGCGCATCCTTCCCCGCTACATCCTCCCGTCCGCCATCGGCCCCGTCCTGGCCCTGGCCGCCCTCGACTTCGGCCTCGTCGTCCTCGCCGTCTCCAGTCTGGGCTTCCTGGGCTACGGCGAACCCCCACCGGCCCCCGAATGGGGCTCCCTCGTCGCCGACGGCCGCAACTACCTAGCGACGGCCTGGTGGCTGACCACTCTGCCCAGTCTCACGGTCACGGTCGTCGTCCTCGCGGCGAACCGGCTGTCACGGGTGCTCGAAGCGGAAGGGGGACATCGGTGAATCCGGTGGAACGGGTGCGTGATCACGACTCGGCTGCGGTTCCCCCTGTGGAGTCGGCCGGGGATCCGCTGCTGGCCGTGCGAGGGCTGCGGATCGGGTACCGCGCCGCGAGTGGTACGCACCTCGCTGTGGACGGGCTCGATCTGAGAGCGGCGGCCGGGGAGATCACCGCTGTGGTGGGGGAGTCCGGGTCGGGGAAGAGCAGTACCGCTCATGCGCTGGTCGGGCTGTTGCCGGCCGGGGGTGTGGTGCTGGGCGGTTCTGTCCGGCTCCAGGGCGATGAGCTGACCGGGCTCGGGGAGCGGGCCTGGCGACAGGTGCGGGGGCGGCGTATCGGGCTGATCCCGCAGGACCCCGGCGTCAGCCTCGACCCGGTCAAGCCGGTCGGCGCGCAGGTCGCCGAGGTGCTCCGGGTACACGGCCTGGCCACCCGCAGGGACGCCCCCGCCCGAGCCGTCGACCTCCTCGCCGAGGCCGGACTGCTCGATCCGGCACAGCGTGCCCGCCAGTACCCCCACGAACTCTCCGGTGGCATGCGCCAACGCGTGCTCATCGCCATCGCCACTGCCGCCCGCCCCCGCCTCCTCATCGCCGACGAACCCACCTCGGCCCTCGACGTCACGGTCCAACGCCAACTCCTCGACCATCTCCAGGAAGTCGTCACCACCACCGGCACCGCCATGCTCCTGGTCACCCACGACCTCGCGGTGGTCGCCGACCGGGCGCAGCACGTGGTGGTGATGTCCCAGGGGCGGGTGGTAGAGGTGGGGCCTGCCGGGCGGGTACTCGCGGATCCCCAACACCCGTACACACGCGCACTGTTGGCGGACGCGCCGACCCTCACGGCCCGGCCTCCGCGTGGCCGTTCCGGCAAGGCTGACCCAGCGTCAGCGATTGCGGCCACCCTCACCGCTCGGCCTACCCCCAGCGAACTGGCTTCACCGGCTCCCCTGTTGAGTGTCACCGGTCTCACCCGGGCCTTCCCCGTCCGGGGCCCGGTGCTGTCACGACGTCGTACACGCACCGCCGTCGACGGGGTCGGGTTCGAGTTGGGCAGGGGCGAGACCCTGGGCGTGGTGGGGGAGTCCGGGTCGGGGAAGTCGACGACCGCGCGGATGATTCTCGGGCTGGAGCGGGTCGACAGCGGCACGGTGCTGCTGGACGGGGTCGATGTCACCACCGTGCGGGGAGCCGCGCGGCGGGCGCTCCACCGTCGTATCCAGCTTGTCTATCAGAATCCGTACGCCTCGCTGAACCCCCGTTCCACCGTCGAGGAGTTGCTGACCGAGCCGTTGCGGAACCACGGGATCGGGAGCAGGGCGGAGTGGGGCGGGGAGGTGCGGCGGCTCCTCGACGATGTGGCGCTGCCGGCCGGCGTGGAGCGGCGCAAGGCGGCTGAGTTGTCCGGGGGCCAGCGGCAACGGGTCGCCATCGCACGGGCGTTGGCGCTCGGGCCGGAACTGCTGGTGTGCGACGAGCCGGTGTCCGCGCTCGACGTCACCGTTCAGGCCCGGATCCTGGAGCTGCTCGTCGGGCTTCAGGAGCGGCGTGGGCTGAGTTATCTGTTCATCTCTCACGATCTGGCTGTCGTCGCGCAGGTCAGTGACCGGATCGCGGTCATGCGCGGCGGCCGGATCGTGGAGAGCGGGCCCGCGGAGGAACTGCTGCGGTCGCCGCAACACCCTTACACCCGGGAGCTGTTGGCCGCCGTGCCGGGCCGCAGCGCGACGGAGGACATTCCATGCAGCTAGGGCTCATCACGTTCGGCAGTCTTCTGCCCGACCCGCTCACCGGCAGGACCCTCACCCAGCGCCAGCGGTTGCGGGACGTGGTGCGCGCGGCGGCGGAGGCGGAGGACGCCGGGTTCGTCTGGTACACCGTCGGCGAGCACCACTTCGGGGAGCGAGACGTCATCTCCTCGCCCGCGCTGGTGCTGGCCGCGATCGCGGAGCACACGTCGACGATCAGGCTGGCGACAGGGACCACGCTCGTCGCCAACCGCGACCCCGTACTCGTCGCCGAGGACTACGCGCTCGTCGACCTGCTGTCCGGCGGCCGGCTCGAACTCATCGCGGGCGGCTCTTTCTTCCCCGAGCCGTACGCGGTGTTCGGTCAGTCCCTTGAGTCGAAGGCGGCGCGCAAACGGGAGAACACGGAGCTGCTGATCCGGCTGTGGACCGAGGAACGGGTCACCTGGCAGGGCGAGTTCAGGCCGCCGCTGGCCGAAGTCACCGTACAGCCGAGGCCGTTGCAGCCGAAGCCGCCGCTGTGGATCAGCGGCGGAGTCGGGTCGGAGTCCGTGCAGCTCGCGGTGGAACACGGGCTGCCACTGGTCGTGGGGACCACCGCGCGTGAACCCGGCACGTTCGTACCGGTCTTCGCCGCGTACCGCACCCTGTGGCAGGAGAGCGGACGCACCGACCCGCCCGGCAGGCTCGGCGCCGCCAGCCATGTCTTCGTCGCCGAGTCGTCCCAGCGGGCGCGCGCCGTGTGGGCCTCCTACATGGACAACTACCTGACCGTGAAGAAGCCCGGCACCACGCACTTCACGACCCCGCCGGACTTCGACACGTACATCGGCGACAACGGGCCCGCGATCTGCGGCAGCCCCGCCGAGGTCGTCGACAAACTGGGCCGCCTGCACGAGTTGTGGGGCCACGACCTGCACCTCCTCGCCATCGACGTCGGAGGCATCCCGTACGCGGAGGTCCAGGCGGCCACCGAACTGACCGCCGCCGAGGTCCTTCCCCAGGTCGCCGGTCTCGGGACCGAGGCGGTGGCCGGTGCCTGAGCTGCCGCCCGTGGTCGACGCCGGGTGGGTGCGCGCCCACCGCGACACCCTCGTCCTCGCCGACGTCCGCTGGTTCCTGGACGGCCGCAGCGGCTACGACGCCTACCTCGCCGGCCATGTGCCCGGCGCGGTCTGGGTCGACGTCGACACGGTTCTGTCCGCCCCGCCCGACGAGACCGGCGGACGCCACCCCCTGCCCGAACCGGCCGAGTTCGCAAGGGCGTTGGGCGCGCTCGGCATCGGGGACGGTACGACCGTGGTGGCGTACGACGCCGACGGAGGGCCGTACGCCGCCCGGCTGGTGTGGCTGCTGCGCCGCACCGGACGGCCCGCCGCCCTGCTCGACGGCGGGCTGACGGGCTGGCCCGGTGAGACCGAGACCGGCGCCGTCGTACTCCCCGAGGCGCGGCTGACGCCGGTGAAGTGGCCCCAGGAGGCGCTGCGCAGTGCCGATCAGGTCGCGGCGGGCGACGCGATCGTCCTCGACGCCCGTGCCGCCGACCGGTACTCCGGTGCGAACGTCCTCCCGGCGGACGTCCGTTCCGGCCACATCCCAGGCGCCCACAGTGCCCCCTGGAGCGCGAACCTCACACCGGACGGCGCGTTCCTGACGCCCACCCAACTCCGCGTGCGCTACCAGCGGTTGGGGGTTGAGGACGGCACCGACGTCGTCGTCTACTGCGGCAGCGGAGTCACCGCCTGCCACGACCTCCTCGCCCTCGAACACGCCGGCATCACCGGCGCGGCCCTCTACCCGGGCTCCTGGTCCGCCTGGTCGACGGACCTGTCCCGGCCGGTGGCGACGGGCGAGGAGCCCGGGTAGGGGCCGGTGTTCACCAGCCCGTCCCGAATCTCGCCATCGGTTCGATCAACTCCCGCTCCTCGTAAGCGAGATGTGACAGGAGTGCGTCGGTGAGCAGGTCCATCGCCGCCCGTAGCGCCTCCCGTTCCTTCTCACCGCCCTCCTCGCCGACGAAGGCGACCAGTTCACGGTCGATGTGCTCGATCACCCCGTGGATGGCGTGGTGTTCCTCGGTCAGCCGGTCCAGCACCTCGCCGAGCCGGGGATCGGAGCGGCGCAGGTAGGGGAAGAGGTCCTCGTCCTCCCGGGTGTGGTGCAGGGTGGTGATCCGGCAGTACGACGCGCAGTACGCGCCGAGCGTCCAGGCGTTCTGCCGCAGGCTCAGCCGCTGGATCTCCGACCGCGCGTCCACCGGGGCGAGGGTGTCGGCCAGCACCTCCCGCACCACCTCACCGAGCCGGTCGAGATCGGCGCGGAGCTGATCGTGCGCGGCGACGAGATTCCGGGCCGGCTCCTGCTCGCGACGCGGATAGCGCCGCTCCGGGTCGGCGGGTGGCCCGACGGGGCGCGTCGACTCGTCCCACAACCGCTCGGCGGACCGCCACGCCTTCGGGGGCGGAGTGGGCCGTACGGACAGTGGATCCCCGGAGGGGGTGGCTCGGGGGCGGGGGCGGTTCCGGGCGAAGGCGGCCGGGACCGGGGCCCCAGCACCACCCGCACGCTGCCCGGCGACATCGCCCCGGCCACCCGCCGTGCCCGAGCCGTTCGCCGAACTCGGTTTTTCCGCCGCACGCTTGCGTTCCGCCGTCACCAACTGCCGTGTCGCCGGTGCCACTTCTGCAGCGAACGCCTGGAGCAGGCCCGGCTGATGGGCGGGCAGCAGAAAGCTGCTGGTGCCGTGTTCGAGGGTGAGCGCGGCGAGTTGCTCGGGCCAGGCGTCGAGTGGGCCCTGCGGGAAGCCGCCCGGTCCCGGTGAGAGGTTGTACAGCCGGCGGACCTCGGACGGGTCGCGGCCGGCGGAGACCGCCGCCTCGTCGACGACCCGGTGCCCTGCCGCGAGGCGGCCCGGCGGTACGTGCGGGACGCTGGGCAGCCAGCCGTCCGCCGTCGCGCCGGTCAGCCTCAGCATGCGGGGGCCGACCGCGCCGACCCAGATGCCGATGGGGTGAGCGGGTGCCGGTCCCGCGGTGGCGCCGTCGAGCCTGTAGTGCTCGCCGGGTACGCGGACCCGTCGGCCCTCGCTCCACAGTGCCCGGATGACGTCGATGGCCTCGCGGGTCGCCCGCACCGCCTCGCCGGGACCGCGGCGCGGTCCGCCGTCGGCGGCGATGGAGTCCCAGTACGCCCCGGCACCCAGCCCCAGTTCGACCCGGCCCCCGCTGAGCAGGTCCAGGCCGGCGGCGGTGCGGGCCAGCACGGCGGGCGGGCGCAGCGGGAGGTTCGCGACGTTCGGGAAGACCCGTACGCGGGTGGTGGACGCGGCGATCACCGCGAGCGCCATCCACGCGTCGAGCAGGTCCGGCCGGTAAGGGTGGTCCGGCACGCTCACCAGATCCAGTCCCGCCCGGTCGGCGACCCGGGCCAGCTCCACCGCGTCCTCGGCATGCCCCGCACTCGGCACCAGGACGGCACCGAAGAGGAGGTCGTGTCCGTAGTCAGGCATATGTGCGCGAACTCCTGGTTGTCGGCGCGACGTTGAGGCAGGGGTGCCGGGCGTCTCCCGGCGGGCGGGGATGGCAACTGGCCGGTGCGGCAGGGTGGTTGTGCTTGCATGGATGCCCGCACCCAGCCCCCTCAAGCCGCCGACGGTGACTGCTCCATGTCCGGAGCCACCGGCGCCGGAGTCCTGCCCCAGAACCTGCCCGGACCCGCCAGCGCGGCCAGCGTCGCGACGCCCAGGGCGATCGCCGACATGACGAACGCGGTGGTGTAGCCGGACTCGGCGGGTACTCGGGTGCCGGGGATCGTCTTGGAGACGACGATCGACGCGGCGATCTGGGCGCCGAGGGAGCCGCCGATCGTACGCATGATCGTGTTGATGCCGGTCGCCTCGCCGGTCTGGCTGCGGTCGACCGCGCTGACGACGAGGTTCGCGAGGGCGGCGAAGGCGAAACCGACTCCGATGCCGAGGACCCCGGAGCCGACGTACATGGTCCACTCGGTGTCGTGCGCGCCCGCATAGACCGCGAAGCCGACGACGCCGATCAGGCAGGCCAGGACGAGCGGCAGCTTCCAGCCGACGGCCGCGCCGATGCGCCCGGCGAGGGGGCTGGCGATCAGCATCGTCACGGCCATCGGCACCATGAACAGCCCGGCCTCGGTTACGGACGCGTCGAAGCCGTACCCGGCCTTGGACGGGGTCTGGGCGAGCAGCGGCACCAGCGTGAACGCGCCGTACATGCCGAACCCGATGATGAGCGCGGTGATGTGACTGGTCAGCACGGCGGGTCGGCGCAGCAGTTCGAGGTCGATGAGGGGCTCGCGGACCTTGCTCTCGGCGTATACGAACACCGCGAGCAGCACGACGGCGGCGAGGAACAGGCCGACGATCCCGCCGGACGTCCAGCCCCACGACTTGCCCTCGCTGATGGCGAGCAGCAGTGCCACGACACCCGCGCTGAGCAGCACCACACCGGCCCAGTCGATGCGCTCGGGGTTGGTGGCCGAGGACTCCTGGATGAACGCGGTGACGGCGGCGATGCCGAGCAGGATGACGACCAGTCCGAGCCAGAAGATCCAGTGCCAATCGAGGGCGTCGACGATCGGGCCGGGGATGACGAGCCCGACGCCGAAGCCGATGCCGAACGTGGACGAGATCAGGCCGATCGCCACCGGCACCCGCTCGCGCGGGAACTGGTCGCGCACGATCCCGAACGCCAGCGGGAAGGCGGCCGACCCGACACCCTGCACTGCGCGCGCCGCGATCAGCAGGGTGAGCGAGTCGGACAGGGCGGCGAGCAGGGTGCCCGCGGCGAAGACGGTGAGGCTGGCGATCAGCACCCGGCGCTTGCCGAACATGTCGCCGACCCGCCCCAGCAGGGCCGTCGCCACCGACGCGGTGAGCAGGAAGGAGCTGAGCACCCAGGAGACGGCCGTCGTCGAGGCGTCGAACTCGCGCTGGAGGTCGGGCAGCGCGGGCACGACCATCGTCTGCATCAGGGAGAAGGACAGGACGGCCAGGAGCAGGGCGCCGAACGGGGCGGCGGTGCCGCGCTGTGCGCCGGGGGCTGGTGTGTCGGTCATGGAGCGGTCCTCCGGGGACGGGCGCCTCGGTCCGCTGTTTCGGAGCACGGAATGAGCGCCGAACTAGTATCGTCTTGTAATGATTACACGATGTCATTCTTACGTCCAGTCACCGCATTCCCGTATCGTGAACGCATGAGCGAAACCCCTGAATCTGCTTCGGGTGCCACAACCCAGGACAGCGCGCCTCGCCCGCCGAGCCTGCTGGCGCTGCCGTCGTACCTCGCCGGGCACATGGCGCGAATCGGCCACGACGCGCTCGTCGAGGCGGTGGGCCGGCACGGGCTGCGGCTGCCGCACTTCGCGACCCTGACCGCGCTCTCGGACTTCGGCCCGCTGCCCCAGCACGTGCTGGCCGACCGGCTCGGCTTCCAGCGCAGCCACCTGGGCGGCTATCTGGACGCGATCGAGGAGCGCGGGCTGGTGCGCCGCACCCGCGACCGGTCCGACCGGCGCCGGCAACTGGTCGAACTGACCGACGAGGGGGCCCAGTTGCAGCGCCGACTGTGGCAGGTGGCCCAGGAGTCCCAGGACTCCTTCCTCAGCTGCTTCACCCCCGAGGAGCGGGACACGCTGACGATGCTGCTGCGCAGACTGCTGGACGCCGACGACCGGCCGCGCCGAGAAACACGCAACCGAATTTCGTAAAGGAAGATTCCGCGCGCCAAGTGACCGAAAACCGTTTCATACTGCTGCAACAGAAACTTCACTGCGTCGGGTTGGAATGCGCGGCCCCGATTTCATAGAATCGTGCGTGAGTTTTGCTTCGTGCGACGAACATGACTTACCGGGGGAGAGAGTATGACGCAGACGTCAGAGTTCTTGCGAGGGCCTCTTATACCCAACCAGCGCACCGAACTCCTGCCGGGCCCGGCACCTGTCGCGGTACCCGGCACCGCAGGCTGGCGCATCCTGCTCGTCGAGGGCGACGCCTCTGCGGCCTGCGCCCTGGAGGAGGGGCTGCGCCGGCACGGCCACGAGGTGGCCGCCGTGGACCGGGGCAGCGTCGCCCTGGCCGCCCACGAGAGCGTGGACCTCGTCCTGACGGAACTCGAACTGCCGGACCTGGACGGCCTGGAGGTGTGCAAGGCCATCCGCGCCGTCAGTTGTGTCCCGCTGATCGTCGTCACCGCGCGCGGCTCGGAGCTGGACAGAGTCCTCGGACTCCAGGCCGGCGCGGACGATTACCTGGTCAAGCCGTACGGTTTCCGTGAGCTGATGGCCCGCATCGACGCGGTCATGAGGCGTGTGCGCATCCAGAGCAGGCTGAGCCGGGCGATCGACCACGGCCCGCTGCACATCGACGTGAACTCCCGCGAGGTCTGCATGGACGGCCACAGCGTGGAGCTGACCCGCAAGGAGTTCGACCTCCTCTGCCTGCTCGCCTCCCACCCCGACACGGTCATCTCGCGCAAGCGCCTGCTCCAGCAGGTGTGGGGCGACTCCTGGTCCCGGCGGACCGTCGACACCCACGTCAGCAGCCTCCGCAGAAAGCTCGGCGACAGCGGCTGGGTCGTCACCGTACGCGGCGTCGGATTCCGGCTCGGACACGCCTGAATTTCCGCTCATGGCAATACGAAGAGCTACATGCGGCCTTTTTTTGCCGTAACTTTTGTCGCCGCGACGGAATAGATCGAGGCGACCGCCCGAAAATCACTCGCGTGGTGCCGGACCTGAAAACGGATTCCGGCACCACCGCGTTTTCCGACCCCTCCAGGGGGGCGGACTCCGATTCCCACCGATGGAAGCGAGTCGCGGATGTCTCACACGCATGAGTTCCCCGCCGTCGTCGCCGGCGCAGGCCCCACCGGGCTGCTGCTCGCCGGTGACCTCGCGGCGGCCGGCGTCGACGTCGTCGTACTGGAGAAGCGCCCGAAGGGCATCAGTAACCTGACCCGCGCCTTCGGCGTGCACGCCCGGACCCTCGAACTCCTCGACGCCCGGGGGCTCGCGGACGAACTCGTCCTCACCGGCCAGACCATCCGCGAGCTGCGACTGTTCGGGGCGGTGCCGTTCGACATCGGCACGCTGCCGTCCCGGTTCCCCTTCCTGCTGGTCACCCCGCAGTACGAGGTGGAGAAGCTGCTGCTGCGCCGGGCCCTGAAGAACGGCGCGGTCATCCGGTACGGCACGGAGGTCACCGGTCTGGAGCAGGACGGCGACGGCGTCACCGTGTCGGTGCGGACGGAGGCGGGCGACACGACCGTACGGACCAGGTATCTCGTCGGCGCCGATGGGGCGCGCAGTGCGGTGCGGGAGGCGCTCGGGCTGCCCTTCCCCGGAAAGGTGGTGATCCGGTCGGTCGCGCTCGCCGACGTGAAGTTCACCGAGGAGCCGTCCCTCGTGGTGCGGGTGCATGGCACCGGCGGCGCGTTCGGTTTCATCGCCCCCTTCGGTGACGGCTACTGGCGGGTCGGCGGCTGGGACCGCGCGCACCGGGGCGAACCCGACGACGCCCCGGTCGAGTTCGAGGAGCTGCGCGAACTCATCGAGCGGGCCTTCGGCTCCGACTTCGGGATGCACGACCCGCGCTGGCTGTCCCGCTTCCACAGCGACGAACGCCAGGTCCCGGACTACCGCGTGGGCCGCGTCCTGCTGGCCGGCGACGCCGCCCACCAGCACTCCCCGGCCGGCGGCCAGGGCATGAACACCGGCCTCCAGGACGCCGCCAACCTCGGCTGGAAGCTGGCGGCGGTACACAACGGCCGGTCCGCCGACGCCCTGCTGGACACCTACCACACCGAACGCCACCCCATCGGCAAGGCGGTCCTGCGCAGCAGCGGCCTCAACCTGCGCCTCGCCATGGCCCACAACCCACTGGAGATCGCCCTGCGCACCGTACGCAAGCTGGTGGTCACCCACGTACGCCCGGTGACCCGGCAGGCCGTCGGCGAGATCACCGGCATCGGCTTCTCCTACCCCGCCCCGAGAGGCGCGCACCCCCTGACCGGCAAGCGCGCCCCCGACCTGGAGCTGGACCGAGGGCGCCTGTACGAGGTGCTGCGCGAGGGACGTTTCGTGCTGGCCCTGCCGCCGGGTACGGAGGCCGGCGGGCTTGCCCGGGACGGGCTGGTCGTCGCCCACCGCACCGGCGGCGACGAGGCGCTCCTGGTCCGCCCCGACGGCTACTACGCCTGGGCGGGAGCGCCGCAGGTCCCCGTCATCGAGGCGGGCCTCGCCCCCTGGACGGGCTGACCGGACTTGGCGGACCGCGTCAGAGCGGTCCGCCACCACCGGCCGTACGCAGACCATCCCGGGCCCTCAGCGCGGCGGCAGCGGCGAGAGCGTCGGCAGGTGGGCGAGGAAGCCGCCGTCCACGGAGAGCACCTGCCCGGTGATGAACGAGGCGGCCGAGGAGGCGAGGAACGCCACCAACTGGCTCACGTCCTCCGGAGTACCGAGGCGCGGGATCAGGTTCGCGCTCTGGAACATCTGCTGCACCGGCACCGGCATGTCCGCCTCCAGCGCCGGCGTGCGGACCAGCCCCGGCGCGACCGCGTTGCAGCGGATGCCGTCCGCGCCGTACGCGGCGGCCACGAACCGGGTCAGCGCGATCAGCCCGCCCTTGGAGCTGCCGTAGGCGACCATCACCCGGTCACCGGACAGGCCCTGGCCGCTGGTGATGTTGATGATCGACCCGCCGCCGCGCTCGATCATCACCGGAACCGTGTGCTTGCACAGCAGCATCGGCCCCCGCAGATTGACCGCGAGTACCTGGTCCCACAACTCCACCGACATCGACACGACGTCCCGGTCCTGCCGGATCGCGGACGTCAGCGCCGCGTTGTTGTCCAGGACGTCGATGCCGCCGAAGGTGTCGACGGCGAAGTCCACCAGCCGCTCGACGCTCGCCTCGGAGGATATGTCGACGCCGTGCCCGACCACCGAGAGCCCCTGCGCGGCCAGCTTCTCGGCGGCCGCCTTCGCCGTGTCGTCCGCGACGTCCGCGAGGACGACCTGCGCCCCCGCGACCGCCAGCGCCTCCACCGTCGCGACGCCGATCCCTCCCGCGCCGCCGGTGACCACGGCCACCTTGCCGACCAGGGACTGCGTTCCGTTCGTCATCGGTGACCGACCTTTCGTAGCCAGGCGGACGTGCGGGGAAGCGGCGCTGTACGGTCGTATCGGGTGTCCGGAAAGGTCAGGCGGAGGCGCCGAACAGCTCGCCGAACCGTCCGAGCAGCAGGTCGGCGCCCTTGTAGCCGGAGGTCTCCGCCGCGCCCAGCACGACCGGACCCTCGGGGCCCGGCACCTGGGAGGCGCCGCCGGTCGAACCCAGCGGCACGAGCACCGCGTCCGGCCCCGGCCGGTAGGTCTGCTCCACCGGGCGCCCGGCGGCCAGCGCCCTGATGTTGGCCGCGACCGTGACGGCGTGTTCGGTGGCCGCCTTGGACCGCTTCGGCTCGGGCACGGCCGTGACGTCACCGATGGCGAACACGTTCGATGCGCCCGCCACCCGCAGGTGCTCGTCGACCTCCACATGCCCGTCCGGCCGCCGGGCGGCGGCGAGTTCACCGGCCAGCATGTCGCTGAGCGGCGTCATGCCGTAGCAGCGGAACCACAGGTCCGCGTCGATCCGGATGCCCGCCTCGGTGGTGACCGAGAACGGCTCGCGCACCCCCGCAGGCGCCGACGGCGGGGCGGTCAGCGCGCTGCCCAGCTCCAGCCGCACGCCCCGCTGGGCCAGTTGCTCGCGCAACGCGCCGCGCAGCTCGGGCAGATAACGCCCGCCCAGCACGTCCTCCGCGGGGTCGACCACGACCACCTCCGTCTGCGGCCACTGCTCGGTGATCTCCCCGGCCAGCTCAAGCCCGACGGGACCGGCCCCGAGCAGCAACACCCGGGAGGAGGCGGCGAGTTCGGCCCGCGTGTCCGCGTGCCGCAGCACGGAGTCGGCGCTGTCTTCGGTGTCCGGCTTCGCCGGGTAGGGGTACGACGAACCGGTGGCGAGGACGACGTAGTCCGCGTCGATGCGCGTGCCGTCGGCCGTGGTGACACCTCCCGTGTCCACCGCCACGGCGCGGTCGCGCACATGCCGACCCCGGGTGAACAGCCCGTCGTACCCGAAGTAGATCCGCTTGGCCCACTCCTTGTCGACCAGCCCGCGCAGGGCCGCCACCGCGTGGACGAAGGCGTCCTTGGGGTCGATCAGGACGACGTCCAAGTCCGGGTCCAGCTCACGGACCAGCGCAGCCCCTCCGTATCCGCCGCCGACGATCGCGACCGTGCTGCCCATATGTTGCGCTCCTTGTGCTCACCGTGTCGGTACCACTGGCGGAAGACAGGGCTCCGCCGACGCCAGGGAAGCCTAACCGGCGACTTAGGTAAAGTGCAATCTGCATGGCAATTAATGCCCGAAGCCAGACAGAGACATCGAGGTGTCGCATGCCCCTGGCCTATGTGTACGACCGTTTCGGTGGACCGGAGGTCGAGCACTTCGCCGACCTCCCGCGACCGGTTCCGGGCCCCGGTGACCTGTTGGTCGCTGTACGCGCGGCCGGCGTCAACCCCGTCGACTGGAAACGCCGTTCGGGCCGCCGCCCGGCCGGGGCGCCCGCCGTCGTGCTGCCCGCCGTGATGGGCGGCGAGGCGGCAGGCAGGGTCGTCGCGCTCGGCCGTGGCACCACCGGCTTCGCCGTGGGCGACGCGGTCCTCGGCGGCCCGACGACAGGCGGGTACGCGCAGTACACCCTGCTGCCCGTGCGAGCGGCGGTCCGCAAACCGCCGGAAGTCTCCTGGACCGACGCCGCCGCCCTGCCCATCGCCGCCGCCACCGGCTACGGCGCGGTACGCCAACTCGCCCTGCCGCCAGGCGCGACGCTGCTGGTGACCGGTGTCGGGGGAGGCGTCGGCGTGGCCGCCGCGCAGGTCGCGGCGGGCCTGGGGCTGACCGTGGTGGGCTCGGCGGCCGAGGACAAGCGGGCGTTCGTCGAGGAACTCGGTGTACGGTTCGTCGCCTCCGGACCCGGCCTCGCCGCGCGGATACCGGGCCGCGTGGACGGCGTACTCGACCTGGTCGGCGGAGAGGTCCTGCGCGAGAGCGCCGCGCTCCTGGCGGACCGTACGAAACTGGTGAGCGGCGCCGACCGGGACGCCGTCGCCGCACTCGGCGGCGCACCGGTGGGGCCGGTGCGCGACCCCGCGATCCTGGGCGCGGTCGTGGAACTGGTCCGCACCGGCGCCCTGGACCCGAAGGTGACGCACGTGATTCCGTTCGAGCGGGCACCGCAGGCGGTCCGGGCCGTGGAGGGCGGACACGGCCGGGGCAAGACCGTCCTGGAGATGCCACCCTTGGCTTGAGAGCCCGAGCGGAGGACCGCTCGACCCTCAAGGAAGTAAAATGCAACGTGCATGGCAATTTGGCCGACGGGCCACCCGATCCACCGGAGGCTCCCCTGAACACCACACCCGCGGCCCCCGCCCCGGACGCGCCGCCAAGCCCCGGCCGACCCGGCGGCAGAGCCGCGAAACGCCGGGCCATCACCAAAGGCGCGCGTACCGTCTTCGGCCGCGAGGGATACAGTCGCACCAGCATCGAGGCCATCGCCGCCGAGGCCGGGGTGTCCACCCGCACGATCTACAACCACTTCCAGGGCAAGGACCACCTCTTCTCGGAGGTCGTCCACGACAGCGCCGGCCAGGTCGCGGACGCCTTCATCGCGACGGTGGCCGAACAGCTCTCCGGCACCGACGCCCGCGCCGACCTGATCGCCCTCGGCCGCGCCCTCGTCGGCCAGCGCACCCAGTTCCCCGACCACTTCGCGATGATCCGGCAGATCAAGGCCGAGGTGCAGCACTTCTCGCCCGCCCTGATCGACACCTGGCAGCAGGCAGGACCCCTGCGCGTCCAGCACGAGGTCTCCCAGCGCCTCTCCCAGCTCGCCGACGCCGGCCTCCTGCACATCTCCAGCCCCGCCCGCGCCACCCTCCACTTCGTCGCCCTGGTCAACTCCGAGATCACCATCAGTCCCTACGCCAGCCGCGCCCCGAGCCCGGCACAGGTCCGCGCCTGCGTCACCCGCGCGGTCGACGCGTTCCTGCACGGCTACGGCGGCGCCGCCGGTACGGACTGAGCGCATCCCCACCACGTCTCCGACGGCGGGCACCCGCCTTTCAGATGTCCCGGAAGAGACGCACCAGCCCTGTGACCTGCAACGATGAGCAGTCGGGGTGCGGTGACCAGCAAAAATGACCTTTCGACTGTTTCACGCTCGTGCCCGTCAATGCAGCCGGAAGTCCCAGAAAAGTCCCAGAGAGATCTCACTGCTGACGGATGCCCTTCCGGCTTCAGGGTGAGGCAGCGCGGTGTGGGCCTCAAACGCCCCGACGTCGAACTCAGGCTCTCCGCTTTCGAGCACTTGGAGCGAGCACCTGACGGAGGAGTTGCTATGCCTTGACCAGGCGAACGGCGCTCTTGCCGGACCACTCAGCTCGGTCCGTGGACCCGCTTCATCCTCGGGTACCGAATGTCTTGGAGCGGCGTTGTTTCGTTTCGGTTGGGGAGGCGGGCGGGCCCCGATCGCTCGCGGCGCGAACGGTCGGGGCCCAGGTTGACGGTGTGGTCAGTGCAGTGCGCCGACCTCGGTCGCCGAGAGGGTCCGTGAGTAGACGTGGACGTCGGCCACGGAGCCGGGGAAGGCCAGGTACGGGCTGGTGGCGGCTGCGCTGTTGACGCAGCCGCCGATGGTCAGGGGTAGCGAGGAGTCGTACTGGGGGCTGAGGTTGGTGGCTGTCCCCATGAGGGTGCCGTTCTGGTAGAGGGCCATCGAGCCGGTGCCGGACTTTCCGGCTATGGGTGCCCGGTAGGCGGCGACGAGGTGGGTCCAGGTACCGATGGGGCCGGTGTTGGGGTCTCCTTCTGCGGTGGGGAAGTCGGAGTTCTCGTCGTTGGTGGTGGTGGTCTGGAACATCCACGCACCGCTGGGCTTGTCGTACGAGATGTAGAACGCTTGGTGTTGGGTGGTGCCTTGGCAGACGGCTGTGGTGCCGAGTGCTGAGTTGATCTTCACCCAGGCGGAGACGGTGTAATCACCGAGGGTGTTCACGGCGCTCTGCTTGCTCTTGAGGAAGCCGGTGCTGCCGTCGAACGCGACGCTGCCGGACATCCCGCTCGGCGCGTCGGTACCGAACGTGGCGCTGCCGGAAGCGGTGAGCGGGTTGAGGGTCGCGGTGTCGGACCCGTTGGCGGCGAGCTTCCACTCGTCCTCGGGCATGCCGTTGTCCCAGCCGGCCGGCACGATCACGCTGTTCGCGCCGGCTTGGCTCGCCGCCATCGCGTAAGGGTAGACGTGGACGTCTGCCACGGAACCGGGGAAGGCGGCGTACGGACTGGTCGCGTCGACGCTGTTGACGCAGCCGCCGATGGTCAGCGGGAGGGATGAGTCGTACTGCGGGGTGAGGTTGGTGGCCGTGCCCATCAGGCTGCCGTTCTGGTAGATCGACATCACGCCTGTGCTTGTGTCTCCGTCGATCGGGGCGGTGTAGGTGACCAGAAGGTGTGCCCAAGTGCCCACGGCGCCCGTGTCGGTGTCGCCCTCCGCCGTGGGGAAGCCGGCGTTGGCATCGTTGGTCGTGGTGGTCTGGAACATCCAGCCCTTGTTGCCGCTGTCATAGCCGATGTAGAACGCCTGGTGCTGGCTGGTGCCTTGGCAGATGGCGGTGGCGTCGACGGCCGAGTTGATCTTCACCCAGGCGGAGATGGTGTAGTCGCCGAGGGTGTTGACGGGGGTGTGGTCGCTCTCCAGGAATCCGGTGCTGCCGTCGAAGGACGCGGCGCCGGGGCCGGCGTTGACGGCGTCCGGGCCGTCGGAGGTGAAGGCTGCGCCGCCGACCGCTGTGAACGGGTTGTCCCCGTTGGTGTCGGTGCCGTCGGTGTCCAGCTGCCACTCGTTCTCGGGAGTGTCGCTGCCCGTGGCGAGTGGGACGACCAGGTTCGGCGCGATGCCGACCACGGTGTTCGTGTCGTTGACGTACCGGCCGGCGAGGTCGGCGTAGTAGGCGTTGGATGGGTTGCTGCCTGATAGGTCTGCCGCCTTCACTGTCGAGGAGGTGGCTGTGCCGTCCGTGGAGACGGCGGCGGCGAAGTCGATGACCTGGCTGGGGAGGTTGTTGAGGAGGTAGCTGTTGACCAGTTGGCGGGCGGATTCCTGCGTTGCCGTACTGGGGTGGGCGGCGGTGAAGGGCGGGATGGTCGCGAGGTAGACGGTGATGTTGGAGTTCTGGGTGACCGAGGTCTGGCTGTCGTCGGTGCAGTACGAGCTCAGCTGGCTGTTGAGGGAGGCCAGTCCGTTCTCCACGTTGGTGGCGCAGGTGTTGGCGTCGCTGGTGCAGTTGAGCAGGTCGGTGGCCCCAGTGGAGACGAGGACGGTGCGTACGTTTCCCTGGGCCAGCACGTTGCGGTCCAGGGGGTTGAGCGCGTTGACCGGGGCGTTGTTGTTGGTGATCTGCGGCAGCAGGTTGTTGCTCAGACTGGTGCTGTTGGTGCCCGCGTTGAGGACGCCATAGTCGACGGAGTTGTCCCCGTTGGAGTCGGTGACGAGAGCATCGGTGATCGCATCGCTGAGATGGTGCTGTCCGTCACCGCTTGCGGTGTCCCCGTTGACGCTCTGATCGCCGTAGAGGACCAGCGAACCGGTGGGGGCGGCGGTGGGGGTGGTCACGTCGACGCCGGCGAGGTACGGCAGACCGGTGTAGGTGGTCTGCGTGTAGCTGGCGGCCGCGGTGTCGCCGGTGCGGTTCGCGGCGTCGCTGGTCCAGACGGGAGTCTGGGCTGTGGCGTGGCCGGGCATGGCGGACACGGAGCCGTGCACCTGCAGGCTGACCAGGACGGTCGCTTGCTGCGCGACGGACAGGGTTACCGGGTCGCTGGTGGCGTCGCCGCCTGCGGGGATGGTGACGGAGGCGGAGCCGCCGAAGGCCAGCGCTGTGGGCGCCGCGGCTGCGGTGGCTCCGCCCGTTGTGGTGTCCTGCAGTGCGACGGATGCCGCGTCGAAGGTCACCGGGGTGGTGCCCATGGCGTTGGAGAGGTGGATGCGTACCCCGTTGCCCTCATCGGTGCCGACACTGACGTGCGCGGGGATACGGAGCGTCTGTCCGTTGACGGTGGCGGTGCTGCCGTTGGAGAGCTGCACCTTGGCGGTGTCCTGGACGGAAGCCCAGGTACCGACCCAGTGCTTGGCGCTCGATCCGCTGCCGGTGAGGGTCATCGGCCGCAATCCCAGTCCGAGGACGTGCAGGGCCGGCTGGCCGGGCTGGACTCCGTTGGTGAACAGCGGCAGGGAGATGCTGCTGATGACCGAGCCGGGGCATTGCAGGGGGACGCTGATGGCGTAGAGCTTCGGGCCGGAGCTCGGGCTGGTCTGGGTGTTGTTGCTGTGGTTCTCGTGGACGAGGGTGATTGAGGCTGCGGAGGCTGGGCCCGAGAGCCAGTCGGGCACGGTGTCCAGCTGGTAGTCCTGGTCGGCGGGATCGCTGCTCAGGCAGTTGTTTTTGGCGTACGTGAGGGTGCCCTTGGCGCTTTTGGCGTCGCCGCCGGTGGCGAAGGCGAGGAAGACCACGGCGTCGCCGGTGTTCACTACGCCGCTTTCCGGCAGGGTGATGGTTTGGCCGGAGGCCAGCATGTTGTCGTAGCTGCCGGTGCCGAACTTCGGCAACGCGACGGTGGCGCCGTCGACGGTCACCGTCTTGCTGCTCTGCCAGCCCGATGTGGTCGTGAGGTCGGCGGAGTTGATGCTGTTGCCGGAGCCGTCGGCGTCGGCCGGGCTGGTCGTGGTGGTGAAGGTGCTGGTGGCCGTGTTGTTCTGGCAGGCGCTGGTGGCGTTGATCGCGCAAGTCAGCGCCGGTCCGAGGCGCAACAAGTCGATGCCAGCCTGGTAACCGGTCGAGTTAGGGTTCTTGCCGCTCAGGGTCAGGGTGAGGGTGTGTACGCCCTGACTGAGGGTGAGTAGTTGGTTGCCGACCTTGGGGATGCCGAGGTTGACGAACTGGGTGGTGGTGTAGGAGTTGTAGGCGTCGAATCCGCTGATCAGCGTGGACTGGGTGCTCTTGCCCGCGTCCAGGATCAGGTGGTAAATCCCGTAGTCCTTGCCCTTGGTCAGATTGGCCCCGAAGCTCCATGGGCCGTCCTTGGGGACGTCGAAGCTGAAGGTGGCGCTGTCACCGCTGACGACCTTCGAGGTGCTGGTCTTGTTGGCGAGCATGGCCTGGTAGCCGTCGGCAAACTCGTAGCCGCTGCCGGCGGCCTGGCTGATCAGCTGGCCGCCGGTGCTGGTGGTCGTCGCCTTGGGCACTGCGGTGGTGGTGCCGTCGGTGTTGGTCGCGGTCCAGCCGCTGATCATCTTGTCGCCGTAGGCGTACGTCGGGGTGCTGGTGCCGGCGTAGAAGGCGTAGGCCGTCTGGGAGACGGACGTCGAGCCGGCCTGGTCCACTGCCTTGGCATACAGCGTGTGGGGCCCCACCACGCCCGGGGCGAAGACAGGGGAGGCGCTGCCGTTGATGACAGAGGTGCCGGTGCCGGGGCCGTTGTCGGCGGTGGCGTAGTAGATCTTGCCCTGTGCGATCTTCGTGCCGGCTACCAGATGGATGACGCCGCTACTCGTGTACACCGTGCTGCCGAGTGTGGCGTCCAGGGAGAACAGGTAGCCGGTGATGTTGTTGGTGTGGTTGTTGCCCAGGACGAAGGTGCCCGGGTCGCCGAAGGCGGCGCCGATCTGTTTGGCGGGGAACTGACTGGAGGTCACCGTGGGGGAGGGCGGGGCGCTGGTGTCCACGGTGAAGGTCTGGGTCTTGGTCCAGATGCCGGAGCCGGTGCCGGCCCAGTAGCCTGCCGCGTTCTGGGCAGTGGCCTTCCAGGTGTAGGTGCCGTCCGGCAGGCTCGGCGTCGTCCAGTCGCTGCCGTTGGTGTTGTACCGTGCGCGTTTCTTGGAGTCGAGGTTCGGGCCGAATCCTTGGTGCACCAGGGTGCCCGAAGAGTTGTAGAGGTTGTACTCGATGCGCAGGAGCTCGCTGCCGCCGGCGAGGTCGGGGTCGACCGCTCGGGCGGAGAGTGTCGGGGTGTGGGTGGTGGTCATCGTCTTGCCCGAGCTGACGATGGAGGGCTTGATGGCGGGTGTGCCGGTGCCGTTCTTGAGTTTGGGGCGGTAGCTGTAGGTGACCGAGAGGGTGGCGCCGCCGCCGTAGGCGAGCTGCTTCCACTGGGTGGCGTCGTTCATGTTGGGCGACTGGACCATCAACGTCATGCTGCTCCAGCTGCCTGCCGCGGCGCTCACTGCCCGGGAGGTGACGTCGAACTCGAGCGACGGTGGGCTGACCCAGGAGTTGGAACCGTTGGTGACCGGGCAGGTGCCGGCCTCGTGGCTGACCGGGTTGGTGCCGAGCGCGCCGGTGCGCCCGCCGGGCTCGTGGCCCCAGTACAGCGAGGAGGAGCTCCATCCGGCGGGGCGGTCGGTGCCGTAGACGGCGGCCGGGGTGTCGGAGCAGGAGGCGGCGGAAAGCTGCTTCACGTACAGCGAGGCGTGGCTGACCACGGCGCCTTTGATGCCGCTGGTGTTGATCTGGTAGTAGGTGCGGGCCCGTTCGCCGTTGCCGGGGGTGTTGTTGTCCCATCCTTCCCGGGCATTGGTCGCTCCGGTGGTGGATGTGGAGTTGTAGACGTTCCACCCGTTGTCGGAGATCCGGGCCCAGTCGAGCTGGGAGGGTCTGCCGCTCCATTCCGGGTCCACGTAGACCGGGTAGGTGGTGGTTTTGGCGGCGAGCAGGGACTTGTCCAGGCCAAGCAGCTGTTTGCCGTGTTCGAGGGTCACATGGACCTGGGCGCGGTGCTTGCCGACCTGCGCGGCTGCCGCGTGTTCGGCCCTGGCGGCAGGGGCGGTCGCTGTGCGGGCGCGGGCAGTGGCTCCGGCCTTCTGTTTGCTGCCGGTGCTGTCCCACATCAAAGCGGTGTCACTGTGGAACACCGTCTTACCGGTGCCCTTGTCAGTAGCCTGCATGCCGCCGTTCGAGGTGGTGGCCAGCTTGAGGTTCGTCGAGGTGGTCTTCCATGCGAGGCTTTGCAGTCGTGGATCGACTGCGGCCTTTGGGGTCTTGATCACCAGGATCGAGGAGTAGCCGGAGGCGTCTGCGGTCAGCTGGAGGTCGACTCCGGGATACACCTCCGGGTAGGTGGCGGTGTCACCGGAGACCACTGGATCGGGCAGTGCGCCCGGCCAGAAACCAAGCCTGTTCGCCCCGCTGCGCAGCGTGACGAGCGCGCCGGAGCCGCCGCCGGAGAACGCCACGTCTGTCACTGCGGCCTTTGGTGCCCAGGTCCCGTCCGCGCGCCGCACCAGGGTGGTGTCGATGGGGACCCATTTCCCTTGCTGCTGCACACGCTGTGGCATCGAGGAGTCGGTCCGCGTGAAGGTGCCGTCCGGGTTGGCGACCACCTGGGTCCCGGTGTCGGTGAGTTGGTCGATGGTCACCGGCTTGCCGGTCGCCTTCGCCTGCGCGGAGGCCGACTCCGTGGGGTTGAGGCGCTTGGTTGCTGACTTGGCGTCAGTGCTCTGTGACGTTGCCGATGGTTGGCGGGGGTCGGACGCGGCGTGGGCCGTCGCTGTGGCGGTCAGTGAGCCGGCGGCGATGGCGACGGCAGCGGCGATGGCGACCGGTTTGGACGCGGGACGTCTGGATGCGCGTAGAGGTGTGCGAAAGGCGGACATCGAGGCTGGGATCCTTCGCGTCTGTGGCGGCCCCCCGTGGGTCCGCGCCGCTGTGCATTCTGAGGGCCGATGGGTGCCGGGTCCATCAACAATTGATCGCCAAGTGCCCGCTTGGAGTGGGTTTTTGGCGCGTATGAGTCAACTTGCGATCCAACCTGGGTGATTCTTTTGGTCTTCCTGTGGGGAAGCTTTGCGAAATGTGTCGACTTCGCGCCCTAGCGTGATGCCTCGCGGGGGCTCGATCGGCTGTGTCGCCGCCTTGACGTGCACTCAAATCATCTAAGTCACAAGGGACTTGGGTGGTTTGGGACGGGGGAGGGGAGCGCACGGCATGGTGCGGACATCTATGTGGAGACACGGCTGGGCGGCTTGGGGTGCCCGAAGAGTTCGTCGCACAGCAGTGGTGACGGCCGGCGCATTGCTGGTGGGCCTGCTACCAGTCGGTGTGGCGACGGCGGCTTCTCCAACGACGGGGCAGGCGTCAGCTCCCGCCGCTCCACGCGACAAGCTGATCCCCTTCACCCGCTCCACACCCAAGCGGTCCTCCTTCACAAAGCGGTTCAAACACTTCGACCCCACCGGGCACACGAAGCTCCCCGATGCAGGCAGCGCCGTGGTGACCCTGCCCGGCACGGCTGCCTCGGCGAGCCTGAGCGCCAAGGCGACCCAGGTACGAGCCGGAAACATGCCCGTCCTGCTCGGCACCGCCGCCGGTTCGCAGCCCTCATCAGCCGCCGTCGCCCCGTCGCAGCAAGTGCGGGTGACGATGCTGGATCAGAAAGCCGCCCGGGCCGCCGGCGTCCACGGTGTCCTGTTTACGCTGCAGCGCACCAGCCCGGGCAGCGGGAAGGTCGCGCTGCGGGTGGACGACTCATCCTTCCGCTACGCCTTCGGTGGCGACTTCGCCTCGCGCCTCCACCTGGTCCAGCTGCCCGCATGCGTGCTCAACACCCCCGAACTGGCGAAATGCCAGGCTCAGACATCTGTGCACACAACCCCGGGTGCAGCACTGTCCGCGCAGATCCCGGTGCCCGGCTCTCCCACCGCCTCCGGCACTGCGGCCCCTCCGCGCTCTGTGAAGGCCGCCTCCAGCGCGATGGTTGTGATGGCTGCGACCGCAGGTACCTCCGGCTCATCCGGTGACTACTCGGCGACGGCTCTGTCGCCGGGCGGTTCCTGGTCGACCTCGGGGAACACCGGTGCGTTCACCTACAGCTACCCGATCGCAGTGCCGCCGGCGATCGGCGGGGCGGCGCCCCAAGTGGGCCTCTCGTACAGCTCCGCCGGCCAGGACGCGCGCACCGAGGGCACCAATAACCAGTCCTCGTGGCTGGGGGACGGCTGGAGCTCGACGGAGAACTACGTCGAGCGCACCTACAAGTCATGCAACGACGACTCCTCGTCCGGCGCTCCGAAGGACGACGCGGACCAGTGCTGGGCGGGACAGATCCTGACCCTGTCACTGAACGGCAAGTCCACCGACATCGTCTACGACGACGCCACCAAGACCTTCCGGGCGGTCGACGACAACTCCACCACGAAGATCGAGGACCTGACCGGCGGCACGAACGGCACCAAGAACGGGGAGTACTTCAAGGTCACCGACGGCGGAGTGCAGTACTTCTTCGGCCTCAACCGCCTGCCGGGCTGGACCAGTGGCAAGGACGAGACCAAATCCGTCTGGACCGAGCCGGTCTACCACGCGCACAGCGGCGTGTCCGCCTGCCCGGACAGCACGGACTTCGCCGCCACCTCCTGCGTATTGGGCTACCGGTTCAACCTGGACTACGCGGTCGACCTGCACGGCAACGCCACAGCCTGGTACTACGCACCGGAGACCGGCTACTACGGCACGGACATGAAGAACACCGCGGTGCCCTACACCCGCGGCGGCACCCTGTCCCGCATCGACTACGGCATGACCTCCTCGAGCATCTACTCGGGTACGGCACCGGAGCAGATCCTCTTCGACACCACGGCCGAGCGGTGCATTCCCGGCACGCCGTCGGGCAACACCTGCGCGGACAGTCAGTTCACGACCGCCAACGCCGCGTACTGGCCGGATGTGCCCATCGACCTGAACTGCATCTCCGGGGCGAGCTGTACCAACCACGGTCCGAGCTTCTGGTCGCGCAAGCGCCTGACGGCGATCACCACCCAGATCCAGGTGGGCGGCGCGACCAAGCAGGTCGACAAGTACACCTTCACCCAGTCCTTCCCTGACGGCGGCGACCACGCCCCCACCCTGTGGCTGGACTCCATCAAGCGCACCGGCCTGGACACCCTGGGCGGCGCATCGGGCAGCACCTCCACGCCGGCAGTGAGCTTCGACCCGCCGCTGCAACTGCCCAACCGGGTGGGCACCATCCCGCAGATGCCGCTGATGTACCACGACCGCATCCAGACGGTCACCAGCGAGACCGGCGCCCAGACCACGGTCACCTACGACCGGCCCAACTGCGCCAGCGCCCCGGCCAGTGACCCCAACGACCCGACGGACGCGGCCGCCCGGACCTTCGCGTCGACCAACACGCTGTCGTGCTTCCCCGTGTACTGGACGCCTTACGGGCAGCCGGCGCCGATGATGGACTGGTTCTACAAGTACAAGGTCAACTCGGTCCTCACACAGGATCCGAACAACTCCTACCAGGACGGCACCACCCCCAAGCTGGAGACGGACTACGCCTACAAAGGCAACCCCGGCTGGCACTACGACGACAACGAGGTCGTCAAGGCCAAGAACCGCACATGGGGCCAGTTCCGGGGCTACCCGGAGGTAGACGTCACCACCGGCGACCCCAGCGTGTTCCACCTGACCAACGGCGCCAAAGTCTACGACCAGAAGACGCTGAGCAAGACCTACTACTTCCTCGGCATGAACGGCGACACGCTGCCCGGAGGCAAGACCCGCTCGGTGCCCGCGCTCACCAGCCAGGACGGCGCCACCTCCGTCGCTGACGACAATGCACTGGCCGGGCAGGTCTTCGAAACCGACGCCTACACCAGCGCCACAGGCAGCCTGGACAAGGCCACCGTCACCGTCCCCACGATCATCGGGCCCACAGCCTCCCGCTCCCGCAGCGGCCTGCCCGACCTCACGGCACAGATGGTCCGCACCGCCAAGAGCCTCACCCGACAGACCGTCTCCTACGGATGGCGCAAGACCGAGACCGACACCTTCTACACCACCACCCTGGGCAAGCCAACCACCGGCATGCCGGTGCAGATCGACGACCGCGGCGAGACCGCAGACAGCGCCAACGTCTCCAAATGCGCCTACACCCGCTACCTCACCGGCGCAGTGGACACCCTGGTCGTACCGGCCGAGATCATCGCCACCGACCAGGACTGCTCCGCAGCCGGAGCGACTCCCGGCGGCACACTGGTCTCCGACGTCCGCACCTCCTACGACAACCACGCCTTCGCCTACGACGGCGACGGCCAGCAGAACCCGACGCTTCCCCAGACCGGTGACGCCACCCTGGTCCAGAAGGCGTCCGCCACCACCGGAGCCACCGCGACCGCGTTCGTCGACGAAGCGGCGAACACCTACGACAGCTACGGCCGCACCACACTGACCACCCGCACGCCCCACTCCACCGCCCCCAACAACACCAGCTTGTCCCAAAGCACCACCACCGGATACAGCCCTGCCACGGGAGAACTCCCGACCAGCGTCGTCACCGCCACCCAGGTCACCCCCGGAGCCACCTGCACCACCAGCACGACCAGCTCCAAGGACTGCCACGTCGCCAAGAGCACCATGGACCCGGCCCGCGCCCAGCCCACCGCCACCACTGACGCGGCCGGCCTGCTCACCTCACTCACCTATGACGCCCTCGGCCGCCGCACGGGCGTATGGCTGCCCAACGAGAGCAAGGCCAACAGCGCACCCGCGAACACGACCTACACCTACAACCTGTCCCAGACGGGCCCCTCGGTCGTCGCCACCAACGCCCTCCTGGACAACGGCAGCTACAAGACCAGCGAAACGCTCTACGACGCCATGCTGCGCATCCTGCAGACACAGGCGACCGCGGAGAACTCGACCACCACGGTCAGCGACACCCAATACGACTCCCACGGCTGGACCGTGGTCACCAACAACGCCTACAACGTCTCAGGCAACCCCGGCAGCAGCCTGGACACCGTCTCCCAGGTGACCATCCCCGACACCACCGTCACCGACCACGACGGAATGGGCCGCGCCGACCTGGTCACCGAAGAGCACAACGGCTCCAAGACCTGGACCACGACCACCGCCTACACCGGAGACAAGGCCACCGTCCTGCCACCCAAGGGCGGCGTCGCCACCACCACGATCGTCAACGCCCGCGGCCAGAGCACCGAACTCGACCAGTACACGGCCCCACCCGCCCTCTCCGGAACCCCGGCCAACGGGTTCACCGCCACCGGCGGCACCACCTCACCCACCACTTACACCTACACCACCGCAGGCCAGCAGCATCAGATAACCGGCCCCGACCACACCACGTGGACCTCCGACTACGACCTGCTCGGCCGCAAGAAGTCCCAGAACGACCCGGACGCGGGCAACAGCAGCTACGGCTACGACGACGCCGACAACCTCGTGTCCACCACCAACGAGGCAAAACACGTCGAACTCGACTACACCTACGACCTCCTGGGCCGCAAACTCACCGGCAGCGACAAAGCAAACTCCAACTTCCAGTTCGCCTCCTGGGCCTACGACACACTGCGCATCGGCCTCCCCTCCTCGTCGACCCGCTACGTCCCGGGCACCACTGGTGGCTACACGGTCGCCACTACCGGCTACACCGTCCTCGGCAAGCCGACCGGTACCAAGATCACCCTACCGGCGTCCGAGACGCCGCTGCCGTCGACCTACACGACGACGTACACCTACACCATCAACGACCAGTTGCTGGCCACGCAGTCCGACCCGCGTACCCAGGGGCTGAACAGCGAAAGCATCACCTACGGCCACGACGCCCTGGGCAATCCGACCACCACGGGCAGCAGCGCCAACAGCTATGTCAGCGCGACCGTCTACACGGCCTACGGCGCGCTGTCCCAAGTCACCCAGGGCGCCTCGACCAACCCGGCCACTACCACGTACGACTACGACGACCAGACCCTCCGGCTGACGCACCGCGTCATCAGCCGAACCCAGGCACCCGGCCCGACGGTCGATGACACCAAGTACGCCTACGACGCCTCCGGCAACCCGACATCCATCACCGACCAGCAGTCGGAGACCGACAACACCGTCACCGACCAGCAGTGCTACGGCTACGACGCCCTGGATCGGCTCACCGACGCCTGGACCGCGAACGACAACTGCGCCGCCAACCCGCCCACGGCCGCCACTCTCACCACGACGGCCGGCTCGTACTGGCAGACGTTCAACTACGACGCCATCGGCGACCGCCACCAGAGCATCGATCACGCCATCGGCAACTCCGGAACCACCGCCACCACCACCTACGCCAACGGATGCACCGCCAACTGCAACTCCACCGGCGCCCAGCCCCACACCCTGACCGCCACCACCGGCGGCACCAACCCGACGACCTTCACCTACGACGAAAACGGCAACCTGCACACCCGCACCCCCACCACCGGCCCCGCTCAGACCCTGACCTGGGACGACGAAGGCCACCTGGCCCAAGTGGACACCAGCGGCTCCAGCCCCACGACCACCAAGTACCTGTACGACGCCGACGGCAACCAGCTCATCCGCCGCGACCCCGGCCAAACCACCCTCTTCGCCGGCGACACCCAGATCGTCGTCAACACCAGCGTCACCCCCAACGTCCTCCTCGGCGCCGTCCGCACCTACACCCACGGCGGCGCCGGAACCCCCGTGGCCGTCCGCTCCAGCCTCACGGGCGGCGGGCTGAAGTACCTGTTCAACGACCCGCACGGCACCGCAACCCTCTCGATGGACACCACCACCCAGCAGGTCGCCCGCCAGCAGTACACCCCCTACGGCCAGCCACGGGGCAGCGCCAACACCACCACCTGGCCCGACCCCACCCGCTCCTTCCTCGGCAAACCCCAGGACACCTCCACCGGCTACACCGACGTCGGAGCCCGCAAGTACGACCCCACCCTGGGCCGCTTCATCAGCGCCGACCCCGTACTCGAAGCCACCAGCCCCCAGCAACTCGGCGGCTACACCTACGCCGCCAACAATCCAGTCACCAACAGCGACCCCACCGGTCTTGAAGGCGACGACGGCAGCTCCTGGCTCAACGCCGAGAACAACTGGGTCTACCAGGGCGGCTTCGACGGCCAGGGCAACATGGTCAATGCCGACGGCAGTCCTCGACACGGCGGCACCAATCTGTCACAGGTCGGTCATGACAACGGGTGCCGCTACGTCCTGCTCAACCCGTGCGGCAGCGCCATCGTCCCGATGCAATCCCATGGCCACGTCAGCTCGACGACGATCATCGCGGGGGAACTCGCCGGCATAGGCAACGGCCTCGACAAGATAAGTGACTTGGCCAACCCGTTCTGCTGGTTCGATTCAGATTTCTGCAGCAGCTCCGACTCCACGAGCGCAACGTATGACGAATGGGCGAAGGGCGCGGGAGCGGACACTTCCTCAAGCGTCTACGAGGCGGCGAAGAACAACGGATTCACGGCGCCCTTCCTGGCCCTCGGCGGAAGGTTCGCCGAAGATGATGCCGGAATTCTCGGGGCGAAATGCAGTTTCACGCCCTCGACCCAGGTTCTCATGGCCAACGGCAAGACCAAGGCCATAGCAAAGATCAAGAACGGCGACCAAGTCGAGGCCGCCGACCCTGAAACAGGAAAACACCGCGGCCCACGCGCGGTCCTGGCCCGCCTCGTCAACCACGACAACGACCTGATCGACCTGTCGATCGAAACCACGCCTTACCACTCCACCATCGTCCACACCACCTCGCGCCACCCCTTCTGGGACGACACGGACCACACCTGGGTACCGGCGGGCCGGCTCAAGCCGGGCCACGCCCTGAACACCTCAACCAACGGGCACGCCCGCATCCTCGCCGTCCGGGTCCGCCCGGGTGCGGCAGACATGTACAACCTCACCGTTCAGCAACTGCACACGTACTATGTGCTCGCAGGTGCCACACCGGTGCTCGTTCACAACAGCGGACCGTGCGGCCCGGCCAAGGGGGCGGCGGGCGAAGCAAGAGCCGTTCAGGAACTTCAGGACCGGGGTTACACGATCATGGGTACGCATGTGAAGCTCGAAGCTAAAGACGGGACGACATCGTATGTTGATGTCGTTGCAACCAGGAATGGGCCCGGCTTGGGCGCGCCTGAATATTTTGAAGTGAAGAATGGTCCGTCAGCCAAGCTGTCACCGCAGCAGAAAACTGTGTACGGACAGCTTAGTGATAGCGGGGATGTGATTTTGCGGACCGACCAACTAAACAGTTGGGGCTTGAAGAGTGGCGATTTGCTCCCGCAGGCCGACGTTAGCGTGATCCTCTATGGCGGGGCAAAGGCGTGGTAGGGGGAGCCAGGAAGAAAGCATGGATAACCGTTGAGCCCTACTGCCTGCGATATGGAGTGAGCGAAGGATGAGCTACGACCTGGCGGTTTGGCAAGGGGATGTGCCGTCCAGTGATCGCGAAGCCGCTAGGATACATAATCGCATGTACGATGAATATCTCGACAGCGATGAGCTGTTCCCGATGGTAAGCGTCATCACTGACTTCCTTGCTGTCCTTACTGAGCGTTGGCCTGATAGTGAGACCGGAGATGATACGCCCTGGGCTGCAACGCCACTTTCCAAAGGGGCAAGTGGGCCGTACATTTACATCGCGCTCGCGTGGAGTCGCGCAGATATTGCGTCTGTTTATGTGGCACAGGTTGCCAACAGGTTTGGACTGAACTGTTTTGACCCTCAGATGAAGATGCTTCGGTCAGGCTAATGGGTGTTGCACAAGGCTGAGTTTGGGCAGAGCGGGGTGGCGGGCTCTTCTGCTTGTGATGAGAGGGCGAGGTTGTGCATGGGGGCGACGGCCTGGACCGCGTGATGGAGACCGTCGCCCCGCTGGCGGCAGTTGCGTAGGATCTTGCAGTTCTCCGTCCGGCCGATGACGTGTTCCACCCGGGCGCGGACCCTGTTGTGCTCGGCGTTGTCGTCCTCCTCGGCCTGCAGTAGAGCCCGTCCCGGGCGTTTGCGGTGAGGCACCGCCATCCCGCAGTTGAGATAAGCGCCGTCGCCGAGCACGGTCACACCCTCACAGTTCTGGCTCAGCCCGGACGCACGCCATGCGTGGGTATACCTAGGGGTACCCGCACCGGTCGTGCCGCCGCGATCACCAGCCAGGTCGGCGCCCACGACGACCTGCACGTTCGTCGAGAATCGGTAGTTGCGGCTGGAGGCCGCAACGCTCCGGTCCCACAGAGGGATCAGTGTGTCGTCCACGATCCGCAACCGGTCTGCGGCTTCCGCCGGGCGGCTGGCGGGCTCGATCACGAACAATGGTCCCAGCCGCTGGATGACCTGGCATACGGTGGAGGAGGAGACACCGAACAGCGGATCGAGCTGCGGCATCGTGAGGTTCGTGCGGTAGTAGACCGCGACCACCAGCACCCGCTCGGCCAGCGGCAGCGACCGGCCGGCTCCCGACCCGGCCTTTTCCGTGACTCGCTCAGGCCGACACGTTGTCGATGACGCATCATGCCGAGTGCGTAGCGACCGGAAGCCTTCGGTCCTGGCCAAAAGTCCCAGAAAAGTCCCAGCAGCGCCGCCACCTCCTCTCCTGCCTCGCGTTCATGCAGGTCAGCAGGGGTGTGACGGCGCTCTTCCTGAGGGTCTTCAGATGTCCCGGAAGATCTCGATCTGCGCCCCGATCGAGTTCAGGCGCTCCGCGAGATCCTCGTAGCCGCGGTTGATGACGTACACGTTGCGCAGGACGGACGTGCCCTCCGCGGCCATCATCGCGAGCAGGACGACCACGGCGGGGCGCAGGGCCGGCGGGCACATCATCTCGGCGGCGCGCCAGCGGGTGGGGCCCTCGACCAGGACACGGTGGGGGTCCAGGAGCTGGAGGCGGCCGCCGAGGCGGTTCAGGTCGGTCAGGTAGATGGCGCGGTTGTCGTAGACCCAGTCGTGGATGAGGGTCTTGCCCGAGGCGACCGCCGCGATGGCCGCGAAGAACGGCACGTTGTCGATGTTCAGGCCGGGGAACGGCATCGGGTGGATCTTGTCGATGGGCGCCTCCAGTTTGGAGGGCCGGACGGTGAGGTCCACCAGCCGGGTACGGCCGTTGTCGGCGAAGTACTCCGGTGTGCGGTCGTGGTCGAGCCCCATCTCCTCCAGGACGGCGAGCTCGATCTCGAGGAACTCGATGGGGACCCGGCGCACCGTCAGTTCCGACTCCGTGACCACCGCCGCGGCGAGCAGGCTCATCGCCTCGACCGGGTCCTCGGAGGGGGAGTAGTCCACGTCGGCGTCGAGGTCCGGAACGCCGTGCACGGTGAGCGTGGTGGTGCCGATGCCCTCGACCCGCACGCCCAGCGCCTCCAGGAAGAAGCACAGGTCCTGGACCATGTAGTTGGAGGAGGCGTTGCGGATGACGGTCACGCCGTCATGGCGGGCGGCGGCCAGCAGCGCGTTCTCCGTCACCGTGTCCCCGCGCTCGGTCAGCACGATCGGGCGGTCCGGGCGCACGGCGCGGTCCACGACCGCGTGGTAGTGGCCCTCCGTCGCCGCGATGTCGAGACCGAACCGGCGCAGCGCGATCATGTGCGGCTCGATGGTCCGGGTCCCGAGGTCGCACCCGCCGGCGTACGGCAGCTTGAAGCTGTCCATGCGGTGCAGCAGCGGGCCGAAGAACATGATGATGGAACGGGTGCGCACGGCGGCGTCGGCGTCGATCGCCGCCATGTCCAGCTCGGCGGGCGGCACGATCTCCAGGTCGACGCCGCCGTTGATCCAGCGGGTGCGCACCCCGATGGAGTTCAGCACCTCGAGCAGCCGGTAGACCTCCTCGATGCGGGCGACCCGGCGCAGCACCGTGCGACCCTGGTTGAGCAGTGAGGCGCACAGCAGCGCCACGCACGCGTTCTTGCTGGTCTTCACGTCGATCGCGCCGGACAGCCGGCGGCCGCCCACCACGCGCAGATGCATCGGACCCGCGTAGCCCAGCGAGACGATCTCGCTGTCCAGTGCCTCACCGATCCGAGCGATCATCTCAAGGCTGATGTTCTGGTTGCCGCGCTCGATCCGATTGACGGCGCTCTGACTGGTGTTGAGCGCCTCGGCCAGCTGTGCCTGTGTCCAGCCCCGGTGCTGTCGGGCATCACGGATGAGCCTGCCGATGCGTACGAGGTAATCGTCTGCCATGAGGCTGAGGTTATCTCAGATATGAGATGGCGCTCGTTGGCAGGTCCGTTCGGGTGAATCCCGGTCAATGACGCTTGGAGGTACGCGTGCGGCGCCACCCGAAGGGGCCGGGCAGATCCATCGACGTCGTACGGCGCCCCGTGCTGCTGTGCGTGTGCCGCGGGCCGTGTCCGCCGCCGCCCGTGGTGATCGACCATGAGTGGCGATTGATGTTCAGGCGCACCCCCGGGAGGATGCGGAAGCTCTTGCGGAAGGTGAGAGGCATGGGTCCTCCTGTCGTCGTCACCTTTCACGGTGCCTGTCCGCAGTCGTCTACCCCCGCTCGGTCACCTCATGGCCCGGAGGGTATGGCTCAGCTGTCGGCGCTCTCCCGGTCGGGTCCCGGAAGGAGCTTGTTGAGTTCACCGATGGCCGGATCGCCGGACGGTTGGAGAGCTCCGCAGCCGACAGCGCGATTCGCCGCCCGGGCGACGAGGAATCGCGTCTCGGGGTGCACCGGTGAGCGGCCCTCTGTCCCGTAGCGGTCCACCAGCTCCTGGAACGCCGCGTCGAGCCGTCCAGCCTTCACTGGGACCGGACGGCGGGCCCGGGCATGACCATCCGGCGCCCATGTACTAGAGTTATCTCGACATCGAGATATCTGCCGAGGCGCACCGCAGCCGCCCACCTCGGTAAGGGCTGCCTAACTTAGCCTTACCTTAGCGGATCGGCCAAGCCGCGCGGCGGCAGGATGCGGTGGTACGCGCACATCAATGAAGGAGACCGTCGTGTCGGCGAACAGCTTCGACGCCCGCAGCACGCTGCAGGTGGGCGACGAGTCGTACGAGATCTTCCGCCTGGACAAGGTGGAGGGCTCGGCCCGACTCCCCTACAGCCTCAAGGTCCTGCTGGAGAACCTGCTCCGCACGGAGGACGGCGCGAACATCACCGCCGACCACATCCGCGCCCTCGGTGGCTGGGACTCGCAGGCCCAGCCCAGCCAGGAGATCCAGTTCACGCCGGCCCGTGTGATCATGCAGGACTTCACCGGCGTTCCCTGTGTCGTCGACCTCGCCACCATGCGCGAGGCCGTCAAGGAGCTCGGCGGCGACCCGGCGAAGATCAACCCGCTGGCCCCGGCCGAGCTGGTCATCGACCACTCCGTCATCGCCGACAAGTTCGGCACGAACGACGCCTTCGCGCAGAACGTCGAGCTGGAGTACGGCCGCAACAAGGAGCGCTACCAGTTCCTGCGCTGGGGCCAGACCGCGTTCGACGAGTTCAAGGTCGTCCCGCCCGGCACCGGCATCGTCCACCAGGTGAACATCGAGCACCTGGCCCGGACCGTCATGGTCCGAGGCGGCCAGGCCTACCCCGACACCCTCGTCGGCACCGACTCGCACACCACCATGGTCAACGGCCTCGGCGTCCTCGGCTGGGGCGTCGGCGGCATCGAGGCCGAGGCCGCGATGCTCGGCCAGCCGGTCTCCATGCTCATCCCGCGGGTCGTCGGCTTCAAGCTCACCGGTGAGCTGCGGCCCGGCACCACCGCCACCGACCTCGTGCTCACCATCACCGAGATGCTCCGCAAGCACGGCGTGGTCGGCAAGTTCGTCGAGTTCTACGGTGAGGGCGTCGCCGCCACCTCCCTGGCCAACCGCGCCACCATCGGCAACATGTCGCCGGAGTTCGGCTCCACCGCCGCGATCTTCCCGATCGACGACGAGACCCTGAAGTACCTGCGCCTGACCGGCCGCAGCGACCAGCAGGTCGCGCTCGTCGAGGCGTACGCCAAGGAGCAGGGCCTCGGGCTGGACCCGAAGGCCGAGCCGGACTTCTCCGAGAAGCTCGAGCTGGACCTCTCGACGGTCGTCCCGTCCATCGCCGGCCCGAAGCGCCCGCAGGACCGTATCGTCCTCGCGAACGCCGCCGAGCAGTTCAAGAGCGACGTCCGCAACTACGTCGCCGACGACGACGAGGCGGGCAAGGAGTCCTTCCCGGCCTCCGACTCCCCGGCCGCCTCCAACGGCGTGCCGACCAACCCGGTCACGGTCACCGCCCCCGACGGCTCGACCTACGAGATCGACCACGGCGCGGTCACCGTCGCGGCCATCACCTCCTGCACCAACACCTCCAACCCGTACGTCATGGTCGCCGCCGCGCTCGTCGCGAAGAAGGCCGTGGAGAAGGGCCTGACCCGCAAGCCGTGGGTCAAGACCACCCTCGCCCCGGGTTCGAAGGTCGTCACCGACTACTTCGACAAGGCCGGGCTGACCCCGTACCTCGACAAGGTCGGCTTCAACCTCGTCGGCTACGGCTGCACCACCTGCATCGGCAACTCCGGCCCGCTGCCGGAGGAGGTCTCCAAGGCCGTCAACGACCACGACCTCGCGGTCACCTCGGTCCTCTCCGGCAACCGGAACTTCGAGGGCCGCATCAACCCCGACGTCAAGATGAACTACCTGGCCTCCCCGCCGCTGGTCGTCGCGTACGCCATCGCGGGCTCCATGAAGGTGGACATCACCAAGGACGCCCTCGGCACGGACCAGGAAGGCAAGCCGGTCCACCTGGCCGACATCTGGCCCTCCGAGGCCGAGGTCAACGAGGTCGTGGCGAACGCCATCGGCGAGGACATGTTCAACAAGTCCTACCAGGACGTCTTCGCCGGCGACGCCCAGTGGCAGGCGCTGCCGATCCCGACCGGCAACACCTTCGAGTGGGACGCCGAGTCGACCTACGTCCGCAAGCCCCCGTACTTCGAGGGCATGCAGCACGAGCCCGCCCCGGTCTCCGACATCGCCGGCGCCCGGGTGCTCGCCAAGCTGGGCGACTCGGTCACCACCGACCACATCTCCCCGGCCGGCGCGATCAAGGCCGACACCCCGGCCGGCAAGTACCTCACCGAGCACGGTGTGGAGCGTCGTGACTTCAACTCCTACGGCTCCCGCCGAGGCAACCACGAGGTCATGATCCGCGGCACGTTCGCCAACATCCGCCTGCGCAACCAGATCGCGCCGGGCACCGAGGGCGGCTACACGCGCGACTTCACCCAGGCGGACGCGCCGGTGGCGTTCATCTACGACGCCTCCCGCAACTACATCGAGCAGGGCATCCCGCTGGTCGTCCTGGCCGGCAAGGAGTACGGCTCCGGCTCGTCCCGCGACTGGGCCGCCAAGGGCACCGCGCTGCTCGGCGTCAAGGCCGTCATCGCCGAGTCGTACGAGCGCATCCACCGCTCGAACCTCATCGGCATGGGCGTCCTGCCGCTGCAGTTCCCGGAGGGCGCCTCCGCCGCGTCCCTCGGCCTGACCGGCGAGGAGACCTTCTCCTTCACCGGCGTCGAGGAGCTCAACAACGGCACCACCCCGCGCACGGTGAAGGTCACCACCGACACGGGCGTCGAGTTCGACGCGGTCGTCCGCATCGACACCCCCGGCGAGGCCGACTACTACCGCAACGGCGGCATCATGCAGTACGTGCTGCGTTCGCTGATCCGCAAGTAAGCGGTACGGCGACGCGGACGAGGGCCGCACCCCCGGTGAGGGGGTGCGGCCCTCCGCCGTACGGGGCTCACACCCAGCCGCGCTGCGCCGCCCGCACCCCGAGCTGGAAGCGGCTCGCCGCCCCCAGCCGCTCCTGCAGCTCGCTCACCCGCCGTCGTAGCGTCCGCAGGCTCACGCCGAGATGGCGGGCCACCACCTCGTCCTTCATCCCCGCCGCCAGCAGCCGCGCCAATGACTGCTCCTCCTCGGAGAGTTCACCGTCCTCCGCGGGCCGGCCGAGTGGTGTCGCCTGCTGCCAGGCCATGTCGAACAGCTTCTGCAGGGCCTCGGTCACCGCCGAGTGCCGCACCACGACGCAGCAGTAGCCGCCGGCCGCCGACGCGGTCAGCGGCAGCAGCGCCCGACTCCCGTCCACCATCACCAACTTCACCGGCACCGACGGCAATACCCTTGCCCGTTCACCGAGTTCGGCCATGCGTAAGGCCTGGGCCAGCGATCGCGGATCCTCCAGTGCGGTCGCCGCGTAGATCCCCCGGGAGACGATCCCGCGGCGCAGCAGATCGGCCTGGAGGTCCTCCTGCGGAGCGGGCGGGGCGAGATACGGGGGAGTGTCGAAAAGACACACCTCGCGCTCGGCCCGCGCGTACAGCTCCTGCAGCCGGGCCGCGATGGCCCCCTCACCGGAGACCACCTCGATCAGCCGGGCCGGCTCCTCACGCAGCAGCCCCGCCTCGTACGCGGTGGCCAGCTCCTCGGCCGTCGAGGCGAGCAGCTCGGATTCCGTCTCGCGCCGCCGGATCAGCGCCCGGACCGCCACCCGGGGGTCGACAGCCCGCATCCCGCCCATGGAGTCCGGCGGCTGGAGCAGCCCCAGCGTGAGCAACCGGTTGCAGGCCTCGCGTACCCGGGCCGGGGAGCCGGCGCCGGTCAGCAGCGCCCAGCCGGCCGCTCCGGCGTCGGGCTGATGGAGGATCGCCTGGTAGACCAGCTCCTCGAAGGCGGAGACCCCCACCGCGGCCCAAGGGCTCGCGGCAGGGGTCGAACTTGCCGTGTCGTGTGCCGTGTTCACCATGTCCCGGCACGGTAGAGGATCTTTGTTAAGACTGAGGAATAGTCGGCGGTGTCTCCTACTTCAGGCCGAACGCCCGCAGCACGGTCTGGTCGATCCCGTTGCCGTCGCAGTCGGTGGCCTTCACCCGCAGCGACACCGACCCGGCGCCCTTCGCGGCCTTGAACTCCGCCTTGCCGTCCTTGACCTTCACCTCCTTCCAGGACGTGCCGTCGTCGTAGGAGACCCAGGCCTTCAGGCTGCGCGCCTTCACGCTCCCCAGCTGGTTCGCGACCGGCAGCCCGATCTCCAGCTCCCCGCCGCTCTTGGCCCGGTTGAGGAGGTCGAGGCCCTTCGGGGCGATACCGACGGTGAGTATCGGCAGCGCCGTCTCGGTGTCGGTGTGCGCCGAGGCGAAGGTCCACTCGGTGTGCGTGCTCGTGGAGTACTTGGCCCAGGCCGCCTTGCGCTGCACGTCGAGGTCGAAGCGGTACGAGGTCTTGTCCGCGGCCACGTCGAAGGTGCCGTACCCGCCGAACGTCGAGTCACCGACCAGCTGCCCGTTCGCGTAGAGCTTGCCCTGCGCGGTGTTGTCGGTGCCGTCGATGTAGCCGTAGTGACCCGGCGTGGAGTCGGTCAACTCCGCCAGCTGCATGGTGAGTTTGTCGCCCGTGCGCTGGGAGAGACCGTACTCCTCGCTGGTTCCGGGGCGGATGACCTGACGCAGCCAGTTCTCGGCGGGGGCTGTGCCCGCCTTGCTGAAGGTCTGCAGCGGGCTCCACTGGCCCCTGAACGTGTTCCAGTTCGGATAGGTGACGTGCCAGGTACGGGTGTCGGGGTCGACGTAGTAGTACTCGTCGCGTTCCGTGCCCAGCTGCATGGAGACGCTGTTCTCGATGCCGTAGAGCTGCCACGGGCGGAAGGTGTACAGGGTGTCCGCGCCGATCTCGCCGGCCGTGGCCCCGTAGTAATCGGCCTTCCGCTTCACCGTGTTGGAGCTGTTCAGGGCGTACGTCTGGTTCGCACCGATGGCGCCGCTCTGCGCGACGAGCAGGTTGTAGACGAACGGACTGACCGGCGTGCCGCTCAGCTTCAGCGTGACCTTCTTGCCGGTCTTCAGCAGGTCGCCGAGCTTGGCGCCCTCCTCACCGGTGGCGATCATCAGCGGGACCGTGGTCGCGCGGTCCACGGCCTCGATCCAGAAACCGGGTGTCTTGCGGTAGGCGATGAGGTAACCCGCACCGGCCTTGGTCGCGTTGTCCAGAGCGCTCTGTGCCCGCTCCGTGGCGCCGAGCGCGACCACCGCCACCTTGCCCTTGACGTCCAGCCCCGCGAAGTCGGCCTCGGTACCGCCGCCCGCGTCCACCGCCTGGACCTTGTGGTCACCGCTGATCTTCAGCGGGAAGTCCTCGTACGTCTGGGAGTAGTAGAGCGAGGACAGCGCGGTCTTCTCCGGGCTGGTGACGCTCGCCGTCAGCTCCTTCGCGTACAGCCGGAACTTGGCGGAGAACTCCAGGGTGCCCTCGGTGACCTTCTCGGTCGGTGCCACATAGAGGTGGTCGGTCCAGAAGCCCTGGCTGTAGGTGAGCCCCCAGGCATTGCTCGGCCCCTCGCGGTGCCAGCTGGAGCTGAAGCCCTGGAACTCGGATTCCTGCTTCGTCTTGGGCTTGATCTCCACCGCCTTGCGGGCGTCGAGGACGACCTCGGTGTCCCCGTTCACCTTGATCTCGGGGTTGCCGACCACCGAGGTGCCGACGGCCAGACCACCCCCGTCGCTGTCCGGGATCCAGGCCGCGATGGAGTAGGTGCCGGCCGGAACCTGCCAGGTGTAGCCGGAGCCGAGGAAGCCGTAGGCGTCGGGGATCGCGCCGTTCAGCTCCATGAGCGTGAAGATCGACGCCCTGGTGGGCGCCTTGCCGTCGCGGCCCAGGAGCGAGACCTTGAGGTCGTACGTCTTCGGCGCCTTCTCGAAGCCGACACCCGTGGTGACCTGGATGCCGTCGGCGGTCGCCGTGATGTGACCCGTGTACCGGCCCTCGGTCTCGTTCGCGGGGTCGACGCCGACCGGTACCGTCGCGGTGCCCAGCGCGGGCACGGTCAGCGTGGTGTCGCCCAACGTGACGTCGGGGAGGGACGACGAGATCTTCAACTCCACCGCTTTGTCGGTGGTGTTGGTGTACGTGATGTCCTTGGTGGCGACTCCGGTGTCGCCGTCCTCGAACTTGCCGAAGCTCAGCGTCGAGGTCGCGAAGACGTCCTGCTCGACGGCCCGAACGGCGTCGACCCGCCCGTCGCCCTGCTCGAACACCGAGTTGTCGGCGTTCGTCTTCGCCGTGCTGGCCAGGGCCTCCTTGATCTGCTCACCGGTCCAGTCCGGATGCGCCTGCGCGACCAGTGCCGCCGTACCCGCGACATGCGGGGTCGCCATCGAAGTACCGCTGGCCGTCGTGTAGTAGTCGTCGACCGGCGTGCCCATCGTGGTGCCGGCGGCGCGGGCCGCGGTGATGCTCACGCCCGGCGCGGTGATCTCCGGCTTGACCGCGTAGTCGCCGGGGCGCGGGCCGCGGCTGGAGAACGAGGCCAGTTTGTCGGACTTGTCGACCGCGCCCACGGTGAGCGCCGAGTCGGCGATGCCCGGGGTGCCCACGGTCTGCTCGCCCGGGCCCGAGTTGCCCGACGCGATCACGAAGAGGGTGCCGGTGGACGCGGACAGCTCGTCGACGGTCTCACTGAGCACGTCGGAGGGACCGTACGCCGTACCGCCGAGCGACATCGAGACGACCTTCGCCCCCGACTGCGCCGCCCACTCCATTCCGGCGATGATCCAGGAGTCCTGTCCGTGGCCCGTGTTGTCCAGCACCTTGCCGATGTTCAGCTCCGCGCCCGGTGCCACGCCCTTGAACCTGCCGCCCGAGGCCGCGCCCGAGCCGACGATCGTGGACGCCACATGGGTGCCGTGGCCGAAGCCGTCCTGGATCGACTCGCCGGGTACGAAGCTCTGCGACTCGGCTATCTTCCCGGCCAGGTCCGGGTGCCCGGTGTCCACGCCCGTGTCCAGGACCGCGACCTTGACGCCCGTACCGTCGTAGCCCGCCTTCCACACCTCGGGCGCGCCGATCTGCGGCACGCTCACATCCAGGGACGCCGTCACCTTGCCGTCCAGCCAGATCTTGTCGATGCCCTCGCCGAGCCGCTTCGCGGCCGTGCTGGTGGGCGTGGTGCCCAGGGCCGGGGCGACGTCCGCCCAGAAGTCGGTGGACTTCTTCGCGCTCAGCGCGGCGCCGTCGATCCCGGGCAGCGCCAGCGTCCGGCGCGCGCCCTCGGGGGTCGCGCTGCCCTTGCTGTAGGTCGCGATCACCGGCGTGGCACCGGTCTTCGTGTCCGCGTAGCCCTGCTTGACCAACTGGGTGATGTTGAACAGGGTCGGGTCGAGCCGGCCCGCCTGGATCAACGGGATGGCGTCCGAGGGCAGGACGCTGATCTCGCCGTCCTTCTCGCTGGACAGGAAGGTGGCGGCCTCGCGGCCCTTGCCGCGCCGGACGTCGACGGCGTTCTTGCCGTCCGGTCCCTTGGTGAGCGACACGGTGTCGCCGGTGATGAGTGTGACGATCTGCGGGGCCGTGGTGTGCGGGCCTGTGGGTGTCGTGGTGGTCGAGGCTCCGAAAGCGGCGGTCGCGGGCGGGATCGCCCCCGCGAGCAGTCCGGCGGCCGCGGCCACTACCCACAGGGCGTGGAGTCTTCGCATGGGTGGACGTCCTCCCCTGAAACGCGCTCAAAAGCTTCCGCCGGTGAGCGGAAGACGGAGTTCAGCCTGCGTGCCAGGTCACAGACCGCTCAAGGAAATCCGGTGGCCGAAGCGTGCCAATGCCCCCTTCGGTCACGGCAGTTGGCGAATCCACGCCGGTCCGCGAAGCCAGGTCGTGCCTGGTGGAGGACTGTTTCGCACGGCTGCGGCTCAGCTGGAACACAGCGTTCCCCCAGCCGGCCGGGACAGAATCCGGACATGACTGGCACCCCGGGGTTCCGCGGCGGACGGGTCCGCGTCCTCATCGTCGACGAGGAACCCGCGCTCACCGACGTGCTGTCCGTGGCCGTCACCGAGGCGGGCCGGCGCCCCTACCCGGCGCCCGACGGGCAGAGCGCGCTGCGCGAGGCACGCCGCTGCGCCCCGCACGCCGTCGTCCTCGACGGCATGCTGCCCGACCTCGACGGCATCCAGGTCCGGCGCCGGCCGCGCCACGGGAACCCCGGGCTGCCCGTCCTCCCGCTCACCGCCCGCGACGCCCTGGAGTACCGCACCGACGACGACCTCATGCTGACCCCCGAGTCACGCGAGGCGCGCCGCAACGGCGCCCCGGTCACCCTCACCGTCACGGAGTTCGGCCCGCTCGGCCCGCTGATGGAGCATCCGCGCCAGGTGCCGAGCAGGACTCGGATCCTCGACCGCGTCCGGAGCGGTTCCTTCGACGGCGGCGGCAACCTCGTCGAGGTGCACATCTCCAGCCTGCGCCGGAAGCTCGCCCGCGGCCGGGCGCCTTTGATCCACACCGTGCGCGGGCCGCGCTGTGCCATCAGGCCGGTGGAGGACGGGAGATGAACGTCCGCAGCTCCCGGGTCCGTTCCCTGCGCACCCGTCTCCTCCTGTTCATCACCGCCGTCCTGGTCGCGGTCTGCGCCGCGATGGCCCTCACCACCGTCTTCGTCCAACGTGCCTACCTGCTGGGCAACCTGGACGACCGGGTCGGCGACGCGGCCGAGCGCAGTCTCGGCGGGGCCTCGCGGTATCCGGACCTCCCCCGTGACCTGACCTTCCTCGACGAGAGCGGCCCCCCGGCCGGCCTGCTCGCCGCCCGGCTCGACACCGACGGCGGCGTCCTCGCCGCGGCGACGGTCGGCGAGGACGCCCCGCCGCAGAGCCTCACCAAGGCCCAGACCTCGGCCCTGTCGGGGATCCGCACCGACGGCTCGTTCCACACCCGGAAGGTCCCGGGCCTGGGCACCTACCGCATCACCGCGCTGGACGACAACGGTGTCCGGGTCCTCACCGGTCTGCCGATGGACGACGTCCAGGACATGATCGGCGGCCTCGTCGTCATCGAGGCGGCCGTCGCGGCGGTGGGCCTGACGGCCGCCGGCTGCGTCTGCGCGGTCGTCGTACGACGGCAACTGCGCCCCCTCGGCCGGGTCGCCGCCACCGCCGTCGAGGTCTCCCACGCGCAGCTCGCCATGGGCGAGGTGACCGCTCTGCCCCGGGTGCCCGAGCGCGACACCGACCCCGGCAGCGAGGCCGGCCAGGTCGGCGCCGCCCTCAACCGCATGATCGACCACGTCGAGTCCTCGCTCGCCGAGCGCCGGCGGGGCGAGGAGCGGGTGCGGCGCAGCGAGGAACGCATGCGCCGCTTCCTCGCCGACGCCAGCCACGAGCTGCGCACCCCGCTCGCCTCCATCGCCGGTTACGCGGAGCTGATGAACCGCGGCACCGACCGCATCGAACCCGGCCTCGCCTGGCGCCGGGTGACGGCCGAGTCGGCGCGCATGACCGGCCTGGTCGAGGACCTGCTCCTGCTGGCCCGCCTGGACGAGGGCCGGCCGCTGCAGTCCGCCGAGGTGGACCTCGCGGCCCTGGTCGCCGAGGCGGTGTGGGACGCGCGCGCGAGGGGCGGCGACCACGACTGGCAGCTGGAACTCCGCCTCGACACCTCACCGCTCGTCCTCGGCGACGAGGCCCGTCTGCACCAGGTGGTGACCAATCTGCTGGCCAACGCGCGGGTCCACACCCCCGCGGGCACCACGGTCACGGCGGTCGTGGAGGCCAGGGACGGCCTGGGCACGATCCGTGTCCGCGACGACGGCCCGGGCATCGCCCCCGACCTCCTCCCCAGGGTCTTCGAACGCTTCACCCGCGCCGACGCCTCCCGCGCCCGCGCCACCGCGGGCACCGGCTCCGGCCTCGGCCTCGCCGTCGTCGCCGCGATCACCGCGGCCCACGGCGGCCGCATCGACGTGCACAGTGAACCGGGCCGTACGGAGTTCACCGTCGAACTGCCGCTGACCGGGGAACTGGGCGCGGACACACTGACGTGGAGCTCCCGGGCCTCGCTGCTGTGAGCGCGGTCCGTCCTCACCACTCCGCTTCGAGGGCCTCCGTCAGCCGGGCGACGGCGGCCGGATCGGGCAGGCTCCGCAGGGACTCGACGACCTGACCGCTCGCGAACTCGCGCTGTTCGGCGGTCACGGCCGGATCGATCGCGCACTCGGCCTGCACGCGGACGTAGTTCAGCGCCGTGGCGAAGAGGACCGAGAACGAGTCCAGGCCCTTGACGACCGCCCGCCCGCCGGAATCCAGATACGCGCGCACCAGCCGACGGGCCGAACCGGCGCGGAAGGCGTTCCCGCCCGACCACACGTACACGGCACGCGCGAGTTCGCGTTCCGCGGAGAGGGGCCCGGCGTTGTCCCAGTCGAGGAGAACCGGCCCGTCCGGACCGACCAGCACGTTCTGCGGCTGCATGTCGAGATGAGAGGTCACCACATCACCGGGGGCGGACGGAGTGACATGGCGTGCGAGTTCCGGCGCGGAGGTGGCGGCGAACCGGCCCAGCGCGTCCGACCACGGCAGCCCGGCCCGCCGGACCCGCTCGCGCAACCGTGCCCAGTCGGCCTCCCCGGGGCACTCTTCGTACCAGGCGTCCGGGGACCCGTCCGCGCCTTCCCCGGCCCGGTGCAGGAAGGCCAGGGTACGGCCGCACCAGCGCTGGATCTCCGGATCGGAAGGGTCCGCCCTGGTCCCGTCGACCCAGTCGTACAGCTTCACGCACGACCCGCCCGGCGCGGCGGGTAACCGTGCGACACGGGCGCCGGCGCGCGTCGGGAGGAGACGGGGCGCCGAGACGCCCAGTTGCCCGGCGGCGTTCCGCAGCTCGAACTCCCGGTCGACCTGCCGCTCGTCGCAGCCGAAGAGAAGTTCCTTCACCGCCCATGCGGAGCCGGGGCCGGACAGCTTCCAGATCCGCCCCAGTGCGCCCCGGGTGACGGGTGCCATCGTCCACGGCCCGGAACCGAGCCCGTAGGTGTCCGCGATCAGTCCGCCCGAGTTGCGCATACAGATGCCTTTCCGCTGTCGACGAGGGCACGAGGCCAAGAGGGCACAAGGCCACAAGGCGTACCACAGGACCGGTTCCGGAAGAGGGTCGTTCCCTCGGGCCGTGCACGACAGCGCTGTAGGGAGCGCGACTTCATGAGCACTGGCTCCTGCGGAAACACTGGAATCCGCGTCCGGTGAGCAGCGTACGCATTCGGTGATCACGAGCAGAATTGCCGACCAGGCCCTGAGGGGCAGTCACTGCCGGTGGCGGACCTGGTGCCGAGGGCCACAAGAAGGGTGCGCTCTCCATGTTCTCCGCGGGAAGCTCGGGGCAGGTGGGTGAGCTTCAATGGTCGGGACGATCGCCGGTCACCCAAACCGGCGATCGTCGGCTATGTTGCGGCTGCTTGGCAGGCACGGCCGCTTCAAGATCGGCTGTGGGGCGTGGGGTGGGTAACGGGCGGCGTGTCGGCGTGCCGAGCGGGACGGAGCTCCGGTAGGACGAGGGTTCTCGCACCAACTCGCGGTTACCAGAGATGCTCCGTTGCTGGTCGAGTCTGCCATCCCTGATCCCCTGCTGTCCGTAATCGGAGGGTTGGTGTCCGCGTCGGCAGAGGGTCCGGCCCAGGTGGCGCCGGGGTGCTCAGGGGGCCTGCTGGCGCGGTTGGGCGCAGATCGGGGACGGGAGGCAGGACCAGTGGCGGTTGGGCGCGTACGGCGCGGTGGCACCGCGCACCATTGGCCTGAAGTGACTTGGCTCCTACGATGGTTGACAGGGGGTGAGCGCGCTATGACGGGTGCGACGAGAGCAGTGGCCTGGTGCGGAGTGGGTCTGGGGGCGGCGGCGGCGGTCGCGCTGGTGGTGGTGGCCTTCACCGTCGACCTCAACACGGCCGGACAGTGGTCGGGGATCGCCGGGACGGTGGTGGCGCTGGGGACGTTCTCCGCGTCGATGCACGCGCTCACCGGGGGGCCCGCTGAGCCGGCCGCCGCGGCGAGTGGCGACGGGCAGAGCGCGACGGTCACAGCGTCGGGCCGCGGCGCCATCGCCGTGGGCGGCAATATCGGTGTGGCCGCCACCGGCGGCGCCGCCCTGTCGGCCGCTCCCGTGACGATGCCGCCGTCCACGGCGGCCGGCGACGTGACGGTCGAAGCATCGGGCCCCGGTTCCATTGCGACCCGCGGCGACGTCGGCTACGCGGTGACGGGCGACCCTGGCGCCGACCCGGCCGGGACATGAGCCCACTGCCCCGCAAGCGCCGCAAGCCGCCCCCAGTAGACCCGCCGCCCGACGTGGCCGATGACCAAGCCACCGGGGCACCCACCGCCCCCCAGGACGCAGCAACCGTCACCGCGCCCGGGCATCCGGGCTCGCCCGCCAACACCCGCGGCACCTCGGCCGCCAGGCAGGGCGCCCCCGTCACAGCCCCAGGGCGAGTCGGCTCGGCCCCCGACACCCGCCCGACATCGGCCCCGGCGCCCGGCGCAGCCGGCCCCGGCCCGGTCACCGTGTCCGGAGATCCGGGCTCGCCAGGCGCGGCCCGCGGCCAAGCCGTGCCCTCCGTCGCTCCGCTCGGCGCAGTCAATGTCAACGCCTCCGGGCAAGGGGCCGTCGCTGCCGGGGGTGACATCGGGCTCGCCGTTGCGAGAAAAGGCGTCGGCGTGCAGGTCAATGCCACGTTCGTGATGCCCGGTGCAGATGGGCCGGCCGCGTCCGTGCTGCTGCTCATGCCCGATGGGAGCGTGCCGCGGGTCGGGGATCTGGGGCTGCGTCAGTTACGGGTGCATCCTGCCGCCGCGCCCGAGGCGCTGCCCGGTAGCGGGGTCGTCGCGACCGGGGCCTTTCCGGTGTACGTGCCGCGGGACTGTGATGCGGAGTTGGACCGGGCGGTGGCGGGTGGCGGGCTGGTGATCGTGGAGGGGCGGTCGGCGGCCGGCAAGTCGCGGGCGGCGGCGGAGTCGATGCGACGGGTGGCCGCCGGCCGCCAGTTGCTCGTACCCGCGGACAACGCCTCGCTCGCCGCGCTGGCCGAGCCGTCCGGCTCCCTGCGCGACGCAGTCGTCTGGCTCGATGACCTCGAACGCTTCTGGAATGAACGCGGCTTGACGGCCCATCTGTTCAATCGGCTCGCCCCGCCCGGCCGTTCGGACGTTGTCATCCTGGCCACCCTGCGGTCGGAGGCGCGCCGCACCACGTCGCCCGACACGTTCGGCGACCTGCTGCGGCTGGCCACCGTCGTACGCCCCGCCTTCAGGACCAGCGCCGCGGAAAGGCAGCGGGCCGAGGGGCGGCGCGACGATTCGCGGATCGCGCAGTGGCTGGACCGCGGCGGCGACACCGGCCTGGCCGAGTATCTGGCGGCGGGCCCGGCCGCCGTCGACCGCTGGCAGGCCGGGCGGGACGGCGACGGCCTGGTCGGGGCCGCGCTGGTGTCCGCCGCGGTCGACTGCCGCCGGGCCGGATACCACCGCCCCGTCCCGTTGGCGCTGTTGCGGGCGATGTACCCGCACTATCTCGACCCCCGCGACATCCACCGCTCCGCGGACCTCGACGCGGGCGTGGCGTGGGCGACGGAGCGGGTGTCCGGCGCCAGCTCCTGCCTGATCCCTTATGAGGACGGCACGTTCGGGGCGTTCGACTACCTGGTCGACCACGTCCAGCGGGACGAGGCGGCGGCCCTCATACCCGAGGCCGTATGGGGAATCCTGCTGGACCACGCCACCGGCGACGACCTCACCGGCATCATGGCTCCGGCCTGGAACGACGCCATTACGACGGACCGGCCCGCCGTGATGGACGTTGCACTTTCCCACTACGCCAAGGACGCCGACTTCGACGTGATCGCGCAACAGGTCGGCATGCTGCTGCTGAGCTCCGGCAGCAGCGTGCGGGACGGCTGGGACTGGGCCACCCGCTACGAGCGCTGGCTCCGCCCGTACGTCGACGCGGGCAACACCCGCGCGATGGCATGCCTCGGAGCTCTCCTGCTGGTCAACTGCAACCGTCCCGAGGAGGGCGAGGCGTTGATGCGCCGGGCGGCGGCGGCCGGTGACGACAGCGCGGCATCGGACGTCGCCCAGCTGCTGTACGAGGCCGGCCGGACGGACGACCTGCGTGCCTGGCTGGACGCCGCGATCGCCGAGCGCAGGGGCCTGGTGATCACCTACTTCGCGGGCGAACTGATCCGCCGGGACCAACCGGCAGAGGCCGACCGCCTGTTGCGGCGGGCCGCAGCGGCGGGCAACGCCACCGCCGTCCACATCCTCGCGTCGCTCGCAGGGGAGCGGGGCGACACCGCGGCGGAGCTGGAGTGGTACGAGCAGGGGGTCGCGCTCGGCGATCCGGCCTCCCAAGTCAACCTGGGCGTGCTGCTGTCCCGGCAGGGCAGGGACTGGGACCGGGCCGAGTCGCTCTTCCGGGCCGCGGCCGACGGGGGCGAGCCGGTGGCCGCGTACAGCCTAGGCGTCCACCTCCGCCCGATCGTCGGCCGGTGGCAGGAGGCCCTCGACTGGTTCCGCCGTGCCGCGGAGGGCGGTTACCGGCCCGCGGAGGTCGAGGCGGCCCACATGATGCACGTCCGCCGTGACGCGGTCGGCCTCGCCGAATGGTGGGAACGGATACGGAACACCCACGACGGCGGCGAGATCGTTCGCGATTTCGGCACCGTCCTCGCCGGCGACCGCGACCTTCCAGCTGCGGAACGCTGGTACGAACGCGCTGCCCAACTCGGCCGGGCCGACGCGATGTCCCGCCTCGGCGACGTTCACCGCCTCCGCGGCGACCTCCCGACCGCGATCACCTGGTATAGGAAGGCCGCCGACCGCTCCGACCTCCGCGGACGCGTCCAGCTCGGCGCCGCCCTCATCGAGGTCGGCGAACTCACCGAGGCCGAGTCCCACTTGTGTAGCGCCATCCACACCATCTACCCCGAGGACACCGAACTACTCGACGAGTCGAAGATCTACGCGATGCGCGCCCTGTCCGAACTGTGCCGCCGCCAGGGCCGGACGGACGAGGCCGAGGAGTGGCTGCGCAAGGCGGCAGAGTGGGGCGAGCAGTCCGCGGCGGAGACGGAAAACCCCTGAGATCTCACACGGCGCCGTCGCGGCGGAACAGCGCCGTCCACAGGAAGCTCTGTCAGGTCGGAGAAGATCCAGCGCAGGGATTCCGGCGTGTAGGCGAGGCCGCCATGAGGCTGGCATCGCGGTAGAAGTCCGCGTCGGGGAGCTCGGAGCCCATCGCACCCACGGCCGTTTCAAGATCTACGCGGGAGTCCGAGGAGGTCGAACGGGCGGTGCATGGCGCGGTCGGCCCAGCGGGTGGCCTCGGTGATGCCGGTGCGTCCGGCGAGGCGGTGTGCGCCGATGGCGAGGTTGCGCAGGGCGGCCATCACGCGTGGGCCTCAGCCGGTACGCACGCGGGAGGATTCCTCGGCGTAGAGCGTGTCCCGCAGGAAGTGCAGCACCTCCAACTGCCACTGACTGAAGCAGAGTTGCGCAAGTTCGGCAGCTGAGGCCCGCTCGGCACTCGCGTTGGTAACGCCCAGGATCGCCACCGCGCTGACCGGCGCCCCCTCAGGTGGTGACGCAGCGTTCACACGAGAAGACCTGTTTGACGTGCGGGAACGGCAGATCGTCAGGAGCCGGCCGGACCTGCATCGTGCGCCGCACGCTGCGGCCGTGCTCGCGCACGGTCTCCTCGTGGCCGACCGGCCCCGTGCCCCAGTCCAGTGCGTCCAGCGCCGCGAACAGCCTGGGCTGATTGCCCCTCACCTGAAACACGAAGTCCGCGCCCAGAGTGCAGCACCCGCGCATGCCTGCGCTGCTGAAATTCCGGGGCTCAGGAATGGAAGTCCGTTCAGTAGCGGTGACCAGCCTCAGCGCGGACGGATCAGGCAGCCGCCCAGACCCTTGGAAACGGCCAGGGCTACTCCTCATTTCACTTGATCAAGTCCTTGAGTGAGTGAGGAAGTGGTGCCTCGCTGCTGTGCATCGAGTATCTGGAGCAGTCGACGCGCTTCGTCTATCAGTTCCTGCCCCTGGGACGTGGTTCTCAGCGGCCTTCGCCAGGGAACCAGAACATGGAAGCCGACGGCCGTCTCGACCTTGTGCGACCCGTCGACGTACCGAATCGACGCCGTAGGGCTGTTGTGCTTGCTACGGCCCTTTCCGGAGCGCTGTGCGGCCATACTGGAACGGTGCGAACATGGCATACCGCTCAAACCAGAAAATCGTTAACAGTCGACAAGTGACAACTACCGAGCGTTACCGCTGCCTATGATCACGCGGAAATGCTCGAATGGTGCTCATGATCATGCGGAAGTGCTCGCGAAACTGCGGAACCTAGAAGCGCCGTACGACCCGTTTACAAGTGGACCGTACGGCGCTACCTTCCGGCACAGGTGAGGTGGGAGCGCTCCCATACGTCGGTCCCCGGCGGACCGGAACCCGCTGGGGCACCGGGCCCGCTCCCGCCTCACGCTCCCGTCTCGCGCACCCGCGTCCCGCACCATCCCCCTCGCACGCGCACGGTCCGCACACGGAAGGACGGACTCCGCCATGTCGTCTGTCATGATCACATCAAAATTAGGGCGGGGCTTACGCTCCCGGGCCCTCCTCCTCGTCCTCCTGGCCCTGTTGGCCACCGTCCCCGCCGTCGGCCTGGTCGTCACGACCGGTGGCCGGGCCGAGGCCCACGGCACTCCGATGAAACCCGGCAGCCGTACCTTCCTCTGCTGGCAGGACGGCCTCACCGACACCGGTGAGATCAAGCCGGTCAACCCCGCCTGCAAGAACGCCCAACAGGTCAGCGGCACCACGCCGTTCTACAACTGGTTCTCCGTACTGCGCTCCGACGGCGCCGGCCGCACCCGCGGCTTCGTCCCGGACGGCCAGCTGTGCAGCGGCGGCAACACCAACTTCACCGGCTTCAACGCCCCGCGCGGCGACTGGCCGCTCACCCACCTCACCGCCGGGGCGACCGTCGACTTCTCCTACAACGCCTGGGCCGCCCACCCGGGTTGGTTCTACGTCTATGTCACCAAGGACGGCTTCGACCCGACAAAGACGCTCACCTGGGACGACATGGAGGATCAGCCCTTCCTCTCCGTCGACCACCCGCCGCTCAACGGCAGTCCGGGCACGGTCGAGGCCAACTACTCCTGGACCGGACAGCTTCCGGCCGGCAAGTCCGGGCGCCACATCATCTACATGGTCTGGCAGCGCTCGGACAGCGCGGAGACCTTCTACTCCTGCTCCGACGTCGTCTTCGACGGCGGGAACGGCGAGGTGACCGGCATCCACGAGCCCGGCAATCCCGGCGAACCCGTTCCGGGCACCTGCACCGCCACCCGCCGGACGACCAACAGCTGGAGCGGCGGTTACCAGTCCGAGGTGACCGTCACCAACTCCGGTGATGTCGCGATGCTCGGCTGGATGGTCGACTGGACGCTGCCCGCCGGCCAGTCGGTGGTCAGTCTGTGGAGCGGCAACGCCACCTACGACGGCCAGGCGGTGATGGTCCACAACGCCGACTGGAACGGCTCGCTCAGTCCGGGGCAGAGCGCGACCTTCGGCTACGTCGTCTCGGGCGACGGCGGCGACCCCGCCACGGCACTTCCCTGCCGGGTCGGCTGACCGGCTGCTCGGGGCGGACCCGGTGGCGGTGTGCCACCGGGTCCGCGAGCCGGACGGTCCGAGGGGGAGACGGACCGTCCGGGTGGTACGTGGCTTGGGGCGGCGCTCGGTACGCGACAACGTTATCGATTTGGTCTGTACATGACTCTACCCTGTCTGTAGACAACGATGTCAAGCGCGTCGCGAAACCCACCCGCGCTCTTCCGTGGTACGGGTGGCGCACGCTACTGTCCCTGCGGCTTGTGCGACCCGTGGTGCGCGACCCGTCCGAAGGAGGAGGGGCCGCGTCATGCGTTTCCGTCCTACGTCCCTGCTGCTGGCGGCCGTTCTCGCGGTCGCCGGTGGCACCCCCGCCCTGGCGGCCTCCGCCGCCCCGCCCGGTCTCGTCGACGACCCCACCGCCTACGTCGATCCGCTCATCGGCACCAGCAACGGTGGCGACGTCTTCCCGGGCGCCGTCACCCCGTTCGGCATGCTCTCCTGGAGCCCGGAGAACACCAGGGGAGACGCCACCCGTACCGCCGCACCCGGCGGCTACCAGTACGACGTCACCCGCATCCGCGGCTTCAGCCTCACCCACATGTCCGGCACGGGCTGCGCGGGCGGCGGCGGTGACATCCCCTTCTTCCCCTACGCCGGCGAGGTCACCTCGTCACCCGCGAGCGACACCAAGGACGCCGTCTACGCCTCCGACTTCAGCCACGCCGACGAGAGCGCCGAGCCCGGCAACTACCGGGTCGGCCTCGCCTCCGGTGTCACCGCCGACCTCACGGCGACGGCCCGCACGGGTTCGGCCCGCTTCACCTACCCGGACGACAAGCCCGCCTCCCTGCTGATCCGCACCGCCAACTCCGAGGTGGGCTCGACCGATTCGTCGGTCACCATCGACCCGGCGACCCGCACGGTCTCCGGCTCGGTCACCTCCGGAAACTTCTGCGGCTACCTCGACCCGGAAGGCCGACGCGCCTACTACACCCTCTACTTCACCGCCCGCTTCGACCGAGCCTTCAAGTCCACGGGCACCTGGCAGGACGGCACGCTGAACCCCGGTTCGACCTCGGCGAGCGGCGGCACCGGCGGGTTCTCGGCCGGAGGACGTCCCGTCGCGGGCAAGGGCGCAGGCGGCTACGTCGAGTTCGAGCCGGGTTCCGGTCCGGTGAACGTCAAGGTCGGTATCTCGTACGTGAGTCAGGCGGGCGCCGCCGCGAACCTGGCGGCGGAGAACCCGTCGCACCGCTCCTTCGACGCGGTGCGGGACGCGGCCGGCCGCGCCTGGCGGGACCGCCTCGACGCGATCCGGGTCGGCGGCGGCACGGACGAGGAACGCACCACCTTCTACACCGCGCTGTACCACGCGCTCCTGCACCCGAACGTGATCAGCGACGCGGACCGCAGATACCGCGGCGGTGACGGCAAGGTGCACACCGTGAGCCGCGGCCACCAGGCCCAGTACGGCACCTTCTCCGGCTGGGACGTGTACCGCGACCAGGTGCAGCTGCTGACCCTCCTCAACCCGCGCACCGGTTCGGACATCGCGCAGTCCCTGTACGAGCTCGCCCGGCAGAACGGCGGCGTCTGGGACCGCTGGCTGCACGGAGCGAGCGGCACGCACGTCATGAACGGCGACCCCTCACCGGCCGCGCTCGCCGGCATCCGTGCCTTCGGCGGCACGGACTTCGACCTGCGCGGCGCGCTGGACTCGCTGGTGCAGGCGGCGACCGTACCGACCGAGCAGGACCTGTCGGCGTCGGGCAAGCCGGTGCTGTCCGTCGGCCAACGACCCTCCCTCGACAAGTACTTGAAGCTGCACTACATGCCGTCCGTCTCCAACGCCTGGGGCGGGGCCGCCGAGACGCTGGAGATGTCCGGCGCCGACTTCGCCCTCTCCCAACTCGCCGCTGCGGCCGGGGAGAAGCAGACCGCGGCCGACTTCGCCCGCCGGTCCCAGTGGTGGCAGAACAACTTCAACATCGCCGCCGACCCCACGGGCGGGTACATCGCCAACCGCAAGGCCGACGGCAGCTGGGTCACCGGGTTCACCCCGGCCACCGGCAACGGGTTCGTCGAGGGCAGCGCCGCCCAGTACACCTGGATGGTGCAGCACAACCCGGCCGGCCTGTTCGCCGCGATGGGCGGTGAGGAGAAGGCACTCGACCGCCTCGACGCGTTCTTCCACGACGCCGACGGCGACTGGGCCTTCACCGGCAGCGGCGGCGACAAGTCCGAGCTGGACAACGAGCCGTCGATCAACGTCCCCTACCTGTACGACTACGCGGGCGCCCCGTACAAGGCGCAGGAGACGGTCCGCGCGGCGATGAGCCGGCTGTGGTCGACCAAGCCCGGCGGCATCCCCGGCAACGACGACCTCGGCGCGATGTCGGCCTGGTACGTCTTCTCCGCGCTCGGCATGTACCCGCAGGTGCCGTCCCGCGCCGAACTCACCCTCGCGTCGCCCCTGTTCCCGCGCATCGAGATCGACCGGCCGCACGGCGGCGACATCTCCGTCCGCGCGCAGGGCGCCGGCGCCGACGCGCCGTACATCCGCTCCCTCAAGGTCGACGGCCGTACCAGCGACCGGCCCTGGCTTCCGGCGTCGTTCGTGAGGGACGGCGGCCGGCTCGACTACACGCTCTCCGGCACGCCGGACAAGACCTGGGGGAGCGACCCCGCCGACGCCCCGCCCTCCTTCCGGGCGGGCGAGCAGCCGTACCAGATCGGGGTCGGCCCGACCACGGCGACCCTCGCGCCGGGCGACAGCACCGAGGTGGGCATCCGGGCCCTGTCCCTGAGCGGCGGCAGCGGGCCCGAGGTGCGGTTCCGGGTGGAGACACCCGAGGGGATCACGGCGACTCCCGCCGAGGGAACCGTCGTCGACGGCTCACAGCAGATCACCCTCGGCTCCGGCGAGGACCTGCGGCAGGGCTTCTACGACGTGAAGGTCACGGTGACCTCGGGCGACACCTCGTACGAGCAGCCCGTCGCCCTGACCGTGGCCGCCCCCGGCACCCTGCTCGCCGCCTACAACAACACCGGAGTCTCGGACGACACGGGCGACCACGACGAGGCCGACTACGACGGCGGTGGCTGGAGCTACTCCCGCCAGGCCCTCGCGGCCGCCGGACTCACCCCGGGCGGCCAGGGAACGGTGGACGGGCTGGCCTTCACCTGGCCGGACTCGCCGAGCGCACGGCCCGACAACGTCTCGGCCGCCGGCCAGACGATCCGACTGCCGCAGCCCGCACAGAAGTTGTCCTTCGTCGGCAGCGCGGTCAACGGCAACCAGCAGACCACGGCCACCGTCACCTACACCGACGGCACCACCGGCACGGTCGACCTCTCCTTCACCGACTGGACCGTCGGCGGAGGCGGCGGCACCGTCCAGTACGGCAACGAGGTCGTCGCCAGGAGCGAGTACCGGAACGTGGCCGGGGCCGACAAGGACCCGGTGGTGACCTATGTGTTCGCCACCAAGCCGTTCGCGGCTCCGGACGGCAGGGCGATCGCGAGCGTGCGACTGCCCGACGACGCGGATCTGCACGTGTTCACCCTCGCGACGGGCTGAACTCCAACACCTCGGGCAGCCAGTCGAGCTGGCGGCGGACGTGCACCGCGTCGCCGCCCTCGTGCCCGTTGAACGGGTAGGCGTGGATCTCCTTGCGGGGGTCCGCGCCGCCCGACTCGCCGTACCGGTTGAAGGCGGCGTACGCCCCGCTCGGCGGGCACACGGTGTCGCGCAGCCCGACCCCGAAATGGGCCGGGGCGTGGGCCCGCCGGGCGAAGGAGACGCCCTCCAGATAGGAGAGGGTGCGGTACGCGGCCGTCCCGGCGCCCCGGTGGACCGCCAGATAGGCCGTGATCTCGCCGTACGGGCCCGCGTCGGTGAGGTCCAGAGCGCGGCGGATGCCGCACAGCAGCGGCGCGCTGACCAGCACGGCGGCCAGGTCGGGCACCAGGCCCGCCACCGCCAGGGCGAGCCCGCCGCCCTGGCTGTTGCCCACGGCGACCGTGCGCGCCGCGTCCACGCCGGGGAGCGCGCGCACTGCGGCCACCGCGCGGACCGCGTCCGTGATCAGCCGGCGGTAGTGATGGTCCCGGGGCGCGAGCAGACCGCGGACCGCCGGCCCGGGGCCGCCCGGCGCGCCGGCGTGCGGGTCGGGTGTGTCGCCGCCGCAGCCGTACTGGTCGCCCTGGCCCCTGTTGTCCATGAGCAGATGCGCGTATCCGGCGTTCACCCAGGTCAGGCGCTCGTGCGGGAGTCCGCGGCCACGGCCGTAGCCCGCGTACTCGACGACGGCGGGCAGCGGCTCGTCCGCCCCCGCCGGTCTGCTGAACCAGGCCCGCACCGGATCCCCCGCGAAGCCGCGGAAGGTGACGTCCCAGGTCTCCGTCAGCCGTAGGCCGGTCTCCACCGGACGTACCGACACCACGGGGGCCCACTGGGCGGCCTCCTTGAGGGTGCCCTGCCAGAACTCGTCGAAGTCCGCGGGCTCTTCGGGAGCCGGACGATGGCGCTCCAGCTCGGACAGGGGCAGGTCGAACGCGGGCACGGGGCACCTCGCAGGAATCGTTCGAGACATGGAAACTTGCGGAGTCTGCGCTGCCGACATCCGGGATCTACCCCGTCCGCGGGCGGTTCCAACGCCGTGCCTCTGCCTCAACTCTTCGCTGCAGCACCCATTGACAGCGCTTTCTGAGTGCCTTTAAGTTGCCGCGAAGTTACCGGTAAGAGCTCGAAAGTTTCGGTTCCACTTCTCCTCCATGGGAGGACCGAGCATGAGCACCTCCACCACGTCGGCCTCTCCACCCGGCACCCAGGACCCACCGGAGCCCCCGCCGAGCCCCGCACGCCCGGCCCGCCGCGGCCTGCGCCGATCGCTGCGCCGGGACTGGCAGCTGTACTCGCTGGCCGTGCTGCCGCTGCTGTTCTTGCTGGTCTTCCGCTATCTGCCGATGATCGGCAACGTCATCGCCTTCCGGCGCTTCGAGCCAGGCGGCTCGATCCTCGGCGAGCAGTGGGTCGGCCTGCGCTATGTGCGCATGTTCCTCACCGACCCCACCTTCTGGCAGGTGTTCCGCAACACCCTCTGGCTGGGCGCGCTCACGCTCGTCCTCTGCTTCCCCGTCCCGATCGTGCTGGCGCTGCTGCTCAACGAAGTGCGCAGACGGTCGCTGAAACGGTTCGTCCAGTCGGTCTCGTATCTGCCGCACTTCCTGTCGATCGTGATCGTCGCGGGCATCACCCTGCAGACACTCGCCGCGGACGGTCCGGTCAACCAGGTGCTCGGCTGGTTCGGGCACGATCCGGTCCGGTTCATCCAGGAGCCCGGCTGGTTCCGCACGATCTACGTCGGTTCGGAGATCTGGCAGACGGCCGGCTGGGGCACGATCCTCTACCTCGCCGCGCTCACCACGATCGACGAGGACCTCTACGAAGCCGCCCGCATCGACGGCGCGAACCGCTGGAAGCAGATCTGGCACATCACCCTGCCCGGCATCCGACCCACCATGATCACGCTGCTGATCCTCAACATCGGCACCTTCATGGCGGTCGGTTTCGAGAAGATCCTGCTGCTGTACAACCCGCTGACCTATCCGACGGCCGACGTGCTCTCCACCTACGTCTACCGGTCCGGTGTCGAGTCCAACAGCTTCAGCTACGCCGCCGCGATCGGGCTGTTCGAGGCGGTCGTCGGACTGGTGCTGATCACCACCGCGAACCAGCTGTCGCGCCGCACGACGGGGACGAGCCTGTGGTGAGACCGAGCCGCTCCTACCGCGTGTTCCAGGGTGTCAACGGGGTGATCCTCACTCTCGTCGTGGTCGTCACCCTGTACCCCTTCGTCAACATCGTCGCCCGGTCCTTTAGCGGCGAACGCCAGATCCGGTCCGGTGAAGTCACCCTGTGGCCCAAGGGGTTCAACCTCACCACGTACAAGATCGTGTTCCACGACACGATGTTCTGGCGCAACTACGGCAACACCGTGTTCTACACGGTCGTGTCCACCGCCGTGGCCATGATCCTGACGACCTGTTACGCCTACGTGCTGTCGAAGAAGAACCTCAGGGGCCGGGGCGTGCTCGTGGGGGTGGCCGTCTTCACCATGTTCTTCACCGGCGGCCTGATCCCCAACTACGTCCTCGTCACCAGCCTCGGCCTGAAGAACTCCGTCTGGGCGATCGCCCTGCCGAACGCGATCAGCGTCTTCAACCTGCTGGTGATGAAGGCCTTCTTCGAGAGCCTGCCGGACGACCTGGAGGAGGCCGCCCAACTCGACGGGCTCAGCACCTACGGCATCCTGCTGCGGATCGTGCTGCCGCTGTCGAAGGCGGTGGTCGCCACGATGGTGCTCTTCTACTCGGTGTCCTTCTGGAACTCCTGGTTCTCGGCGTACCTCTACATGGACCGGACCGAGCTCATGCCGGCCACCGTCTATCTGCGCAACCTCATCGCGGGCGCCACCACGGGCGGCAACGCCGGCGCCGCCACCGACCAGCTCAGCCAGGTCGGCGCGAACATCCAGGCGGTCACGATCGTGCTCACCGCGCTGCCCATCCTCAGCGTGTACCCGTTCGTCCAGCGCTACTTCGTCTCCGGCGTGATGCTCGGCGCGGTCAAGGGCTGAGAGCCGGCCCCCACACAAGGGAGTGTCCGTGAAGAACGCAGGTCAGCTGTCACGACGTCAGATCCTCGCCGCCGCAGGCTTCATCGGTCTGGCCGGTCTCACCGGCTGTGGGAGCGGCGACGAAGGCGGGGACTCCAAGGACCTCTCCAAGAAGCAGAACGGCGCGATGCGGGAGTACCGCGCCGGGCAGCAGTTCAAGGCGTCGAAGCCGCTGTCGTTCTCGGTCCTGCACAACAACAACCCGAACTACCCGCTGAAGGACGGCTGGCTGTTCTGGAAGGAGCTGACCCGGCGCACCGGCATCACCCTGAAGCCGATCGCGGTCCCGCTCAGCGACTACGAGAAGAAACGCAGCGTCCTCATCGGCGCGGGCGACGCCCCGTTCCTGATCCCCAAGACGTACCACCCCTCCGAGGTCGCCTTCGTGTCCTCGGGCGCGATCCTGCCCGTCAGCGAATACGTGCACCTGATGCCCAACTTCCGGGACAAGGTGCGCAAATGGAAGCTGGAGCCGGAGCTCGACGCCATCCGCCAGTCCGACGGCAGGTACTACCTCCTGCCCGGTCTGCACGAGAAGGTCAAGTCCGGCTACTCGCTCTCCCTGCGCACCGACGTCCTGGACAGACTGGGCCTGAGCCTGCCCACCACCTTGGACGAGGTGTACGAGGTCTTCGGGGCACTGCGCGCCGAGTACCCCGACCGCTACCCGTTCTCCGACCGCTGGAGCACCAACACCCCCTTCCCGGCCGCCGCGTTGATGAGCTACCTCGGCCAGGCGTACGGCGTGAGGGCGGGCTGGACCTACGACAACATCAGCTACGACTCGAAGGCCGGGGAGTTCGTCTTCACCGGCGCCACGGACGGCTACCGCCAGATGGTCGCGTACGTGAGGAAGCTGGTCGCCGGGAAACTGATGGACCCCGAGAGCTTCACCCAGACCGACGACGAGGCGGTGCAGAAACTGCTCGGCGAGAAGTCCTTCGCGATCAGTGCCAACCCGCAGGAGCTGGTCCAGAACTACCGCTACAACCTGGAGAGGCAGGTCAAGGGCGCGAAGATCGAGATGGTGCCGGTGCCGCTCGGCCCGGCCGGCCCGGTCCTGCTGAGCGGGACCCGGCTGGAGAACGGGGTCATGATCTCCAGCAAGGCGCTGAAGAGCGACACCTTCGTCGCGATGATGCAGTTCGTGGACTGGCTCTGGTACTCGGACGAGGGCCAGCGGTTCGCCAGATGGGGGGTCCAGGGCACCACCTACACCTACTCCTCGGGCCGGTACGAACTGAAGCCGGGCATCAGCCTGATGGGCTCCGACCCCGACGCGCCGAAGGACCTCCAGAAGGACTACGGCTTCTACAACGGAGTCTTCGCCTACGGCGGCAGCTGGGCCCTGGTCTCCTCCACCTTCTCCCAGGACGAGCGGAGGTTCCAGGACGCCATGTCCCAGCGCGAGGAACTGCCCGTCGACCCGGCCCACCCCCTGCAGTCCGTGGAACAGGAGCAGGCCTCGCTCTGGGAGACCCCGCTGCGGGACCACGTCACCCAGAACACCCTCAAGTTCGCCCTCGGCAAGCGGCCGCTGTCCGAATGGGACGCCTACGTCGCCGAGCTGAAGGCCAAGAACGCGGACCGGCTGGTCGAGATGCACAACAAGGCACGCGACCGCTTCAAGAAGGAGAACGGGTGATCCGCGTCCCGGCCGAGCCCTCCGGCCGCCTCTCCGAGGCCTGGCGCCACTGCGTCGGCACCGGCCGCATCGAACTCGCCCTGCGCCGCGACTACCAGGACTCCCTCGCCCTCCTCCAGCGGGACATCGGCTTCCGGTACATCCGCGGCCACGGCCTGCTCAGCGACGGCATGGGCGTGCACCGCCCGTACGACCACGAGGGCACCCGCCACGTCCACCACTCCTTCACCTACGTCGACCAGGTCGTCGACGCGTACCTGGACCTCGGCATCCGGCCCTTCCTCGAACTCGGCTTCATGCCCGAGGGGTTGGCCTCCGGCGACCGCACGGTCTTCTGGTGGCGCGGCAACGTCACGCCGCCCCGCTCCCACGGGGAATGGGCCGACCTGGTCCGCGCGACACTCCGCCACCTCGTCGACCGCTACGGCCTCGACGAGGTCCGCACCTGGCCCATCGAGGTGTGGAACGAACCCAATCTCCCCGACTTCTGGCAGGGTGCGGACGAACCGGCCTACCACCGGCTCTACGAGGTCACCGCGCACACCGTGAAGGAGGTCGACGCAGGGCTCCAGGTGGGCGGCCCGGCCCTCTCCCCGGGCGCCGACGACTGGCTGGAGAGGTTCGCCGAGTTCGCGGGGCACCGGGACGTCCCCGTCGACTTCGTCTCCAAGCACGCCTACACCTCCGGCCCCGCCCAGCACGTGCCGTTCGGCGTCCACCAGACGCTGGCCCCGGCGCGCGGCCTGCTCGACCAGTTCGCCACCCCCCGCGACCGCCTCAAGGGCACCCGTCTGGCCGGACTCCCGGTGCACATCACGGAGTTCAACTCCTCCTACCGCCCCGACAACCCCGTCCACGACACCGCCTTCCACGCCGCCTACCTCGCACCGGTACTGGCCGGCGGCGGCGACCTCGTCGACTCGTTCTCCTACTGGACCTTCAGCGACATGTTCGAGGAGGCCGGTGTGCCCACCGCCCTCTTCCACGGCGGCTTCGGACTGCTCACCCACCGGCAGGTCCGCAAGCCCACCTACCACCTCTACGCGTTCATGGCCCGGATGGGCCCCGACCTGCTCGCCCGCGGCGACGACCACCTCGTCACCCGCCACCCCGACGGCCGGGTCACCGCCCTGGCCTGGGCGCCCGTCGACCCGACCGGCGAGACGCCCGGCCCCGACCGGCACCGGCTGCGGCTGTCCCTCCCGGCCGCCGCCCGCGAGGTCTTCGTCCGCCGGTCCACCGTCGACGAGGAGCACGGCAACGCCTACTCCGTCTGGCGGCACATGGGCAGCCCGCGCTCGCCGGGGCGCGCCCAGCTGGACGTCCTGCACGAGGCCGCCGAGCCCGCCCGCGGCCACCGCCGCCTGCCCGTCCGGGAGGGCCGGGCCGAACTGGACCTGACCCTGTCCCGCCACGAGATCACGCTCGTGGAACTGACCCCGGTCACCGACGAGACCCCCGCCTGGTGGGACGAGGGACGACTGCTGGGCGGGGAGCCCTCGTGAGCGGCACGGCCACCGGCTTCGGCACCGGTGTCCTCTCCCGTGCCGCCGCCCTGATCCACACCCTCCTCACCGTCGAGGCCCTGCTCCTCGCCGCCGCCGCTCCCGGCTTCGCCGCTCTGCTGCTCCTCGGCCCCGACCCCGCCAACCTGCCCCTCGCCGCGCTCTGCCTGCTGCCGCTCGGCCCGGCCGCCTCCGCCGCCCTGTACGCCCTGCACCACCGCGGCCGCGACCTCACCGACCTGCATCCGGCCCGCGTCTACCGGCGCGGCTGGCGGCTCAACGCCGTGCCCGCCCTCAAGCTCTGGGCCCCTCTGCTGGCCTGGCTGACGGTGATCGCCTTCACCCTCACCCACTTCCGGGCCACGGGCCTGCCCCGCTGGTGGGCGGCGCTGCTCGCCCTCATCGGCGCGGCCTCGCTCCTGTGGGGCGCCCACGCCCTCCTGGTCACCTCGCTGTTCACCTTCCGCGCCCGCGACACCGCCCGCCTCGCCGCCCGCTTCCTGCTCCGGCACCGCCGGACCACACTGGCCGCCGCGTCCCTGCTCGTCCTCGCCGCCGGGACCACCGCGCTGCTGACCGAGGCCCTGACCGCCCTGCTCGCCGCCCCGCTGCTGCTGTCCCTGCTGCACGCCGGCCGCCCGGTGATCGCCGAGACCCAGGAGGACTTCACCGCATGAGCCCGCACACCCCGGACACCCCGAAGATCCCCTACGGCGGCGACTACAACCCCGAGCAGTGGCCCGAGGACGTCTGGGACGAGGACCACCGCCTCTTCACCCGGGCCGGCATCGACACCCTCACCGTCGGGGTCTTCTCCTGGTCCCTCACCCAGCCCGCCGAGGACGTCCACGACTTCACCGTCCTCGACCGCGTCCTCGACCGCGCCGCCGCCGAGGGCCGCCGGGTCTGCCTGGCCACCGGCACCGCCGCCCTCCCGCCCTGGCTCGCCGGGAAGTACCCCGAAGTGGGCCGCACCGACTTCGAGGGCCGCCGGCACCGCTACGGTCAGCGCCACAACTTCTGCCCCAGTTCGCCCGCCTACCGCCGGCTGTCCACGGCGATGGCCGGCCGCCTCGCCGAACGCTACTGTCACCACCCGGCGTTGCTCGCCTGGCACATCAACAACGAGTACGGCGGCGCCTGTTACTGCGACCTCTGCGCCGAAGCCTTCCGCGCCTGGCTGCGGGACCGGCACGGCACCCTGGACGCCGTCAACGACGCCTGGTGGACCACCTTCTGGTCGCACCGCTACACCGACTGGGACCAGATCGAGCCCCCGAGCGCCCTCACCGAGCACTGGCGCGGCCCCGACCACACCGCGTTCCAGGGCATCACCCTCGACTACCAGCGCTTCATGACGGACGCCCTGCTCGGCTGCTTCACCGCCGAGAAGGAGGCCGTCCGCGCCCACGATCCGGACACCCCCGTCACCACGAACCTCATGGGCGCCTACCGGCCCCTCGACTACCACCGCTGGGCACCCCATCTGGACTTCGCCTCCTGGGACAACTACCCGCCCCTGGACGCCCCGCCCACGCGACCGGCCCTCGCCCACGACCTCATGCGGGGCCTGAAGGACGGCGCCCCCTTCTGGCTGATGGAACAGACCCCGTCCACCACCGCCTGCCGCGACGTCAACCCCCTGCGCAGGCCGGGCGAACTGCGCCTGGCCACCTTCCAGGCGATCGCGCACGGAGCCGACGCCGCCCTCTACTTCCAACTGCGCGCCTCCCGCGGAGCCTGCGAGAAATACCACGGCGCGGTGATCGGCCACGCCGGCCGCGACGACACCCGCACCTTCCTCGAAGTCGAGGCGATCGGCGCCGAGCTGGCGGCACTGGGCGCCGCGACCCTGGGCGCCCGCACCCCCTCCCGCACCGCGCTCCTCTTCGACTGGGACAGCTGGTGGGCCCTGGAGATCTCCGACGGCCCCTCCCGCCTGGTCCGCTACCCGGACGTCGTCCACAGCTACTACCGGGCGGCCCGCGAGGCCGGCGCCGACGTGGACGTCGTACCGGTCACGGCCGATCTCACGCCCTACGACGTGGTCCTCGCCCCCGTCCTCCACCTCGTCAAGGGAGACCTGGCCGAGCGCCTGGAGGCGGTGGCACGGCGCGGGGGAACCGTCCTCGCGACCTTCCTCACCGCCCGCTCCGACGAGCACGACCGCGCCTTCCTCACCGACGTCCCCGGCCCCCTCGCCCCGCTGTTCGGCATCCGCGTCGACGAATGGGACGCCCGCCCCGAGGACGTCGTACAGCGCGTGTCCATGGGGGAGTTCACCACGGAGGCCCGGCTGGTCTTCGAGATCGTGCGGCTGCGCGGCGCCGAGGCGGTCGGCACCTACGGCGACGACTTCTACGCCGGCACCCCCGCCGTGACCCGCCACGCGCACGGGACGGGGGAGGCCTGGTACGTGGCCACCGCCCTCGACCAGCCCGGCGTCGGCCACGTCGTGCGCCGCGTCCTCGCCCGCCACGACCTGACCGGCCCCTGCGCCGACCAGCCCGGCGTCGAGACGGCCACCCGCGTCACCGCCGACGGCACCTCCCTGCTGTTTCTCCTGAACCACACGACGAACGCGGCTCACTTGGCCATGCGGCAGGCCGCGACCGACCTGCTGACCGGGAAGACGTACGAGCAGGGCGAGTCCCTCCCGCTGGACCCGCTCGGAGTCGCCGTCCTGCGCCTTCAGTAGATGAGCCTGCCGTGCGCGTCCGGCACCCCCGACCTGCGCAGGAAGTAGGTGTTGACCTGGTCCCGCCACTCCCGGGCACAGCGCACCTGCTCCTCGTACCGCTCCGCCACGCGCGCGTGCCGGGCCGGGTCCACCAGGCCGGCGAGGCCCGCCCACACCCGGCGGGCCTCCTCGGCCTCCTCGACGCCCTCGAAGTGGGTGTCGTAGATGTGCTGGATCACCGTCCTGCCGCTCCTCAGCACATGCCCGTAGGGCACATGGTGGAAGAACAGCAGCAGTTCGTCCGGACAGGTCTCCCGGGACTCGTAGACGTCGGCCCAGGGCTTGGCGTACTGCGCCGCGTACCCGGTACCGGTCGCCGCGCTCCGGTCGACGCCGATGCCGTCGCGGTCGGCGAAGTGGTACGTCCCCCACGGGCTGTACTCGTAGCCGTCGACACTCGGCCCGTAGTGGTGCCCGGGCTGCACCATGAACCCCACCCCGAGCGGTGCCGTGTACTTCTCGTACGTCCGCCAGGAGCCGTCCAGCACCCGGTGCAGTCCCTCCGCCAGCCGGTCGGGGGCGCCGGGGAACGTGAGGCCGATCCACTCGTCCAGGACGCGGCCCGGGTCGGCGTCCGGCTGCCAGGCCAGCCTGCCGAAGGTGTACAGGTTCGCCTGCGCCAAGGGGTGCCCGGTCCAGAACGGGTCGTCGCCCACGTTGGACACGGCCACCAGCTCCTGAGCCAACTCACCGACAGAAGGCCCCAGTCCGCCTTCCGGGCGGAACCCCAGCACCTCGCTCCACATCGGCCCGAGCCAGCACACGTGCCGCTGCTGCCCGGTGTACTCCTGGGTGGCCTGCACCTCCACCGCCAGCCGGGTGCGCGGCAGCGCCCCCAGCACCGGGGAGACCGGCTCGCGCGCCTGGAAGTCCATCGGCCCGTGCTTCACCTGGAGCACCGCGTTGTCCGCGAACTGCCCGTCCAGCGGGGCGAAATGATCGTGCGCGGCCCGCGCCCGGTCCGTCGAGCGGTCCCGCCAGTCCTGCCGGTGGTCGTAGACGAAGGCCCGCCAGTGGACCGTGCCGCCGTGCGGGGCGAGCGCGGCGGCCAGCATGTTCGCCCCGTCCGCGTGGCTGCGCCCGTAGGTGAACGGCCCCGGCTGCCCTTCCGAGTCGGCCTTCACCACGAAGCCGCCGAAGTCCGGGATCACCCGGTACACCCCGCGCGCGGCCGCGGCCCACCAGTCCCGCACCGGGTCCTCCAGCGGATCGGCGGTGGACAGCCCGCCCAGCACGACCGGCGCGGCGAAGGTCACCGACAGATGCGTCCGGATGCCGTACGGCCTGAGCGCGTGCGCGATCTCGGCGACCTCGCCGATCCGGTCGGTCAGCAGCCGCGCCTCGGTCGCGTGCACGTTGACGTTGTTGACGCAGACGGCGTTGATCCCGCAGGCGGCGAGCAGCCTGCCGTACGCCCGGACCCGGTCCGTCCATCCCCGCGCCCGGCCGTCCCGCCAGAACAGCGAGCCGCCCGCGTACCCGCGTTCCACCTGGCCCATGACCGGGTGCACGGCCACGTTGTCCCAGTGGTCGAGCATGCGCACGCCCGTCGCGGGGCGGTGGATCTCGCGCGGCCGGCCGCGCGTGAACGCCTCCTCGCCGAGCCGCACGACATGGAACAGGCCGTACAGCAGCCCGCGACCGTCGGAGGCGGTGACCGTCGTCGTACCGCCCTCCCGGGCGTACGTGTGGTCCTCCGGGCCGAGTCCGCCGTCGGTCAGCTCCAGCAGCAGGTCGTACGGGCCGTCCCGTACGACTTCGCCGCCGAACCGCTCACAGGCCTCGCTCACCTCGCCGCGCACGGTCCCGACCAGGGGACCGGCGCCCCGGATCAGGGTGCGCCGAGCCCCCAGCGGCCCGAAGGCCTCCGGGGGCAACCAGGCGGGGTCCATCCAGTTCAGGACAGCAACTCCACTTCTGACAACTGCACTTGGCCGTCGAACACCAGGCGGTACTTCGCGTACCTACCCGCCGACCCCACGGTGAACGCCCGTGTCTGCAGGTCCCACGCGAAGCTCTGTCCGGAGCGCCGGTCCAGGGTCTTCCACGTCGTCCCGTCGGACGAACCCTCCAGCCGCCAGCTCGTGGGCGCCTTCGTGTGGTCGGAGGCGGAGGTCAGGGTGTACTGCACCGCCTTGGCGGCCCCGCCGACCGGCAGGTCGACCACTCCCGACACCGTCGCGTCGGTCTCCGACGTGTTGTCGAAGAGCGCGCCGTCGGCCGTCAGCACGTCCTTCCGGGGGGTCGGCACCTTGTCGTCCTGCGTGATCGAGACGGGTGCCGCGTTCTTCCCGCTGCCCCACGCCGAGGGCCGCGGTCCCATGTCGAACTCCAGGACCCCGCCCTTCGCGAGGAGCGAGTGGGGGAGCGAAGTCGACGTCCAGGCCCGGCCGTCGACCTTCAGACCCTGCACGTAGACGTTCTTCGTGCTGTTCTTCGGGGCCTTGATCACGAGGTCCTTGCCGTTCTCCAGGTGCACGGTGGCCTTCTTGAACAGCGGGGAACCGATCGCGTACTCGCCGCTGCCCATCACCAGCGGGTAGAAGCCGAGCGCGGAGAACAGGTACCAGGCCGACTGCTCGCCGTTGTCCTCGTCGCCGTGGTAGCCCTGTCCGATCGAGCCGCCGGTGTAGAGCCGCGACAGCACCTCGCGGACCTTCGCCTGGGCCTTCCAGGGCTGCCCGGCCGCGTCGTACATGTAGATCGTGTGGTGGGCCACCTGGTTGGAGTGCCCGTACATGCCCATCCGGACGTCCCGGGCCTCCGTCATCTCGTGGATGACCCCGTTGTACGAGCCCACGAACTCGGGGGAGGCGGTCTCCGGGGTGGCGAAGTAGGCGTCGAGCTTCTGCGCCAGGCCGCCGCGGCCGCCGTAGAGGTTGGCCAGCCCCCGGCTGTCCTGCGGGGCGGTGAAGGCGTACCCCCAGCCGTTGGTCTCGGTGTAGTCGTAGCCCCACACCCGCGGGTCGTAACTCGCCGACGGCACGCGCCAGTCGCCCTCGGCGTCCCTGCCCTGGAAGAAGCCGGCCGTCTTGTCGAAGAGGTTCACGTACCCCTGGGCGCGGTTGAGGAAGTACGTGGACTCCTCCTGGTACCGCTTCTCACCGGTCTTGCGGTACAGGGCCTGGCCCATCCGGGCGATGCCGTAGTCGTTGAGATAGCCCTCCAGCGCCCACGACAGGCCTTCCTTGGTGTCCGTGCTCGTGTAGCCGAGGAAGGTCGAGGTCGCCATGCCCTTGCGGCCCACACCCGAGGACGGCGGCACGACCGTCGCGTTCTTCAGGGCCGCCTCGTAGGCCGCCTTCGCGTCGAAGCCGACCCCCTTGAGATAGGCGTCCGCGAAGGCCACGTCCGAGGAGGTGCCGGTCATCAGGTCCGCGTACCCGGGGGAGGACCAGCGCGAGGTCCAGCCGCCGTCCTTGTACTGCTGCACGAAACCGTCGGTGAGCTCACCTGCCTGAGTGGGGGTCAGGAAGGAGTACGCCGGCCAGGTGGTCCGATAGGTGTCCCAGAAGCCGTTGTTGACGTACACCTTGCCGTCCACGATCTTCGCGCCGGTGTGCGTCGGGGTGTCCTGGCTCTCCATCGGCGAGAACGGCGAGGCGTACTGGTACTTCGAACCGACCTTCTCAAAACCGGAGTTGGGGTACAGATAGAGCCGGTACATGCTGGAGTACAGCGTGGTCAGCTGGTCGGCCGTCGCGCCCTCGACCTCGATCGTGCCGAGCAGCTCGTCCCACTGCTTCTGGGCCTGCCGCTTCACCGAGTCGAAACCGGCGCCCGCGGGTATCTCCTGCCGCAGGTTGTCCTTCGCCTGGTCGAGGCTGATCAGCGAGGTCGCCAGGCGCAGCGTGACCGTCCGGTCGGCGCCCGCGTCGAACCGCAGATACCCCTTCTCCCCACTCGACGCCCCGTCCGTCACCGGCCGGTCGAACTCGCCGTACACGAAGAGCCTGGTCGCGCCGGTGGACAGGCCGGACTTCACGTCCGAGTAGCCGGTGACGACACCCGAGTCCTTGTCGAGGGTCAGTCCCGCCTGGTCGGTGACGTTGTCGAACAGGACGCTCGCGTCGTCCCCGGGGAAGGTGAAGCGCAGGGCCGCCGCATGGTCGGTCGGCGCGATCTCCGCCTTGACGCCGTTCTCGAACCGGACGCCGTAGTAGTACGGCCGCGCGGTCTCGTTCTCGTGCCGGAACGCCAGCGCCCGTGCCGTGCGCCCGGTGTCCGGGACGCCCGTAGCGGCCGAAGGCATCACCTGGAACGTCTGCCGGTCGCCCATCCAGGGGCTCGGCTCATGGCTGGCGCTGAACGCCTGGATCGTGGGCAGATTGTCCGCGTTGTTCGCCCGGGCGTAGTCGTACAGCCAGCTCACGGTGCCCGCGTTCGTCACCGGGGTCCAGAAGTTGAACCCGTGCGGTACGGCGGTGGCCGGGAAATTGTTGCCCCGCGAGAAATTCCCGCTGGAGTTCGTCCCGCGCGTGGTCAGCGCGTAGTCCGACAGATGCGCCTTCTTCGGCTCGGGTGCGGCCGTCCGGAGCGCGATGTCGTCGACCCAGCCCCGGAACTGCGCCGGCCCGCCGGGGGAGTCGTAGGCCACCAGGATCCGGTCGACCGTCTTCCCGGCCGCCACCGACCCGATCGACGACAGCACGTCGTTCCACTGGTTGACGTACAGCGCCTTCGCCGCGCCCTGTCCGCGTGGCGACAGCGGGAACCCGTTCTGGTCCACCGCCCCCAGGCCGCTCAGATAGGTGCCGTCCGTGAAGGCCAGGTCCACCGACACGTTCGTCGCCGCGTAGTCCAGTTCGCCGTGGGCGAGCTGGGGGAAGATCCGGTACGCCAGCTGGGTCCGCGCGCCGACCCGCACGTTCACGTCGAAGACCTTGTTGTACGAGTACCCCCGGCCCGCGGCCGTCTGCCGCCCGGCGTACCGCAGCGCTTGCAGACCGGTGAACCCGGCCCGTGCCTTCGCGGTCGGCGAGCTGGTCGGGCCGTCGTCGACGACGGTCAGCATGTCCGGCGGGGTCGGCTCGCCGCCCCCGCCCGTGCCGAACCGGACGTCGGCCAGCTGCAGGATGCCGACCCCGTGGTTCTTCGTGAAGTCCAGCCGGAAGTGCTGGTACTCGGCCGCGGCGGCGAGGGTGTACGTCTTCGTCTGGTAGCGCTGGGAGAACGACTGCCCGCTGCGGCTGTCGAGCGTCGTCCAGGTGGTGCCGTCCGCCGAGCCCTTCAGGGTCCAGTCCGCCGGGTCGCGTTCGGGGACGTCGTTGGCGGAGGTCAGCGCGTAGGTGCTGACCGCGGCCGGAGCGGACAGGTCGAACTCCACCCAGCCGGTGGAGGCGAAGGCCAGCCACTTGCTGTCGGGGTCGCGGTCGACGAGGTTCTCCTTCACCTCGAAGGAGCCGGCGTTCTCTCCGCTCGCCCGGATGCCGGTGACCTGGTCGGTCACATCACCGGGAAGCCTTCCGCTGTCGTAGCCGCCGTCGACCCCCGAGGCGCGCTCGGGAGTGCTGACCCAGTCGGGTGCGGGCTGGCCCGCCTCGAACGACGAGGCGAACGCCCTGGCGGGCAGCCTGACGGGCGCCTGCTGGGCGACCGCCACACCCGGTGAGCCGACCGTCATGACAAGGGCGGCCGTGATCGCGACCGCGCGTAACCGTCCGAACCACTGCATGCGTGAGCATCCTCCCCGCCCGGACCAGCCCCCGGACAACGTTGTCCATCTCGGTGCGCAGGAATCAGTAGTGGGCCAAGTGGTGGTCGGTGTCAAGGATGTTGATTGCGCCAAGCGGGGCACATGTCGTGGAATTTTCGGCCAAGCCGGCCACGGATGACTCATATTTCCGGGAGGTCTCAACTCGGAAAAGACCGGTCGCCAACCTTGCGCTCGATCTTGATCCGCTGACGGAAACTGGACTATACCTGTCGGCGATTCACGCGATCCGCACGACTCTGCTCGACCCGACCGCGGAGGACTTGAGCACATGGGATCCAGCTCTGAGCACAACGGCGCAGTGAACGAGGAATCGGCGGGCCTGGGCCGCCGCGATCTGATCAGACGGTCGGCCGCACTCGGCCTGGTCTCCGTGCCCACGATGAGTTTTCTGGCCGCCTGTGCCAGCAGCGGCGGCGGAGGCGAGGAGAAGGCCAAGGCCGGGAAGAAGACGGCCAAGAACCCCCTTGCGGTGAACGAGACCGCACAGATGGAATTCGTCCTGTTCGACGGCGGTTTCGGCAAGGAGTACGCCGAGGACGCCGTGAAGATCTACGAGCAGGGCTTCCCGAAGGCAAAGGTGAAGTTCACCGCCACCCAGAAGATCCAGTCCACGCTCCAGCCCCGCTTCAACCAGGGCACCCCGCCCGACCTCATCGACAACTCGGGCGCCGAGCAGATGGACATGGGTGTCCTGGTCGGCAAGAAGCAGCTCGCCGACCTCACCCCGCTGCTGGACGCCCCCTCCTACGACGACCCGGCCAAGAAGGTCCGCGACACCCTGCGCCCCGGCATCGTCGAGATGGGCCAGTTCGACGGCGACCCGGTCTGGATCATGTACTACGCCTACACCGTCTACGGCGTCTGGTACTCGCAGAAGGCCCTGGACTCGCTGGACGCCGCCTACCCCGAGACCTGGGACGAGATGCTCGCGGTCTGCGCGAAGGCCAAGAAGAAGGGCATGGCCGGCTGGACGTACGCCGGAAAGTACCCGTACTACCTCCCCTTCTCGCTCTACCCGATGATCGGCAAGGTCGGCGGCCGCGAGGTCCTCGACGCGATCGACAACCTGGAGCCGAACGCCTGGAAACACCCGGCCGTCAAGGCCTGTTTCGAGGCGTACTACGAGCTCTACAAGAAGGGCTACGTCCTCAAGGGCACCCCGGGCCTGGACCACATCCAGTCGCAGACCGCCTGGGCCGAGGGCAAGGCCCTGTTCATCCCGAACGGCTCCTGGGTGGAGAACGAGTCGGCGAAGGTCATCCCGGCCGACTTCGACCTCGCCGTCTCCGCGCCCACCGGTATCGACTCCTCCGACAAGATGCCCTTCGGCACCATCTGGGCCTCCGGCGGTGAGCCGTTCATCGTCCCCGACAAGGCGAAGAACGCCGCGGGCGGCATGGAGCAGCTGCGCATCATGCTGAGCGAGGCCTCCTCCAGGAACTTCACCGCCAAGGTCAAGTCGCTCACCGCCTACAACGGCGGCACCGACGGCATCACCCTCACCCCGGGCCTGAAGTCGGGCGTCGCCGCGTTGGAGAAGGCCGGCGACAACGTCGTCAACCCGCGGATGCAGGACTGGTACGTCCAGTTGCAGAAGGAACAGATCGGCGTCGGCGGTCTCGGCGAGATGATGGCCGGGCGGCTCACCCCCGTCGAGGCCGTCAACAAGATCCAGGGGTACGCCGACGCGGCGGCGAAGGACACGTCGATCAAGCACTACAAGCACCAGTAGCACCAGCAACGTATTCACGACGCACCGGAGTGGCGATGCAGCATGGCAAGTACCGGTTCATCGTGGGGTTCCTGGCGCTCCCCCTCGGCCTGTACGCGCTCTTCGTGGTCTGGCCGTTCATCCAGTCCATCTACTACTCGTTCACGGACTGGACCGGACTGAGCCCCGAATTCAAGATGGTCGGCCTGGGCAATTACCGCAGGATGCTGGACGACGAGATCTTCTGGAAGTCGTTGTGGCACAGCCTGCTGTTCGCGCTCCTGGTGCCGTTGGTGACGATCGGGTTCGCCCTGTTCCTGGCATTCATGATCAATGTCGGCGGCCGGCGGAGAAAGGGCGGTCCGGCCATTTCCGGAGTGCGCGGTTCCGGGTTCTACAAGATCGTGTATTTCTTCCCGCAAGTGCTGTCGATCGCGATCGTCGCGCTGCTGTTCGCCTTCGCGTACAACCCGGACAGCGGCGCCGTCAATTCGTTCCTGCGGGGCATCGGCCTCGGCGGTGTCCAGCCGGTGTGGCTCGGCGATCCGGACCTCGCGCTGTGGTGCGTGATGGCGGTCCTCGTCTGGTCCACGGTCGGCTTCTTCGTGGTCCTGTTCTCGGCGGCCATGGCCGCCGTCCCCGCCGACTTCTACGAGGCCGCCCTCCTGGACGGCGCGAACCGGTCCACCACGTTCTTCCGCGTCACCCTGCCGCTGCTCTGGGACACCGTGCAGTCGGGCTGGGTATACATGGGCATCCTCGCCCTCGGCGCCGAGTCGTTCGCGGTCGTACAGATCATGACGACCGGCCCGGGCGGTCCCGACTACTCGACCACCGTCATGGTCCTGTACGTGTACCAGAAGGCGTTCCGTGACGGTCAGGCCGCCTACGCCACCACCATCGGGGTCGCCCTGCTCGTCGTGACGCTGGCCTTCGCCGCCGTCGTGATGCGGCTGGGCAGGCGCGAGCGGCTGGAGTACTGAGTGAAGACGACCGAACCCCCCGTCCCCGCCCCCGCGCCCGTCACCAAGACCGGCCTTCCGGCCGGGCGGGCGCCCGCCGCGCCGAGGAGCGAAGGCCGGGCCCTGAACGTCTTCTCGCACGGTGTGCTCGTCATCTGGGCCGTCATGGTGGTGCTGCCCCTGCTGTGGGCGGTGATGACCTCCTTCAAGGACGACCGCTCGATCTTCTCCTCGCCCTGGTCGCTGCCGGACCGGCTGCACCTCGACAACTGGTCGAGGGCCTGGACCGAGGCCAACATGAGCGACTACTTCCTCAACACCGCCCTGGTCGTCGGCGGTTCGCTCATCGGCACCCTGGCCCTCGGCTCCATGGCGGCCTACGTCCTCGCCCGCTTCGACTTCCCCGGCAACCGGTTCATCTACTTCCTGTTCGTCGGCGGCATGAGTTTCCCGATCATGCTGGCGCTGGTCCCGCTGTTCTACGTGGTGAACAACATGGGACTGCTGAACACCCTGCACGGGCTGATCCTGGTCTACATCGCCTACTCGCTGCCGTTCACGGTGTTCTTCCTGACGGCGTTCTTCCGCACGCTGCCCACCTCGGTGGCGGAGGCCGCGTTCGTCGACGGCGCCTCGCACACCCGGACCTTCTTCCAGATCATGCTGCCGATGGCCAAGCCCGGCCTGGTCAGCGTCGGCATCTTCAACTTCCTCGGCCAGTGGAACCAGTACATGCTGCCCACGGTCCTCAACACCGACCCCGACAAACGGGTCCTCACCCAGGGACTCGTCCAACTGGCCGTCAGCCAGGGCTACAAGGGTGACTGGTCGGGACTGTTCGCCGGCCTGGTCATGGCGATGCTCCCGGTGCTCGCGGCGTACATCGTCTTCCAGCGGCAGGTGGTGCAGGGGTTGACAGCCGGGGCCGTGAAGTAAACCGCCCGCCTTCATGCGGCGTACGCGGACGCCCGGTGCACGGGCTGTCCGTGTACGCCGCTTTTCATGACGACCCGTCCGCTTTCGCACCCCCGCACACCCGTACGGCGCACCCCGGAATCCGACTTTCCGCAACGCCCCGCAGCCGGTCCCACACACCCCGCAACATTGGACCGGACCATCTCGGCGTGGTCCGTTCGGCCGCGCGGATAGTGTTCAACCTCTTGACGGGAGTGGACCCGAACGGCTCAGCTTAGAGTTCACTAGTTGGACATAGACGGGGCCTCATTGAAGCGGTCCCGCGCGCAGGAGGTCGTCGTGGAGACTCCGGGGTCGCAGTCGTCACTGCATCGGGCCAACCTGGAGCGGGTCGTACGCGCGGTGCGTCTGGCCGGGTCGCTCACGCAGGCGGAGATCGCCCGGACCACGGGACTGTCCGCCGCGACCGTCTCCAACATCGTGCGCGAGCTCAAGGACGCCGGAACCGTCGAGGTCACGCCCACCTCGGCGGGCGGGCGCCGGGCCCGCAGCGTCTCGCTCAGCGGTGACGCCGGCATCGTCATAGGGGTGGATTTCGGCCACACCCATCTGCGGGTGGCCCTCGGCAACCTCGCCCACCAGGTGCTCGCCGAGGAGTCCGAGCCGCTCGATGTGGACGCCTCCTCGGCTCAGGGCTTCGACCGTGCGGAGCAGCTGGTCACCCGCTTGATAGAGGCCACCGGGGTGGATCGCACGAAGATCGCGGGGGTCGGTCTCGGCGTACCGGGCCCGATCGATCTGGAGTCCGGCACGCTCGGCTCCTCCGCGATCCTGCCCGGCTGGATCGGCACCAGACCGGCCGAGGAACTCAGAGGCCGCCTCGGAGTGCCTGTTCACGTGGACAACGACGCCAATCTCGGCGCCCTCGGCGAGCTCGTCTGGGGCAGCGGCCGGGGAGTGCGTGATCTTGCTTACATCAAGGTCGCGAGCGGTGTCGGCGCCGGTCTGGTGATCGAGGGGAAGATCTACCGGGGGCCCGGCGGGACTGCGGGAGAAATCGGACATATTACACTTGACGAATCCGGACCGGTCTGCCGCTGCGGAAACCGGGGCTGCCTGGAGACCTTCGCGGCCGCGCGCTACGTGTTGCCGCTCCTCCAGTCCAGCCATGGCACCGACCTGACGATGGAGGGTGTGGTGCGGCTGGCCAGGGACGGAGACCCGGGCTGTCGTCGGGTGATCGCCGACGTCGGCCGCCATGTCGGCAGTGGAGTCGCCAATCTCTGTAACCTGCTGAATCCGAGCCGGGTGGTCCTGGGTGGTGATCTCGCCGAGGCCGGTGAGCTTGTGCTCGGTCCGATCAGGGAGTCCGTCGGCCGCTATGCGATCCCCAGTGCGGCGCGTCAACTCTCCGTTCTCCCGGGGGCGCTCGGTGGCCGTGCGGAGGTGCTCGGAGCACTCGCTCTCGCGCTCAGTGAGATGGGTGATTCGACCCTTTTGGACGGCACTTTGCCGACCGCGACACCTGCCTTCACTTAGAGAACGAATGACGCCGTTGCCATCTCGTTAAGTATTTACTTCTTGACGTCGAACTTGCGGCCGAGTTGACTTCGAGCCACCTCGGCCGCAGCGTTGCGGCCCTGTCAGGGAGGCACACCCCAAATGAACGCAACGATGCGTAGAGTCGTGATCGGCGCCACCGCCGTGTCCATGGCGCTGTCGATTGCCGCGTGCGGCAAGGCCGGCGACGACAAGGACAGCGGCTCCGACAGCAGCAGCTCGGGCGGCAAGTCCATCGGCCTGCTGCTTCCCGACAGCGTCACCGCGCGGTACGACAAGTTCGACAAGCCGTTCTTCGACGCCAAGGTCAAGGCGCTCTGCTCGGACTGTACGCTCGAGTACGCCAACGCCGCCGCCGACCCGGCCAAGCAGGCCCAGCAGGTGAGCAGCATGGTGACCAAGGGCGTGAAGGTCATCGCGATCTCCGCCCAGGACTCCGCCGCCATCAAGTCCTCTCTCCAGGCCGCGGCGAACAAGGGCGTCAAGATCGTCGCCTACGACCGCCTCGCCCAGGGCCCGGTCAGCGGCTACGTCTCCTTCGACAACGTCAAGGTCGGCGAGCTCCAGGGTCAGTCCCTGCTCGACGCCCTCGGCTCCAAGGCGACCACCAAGGCCAAGGTCGTCATGATCAACGGTGACGACGCCGACCCGAACGCCGCCCAGTTCAAGGAAGGCGCGCACAAGGCCCTCGACGGCAAGGTCGACATCGCCTACGAGCAGTCCGGCCTCTGGAAGGACACCGTCGCCGCCCAGAAGATGTCCGCGGCGATCACCCAGCTGGGCGCCAAGAACATCGCCGGCGTCTACGCCGCCAACGACGGCATGGCCGGTGGCATCGCCAACACCCTCAAGGGTGCGAAGATCAGCAGCATCCCGCTGACCGGCCAGGACGCCGAGCTCGCCGCCATCCAGCGGATCGTGGCCGGCACGCAGTCCTCCACGATCTTCAAGAACTACAAGCTGGAGGCCGAGGCCGCCGCGCAGATGGCCGTCGACCTGCTGAACGGCAAGAAGATCACCGCCCCCACCACGCTGACCAGCGGCTCCGGTGACAAGGTGCCCTCGCAGCTGCTGACCCCGGTGGCGGTCAACAAGACCAACATCAAGGACACGGTCGTCAAGGACGGGCTGTGGACGGTCGCGGACATCTGCACCGCCGACTTCGCCGCCGCCTGCAAGTCCGCCGGCCTGCAGTAGTCGCCGGCCCGGCGCACGTCGCCGGGCACACCCCGGCCCGAGTCCCGAAGCGGGACTCGGGCCCAGACCGCCTAGCGGTCCCGCGAGACTCCTCCGACGCCTGCCCCACACTCACACCCCGCTATCGGGGCGGGCGTCGGACGGAACCGTTGCCGAGCGCAGCGGATTCGCGCATGTTCATTCTGTAGACATCGTGCGGACGCCGAAGGGGGCCCGCACGTCCTTCCGCGCATCACCCCAAGCGCGGCATCCCCGCCGGTCAGGCGGCGAAGGAGATGGTTCACGTGTCCGCTACGCCCGTGCTGGCGTTGCGCGGAGTCTCCAAGCGATTCGGTGCGGTCCAGGCACTCACCGACGTCGAACTGGAGGTCCACGCCGGAGAAGTGGTCGCCCTCGTGGGCGACAACGGCGCAGGTAAGTCGACCCTGGTCAAGACGATCGCGGGAGTCCACCCCATCGATGAGGGCGTCATCGAGTGGGAGGGCCGCACGGTCAGCATCAACAAGCCGCACGACGCCCAGGGACTCGGCGTCGCGACGGTCTACCAGGACCTCGCGCTCTGCGACAACCTCGACGTGGTGGGCAACCTCTACCTCGGCCGCGAGCTGCTGCGCCGGGGCGTCATCGACGAGGTGACGATGGAGAAGAACTCCCGCGAGCTGCTGTCCACGCTCTCCATCCGCATCCCGAGCGTGCGCATCCCGATCGCGAGCCTCTCCGGCGGTCAGCGCCAGGTCGTCGCCATCGCGCGCGCCCTGATCGGCGACCCCAAGGTCGTCATCCTCGACGAGCCCACCGCGGCCCTCGGCGTCGAGCAGACCGCGCAGGTCCTCGACCTCGTCGAGCGGCTGCGCGAGCGCAACCTCGGCGTCATCCTCATCAGCCACAACATGGCCGACGTCAAGGCGGTCGCCGACACCGTCGCCGTGCTGCGCCTCGGCAGGAACAACGGCTCCTTCCCCGTGAAGGACACCAGCCACGAAGAGATCATCGCCGCGATCACCGGGGCCACGGACAACGCCGTGACCCGTCGTGCGGGGCGTCGCACCACGGAGGCGGCAAAGTGAGCGACACGTCGAAGACCGTGCAAGGCGACTCCCCGGAGCCCGAGAAGGCCGGCACGGCAACGAAGCTCGACAAGGGCGAGGGTGTGGTCGAGGAGCAGACGACCGTGGCCCCCGCCGACGACCCGACGGCCGCGCCGGTCTCCGTCGTCGACCCGCGTCTGCTGGTCCGCGAAGAGGGACTCAAGGGCTACGTCACGGAGTTCAAGCGCAAGGTCAAGGGCGGCGAGCTGGGCCAGATCCCGGTGGTCCTCGGCCTGATCGTCATCTGGACGATCTTCCAGCTGAAGAACGACCTCTTCCTGAGCGCCGACAACCTCTCGAACATCAGCTACTTCATGTCGGCCACCGGCATGCTGGCCATCGGCCTGGTGTTCGTCCTGCTGCTCGGTGAGATCGACCTGTCGGTCGGTTCGGTCAGCGGCCTGGCGTCCGCGCTGTTCGCCGTGTTCGTGGTGGACCACTCCATGAACCCATGGGTGTCGCTCGTCCTGACGATCGCCGTCGGCGTCGGCATCGGCGCCCTCCAAGGATGGTTCTTCGCGAAGATCGGTGTACCGGCCTTCGTGGTGACCCTGGCCGGCTTCCTCGGCTGGAACGGTCTGATGCTGTGGCTGCTGGGCTCCAGCGGCACGATCAACCTTCCCTCGGACTCCGGCCCGATCCACCTGTTCGGCCAGAACTCCTTCTTCATGGACCAGGCCATCATCGGCGCCTACCTGCTGGCCGGTCTCGCCGTCGTGCTGTCCCTGGTCGGCAACTTGGGCGAGCAGCGCCGCCGCCGTGCCGCGGGTGTGCCGTTCCGTCCGACCAGCGAGATCCTGCTGCGCGTGGGCCTGCTCGCGGTCGCGGCGTTCGTGTCCGCGGCCGTGCTCAACGACGCGGCCGGTGTCTCCAACTCGCTGGTGATCTTCCTGGCGGCGCTGGTGATCGTGGACTTCGTGCTGCGCCGCACGACGTACGGCCGCAAGGTGTTCGCGGTCGGCGGCGGCATCGAGGCCGCCCGCCGTGCCGGTATCAACGTGCCGATGGTCCGCATCACCGTGTTCGCCATCTCCGGCGCCTTCGCGGCGGTCGGCGGCATGTTCTTCGCGGGCCAGACCGCGGGCGCCTCGCTGAGCGCCGGCGGCGGCAACACCCTGATGCTCGCCATCGCGGCGGCCGTCATCGGCGGCACCAGCCTCTTCGGCGGCCGCGGCACCGTCTGGTCCGCCCTCCTGGGCATGCTGGTCATCCAGTCCATCCAGACCGGCCTCGACCTGCTGAACATGAGCACCTCGATCCAGTACATGATCACCGGTGGTGTTCTGCTGGGCGCGGTCGTCATCGACTCCGTGTCCCGCAAGAGCCAGAAGGCGGCCGGCCGCGGCTGACCTGCGGCGGAAACCTCACTGTGCCCGGCGCCCACAAGGCGCCGGGCACAGGCGTGTCATAGGCCGTGCCCATCATGGGTACGGCCGTTCGCGTGACCTATGACCCATGGGCCGGAGTCCGCCCGCCCGGGCGGAACATTAGACTCGACACGCCCGGCAACAGCTCGAACAGCTTTTACTGCAAGGAGGCACGGGTGCCGCTGCTGACCCGCATCAGGGGACCGCGCGATCTGGACCGGCTCAGCCCGGAGGAGCTGGACCAGCTGGCAGGGGAGATCCGGACCTTCCTCGTCGACGCCGTGTCCAAGACCGGTGGCCACCTCGGCCCCAACCTCGGTGTGGTCGAGCTCACCATCGCCCTGCACCGGGTCTTCGAGTCGCCGAAGGACAAGGTGCTCTGGGACACCGGCCACCAGTCCTACGTGCACAAGCTGCTGACCGGCCGGCAGGACTTCTCGAAGCTGAAGATGAAGGGCGGCCTGTCCGGCTACCCCTCGCAAGGAGAGTCCGAGCACGACGTCATCGAGAACAGCCACGCCTCCACGGTGCTGGGCTGGGCCGACGGCATCGCGAAGGCCAACGAGATCCTCGGCCGCGACAGCCACGTCGTGGCGGTCATCGGCGACGGCGCGCTCACCGGCGGCATGGCCTGGGAGGCGCTCAACAACATCGCCGACGCCAAGGACCGCCCGCTGGTCATCGTCGTCAACGACAACGAGCGCTCCTACGCCCCCACCATCGGCGGCCTCGCCAACCACCTCGCCACCCTGCGCACCACGGACGGCTACGAACGGTTCCTGGCCCGCGGCAAGGACCTCCTGGAGCGCACCCCCGTCGTCGGCAAGCCGCTCTTCGACACCCTGCACGGCGCCAAGAAGGGCCTCAAGGACTTCATCGCCCCGCAGGGCATGTTCGAGGACCTGGGCCTGAAGTACGTCGGCCCCATCGACGGCCACGACCTCGAGGCCCTGGAATCCGCGCTGGCCCGCGCCAAGCGCTTCGGCGGCCCGGTGATCGTGCACTGCCTCACCGAGAAGGGCCGCGGCTACCAGCCCGCCCTGCAGGACGAGGCCGACCGCTTCCACGCCGTCCCCAAGATCCACCCCGACACCGGCCTGCCGATCGCCTCCTCCGGCGCCGACTGGACCTCCGTCTTCGGCGAGGAGATGGTCAGGCTCGGCGAGGAGCGCGAGGACATCGTCGCCATCACGGCCGCGATGCTCCAGCCCGTAGGCCTCGACAAGTTCGCCAAGCGTTTCCCGGAGCGGGTCTACGACGTCGGCATCGCGGAGCAGCACGGCGCCGTCTCCGCCGCGGGCCTCGCCCACGCCGGAGTGCACCCCGTCTTCGCCGTCTACGCCACCTTCCTCAATCGTGCCTTCGACCAGGTCCTCATGGATGTCGCCCTCCACAAGTGCGGTGTGACCTTCGTACTGGACCGGGCGGGGATCACCGGCACCGACGGCGCCTCCCACAACGGCATGTGGGACATGTCGATCCTCCAGGTGGTCCCCGGCCTGCGCCTCGCGGCTCCGCGCGACGCCGACCAGGTCCGCGCCCAGCTGCGGGAGGCCGTCGCCGTCGACGACGCGCCGACCGTCGTCCGCTTCTCCAAGGGCGCCGTCGGCCCCGCCGTACCCGCCGTCGGCCGCGTCGGCGGCATGGACGTCCTGCGGCAGGCGGGCACGGACCGGCCCGACGTGCTGCTCGTCTCCGTGGGCGCCCTGGCGCCCATGTGCCTGGAGATCGCCGGCCTGCTCGAGAAACAGGGCATCACCACCACCGTCGTCGACCCGCGCTGGGTCAAGCCCGTCGACGAGGCGATGGCCCCGCTCGCCGAGCGGCACCGCGTGGTCGTCACCGTCGAGGACAACTCCCGCGTCGGCGGCGTCGGCTCGGCCGTCGCCCAGGCCCTGCGGGACGCCGGCGTCGACGTCCCGCTGCGCGACTTCGGCATCCCGCCGCGCTTCCTCGACCACGCCTCCCGTGCCGAGGTCATGGCGGAGATCGGCCTGACCGCCCCCGACATCGCCCGCCAGGTCACCGGCCTGGTCGCCAAGCTCGATGGGAAGTACGGCACTTCGGCCGCCGAGGTGGACTCCGTGCAGCCCGCCTGCGACTGACACCTCCCGACACGCCCGTACGGGCCGGTTTCACCACGGGCCAGAGTGGTGAAACCGGCCCATTCGCGTGAAGTCGCCCGCGCCGGGGCATACGCAATACGCCCCCTCTCGATCATGTCGAGGACGAGACAGCGTGGGAGGTATGTCCGTGAGCAACACCCTCTTCAGGACGAAGAACATCGAGCAGTCCATCCAGGACACCGAGGAGCCGGAGCACGCGCTCAGGAAATCCCTGTCCGCGCTGGATCTGACCGTCTTCGGCGTCGGCGTCATCATCGGCACGGGCATCTTCGTGCTGACCGGCACGGTCGCCAAGAACAACGCCGGTCCCGCCGTCGCCCTGGCCTTCGTCGCCGCCGGGGTCGCCTGCGCGCTCGCCGCGCTGTGCTACGCCGAGTTCGCCTCCACCGTCCCGGTGGCCGGCTCGGCCTACACCTTCTCGTACGCCTCCCTCGGGGAACTGCCCGCCTGGATCATCGGCTGGGACCTGGTCCTGGAGTTCGCGCTGGGCACGGCGGTGGTGGCCGTCGGCTGGTCCGGGTACATCGCCTCGCTCCTGGACAACGCGGGCTGGCACCTGCCGGCGGCGCTCAGCGGACGAGAAGGCGCCGACGGCTTCGGCTTCGACATCCTCGCCGCCGCCCTCGTCCTGGTGCTGACCGCCATCCTCGTGGTCGGCACGAAGCTCTCCGCGCGGGTCACCACGGTCGTCGTGGCCGTCAAGGTGACCGTCGTCCTCACCGTGATCATCGCGGGCCTCTTCTTCATCCACGGCGAGAACTACGACCCGTTCATCCCGAAGGCGCAGACCGTCGAGGCCGGCAACAACCTGCAGTCGCCGCTGATCCAGCTGATGTTCGGCTGGGCGCCCTCCAACTTCGGCGTGATGGGCATCTTCACCGCCGCGTCCGTGGTGTTCTTCGCCTTCATCGGCTTCGACGTCGTCGCCACGGCCGCCGAGGAGACCAGGAACCCGCAGCGCGACATGCCCCGCGGCATCATCGGCTCCCTCATCATCTGCACGGTCCTGTACGTCGCGGTGTCGATCGTCGTCACCGGAATGGAGCACTACACCAAGCTGTCCGTGAGCGCCCCGCTCGCCGACGCCTTCAAGGCCACCGGGCACCCCTGGTTCGCGGGCTTCATCAGCTTCGGCGCCGCCGTCGGCCTCACCACCGTCTGCATGATCCTGCTCCTCGGCCAGACGCGGGTGTTCTTCGCGATGAGCCGCGACGGACTGCTGCCGCGCTTCTTCTCCCACGTCCACCCGCGGTTCAAGACCCCGCACCGGCCGACCATCCTGCTCGGCGTCCTCATCGCGATCCTGGCCGGCTTCACCAGCCTCAGCGAGCTCGCCGAACTGGTGAACATCGGCACGCTCTTCGCCTTCGTGGTCGTCGCGATCGGTGTGATCATCCTGCGCCGCACCCGTCCCGACCTGCCCCGGGCCTTCCGCACCCCGTGGGTGCCGGTCATCCCGATCCTGTCGGTGTGCGCCTCGCTGTGGCTGATGCTCAACCTGCCCGCCGAGACCTGGCTCCGCTTCGGCATCTGGATGGTCGTCGGCTTCGTCGTCTACTTCCTCTACGGCCGCTCCCACAGCCTCCTCAGCCGCCCCGCCCAACCCGCGGCCACGGACGCGCCGTAGCCGGGGCGAGCGGTGGCCCGGAGCGTGCGATCAAGGGCGTACCGCCCGGGGGCCGGTGACCTCCGCGCCCAACTCCGTCACGCGTCGCCGCAGTTCCCGGTCCGCCGTGACCACCAGGCGGGGCCGTCCGGCGTGGCGGGCGACCAGGGCGACGATGTGGTCGTCGCCGCTGCCGGGCGCCGCCTCGACCGGCACGCCGGGCACGGACTCCACCCCGCGGGCCGCACCCTCGACGACGAGGACGAACTCCACCGGGCCGTCATGGCCGGGCAGACCCTCCGCCGCCAGCCGGTCCCGGAGCCGGACGGCCGCGCCGTGGCGGTCCCGCCACCAGCCGTCGGGCACCGAGCCCACGACGTTCGCCGCGTCGACGATCACCAGCAGAGGAGAGTCGTGGCCGAGGTCGCTCATGGGGAAAGCGTCGCACGGGGAGCGGTGCACGGGGCGGACGGACGGACCCGTGTGACGCCCCGCACGGCATGCCGGGCCGCACGGCGTTTTACAGTGATCCGGTGAACGGCGACTGGTTCATACGCGGCCGCGACGGCAGGCTCAGTGTCTATCTGTCCTCGGGCGACGCCGTCCTGTGCCGCGCGGAGAGCGGGCCGGGCGGCGCCTGGGGGCCCGCACGCAGGACGGGAGGCGACCAGAAACTGCACCCGGTCGCCGCGATCGGGCACGGCGCCGACGCGTACGCCCATCTGGCCGCCTGGCGGCCGACCCGCTCCCACGAGGCCGGCCTGGTGCACTCGACCCACTTCCGGCCCCGTCTGGCGGCCCTGGACTGGACCCCGATCGGGCACCCCGACAACAAGGGCGACCGCACCGGCACCCCCGCGGTCGCGGTCGACGCCGAGGGACGCGCGCATGTCTTCGTCCGCAACAGAGGGACCGGTCTGAGCATGGTCGCCCAGAAGGAGAAGGGCGGCTGGGAACCGTGGTGCGACCTCAAGGGGAACGGCCTGCACGACGGGCTCGCGGCCGTGACCGGGGAGTCCGGCCGCGTCGAGGTGTACGCCTCGGTGCCCGGGGCCCTGCTGCACTGGGTGCAGGAGGAGCCGGGGGCGCAGCCGGTGCTGGAGGAGGCGTTGGAGGCGCGGGTCCGGTCCGGGACACTGCGCGCGCTGGCCACCTCGCCGCAGCGCACGACGCTGTTCTTCACCGACGAGTCCGGCGACCTGTGCGCCTGGCGCCCCGGCGACAAGCCCGTCTCGCTGCTGGCCGCGGCCGGTCCGGGCCCGGTCGCCGCCGTGCGCTGTGAACTCGACGGCCACGACTGCACGTTGCTCGCCCAGCGGTCGGCCTCCGGCCGGGTCGCCTTCGCCGCCTACCCCACCGAACAGGAGGCGGCCGGCGCCTGGTGGACCGACTCCGGGCCTCAACTCCCCACCGACGCCGAGGTGTCGCTCGCCGTCGACGAGGCCGGCCGGGTCGTCGCCGCCGCCCTGTCACCGTCCACGGGCGACCTGCTGATCACCTGCCGCAAGGACGAACCGGGCCTGGCCCTGGAGGCCTGGCGCCCGGTCTGACCGGCAGAGCCGCGGCACGAGGTCAGGAGGTCACGAACTCCCGCCGGTCACCGGGGACTTCTTCGCCGACTCGGGGATCTCCGGGTCGGAGCGGATCGCCTTCCACAGGGTCGACGCCTGCGGCTCGGCGGCCACGACCCGTTTCGGGTCGGTCTTGTCGTACGCCACCGCCACCCCGGCAACCCGGCCGTCACCGCCTCGCCGTCCCCCGAGACCGGCACGCTCGTCGTCACCCGCGGCGACCAGGGGGGTGTGGCCCACCGCTTCCTGCCCGGCGACGAACCCTGGCGCGAGCTGCCGGCCACCGGACCGGGCGGCACGATCACCGGCGCGCCCGCCGCTGCCTTCGACGCCCTGGGCCGCGCCGTCATCGCGGTCCTCGGCGCCGACGGCCGCCTCGCCGCCGCCCGTCAACTCGCCCAGGGGTCGCCCGAGTCCGGACCGTGGACTTCCCTCGGCTGACATGAGAGAGGGCCTCCGCCGTACCGGCGGAGGCCCTCTTCACATCAGTGCGACGGTTACGCCGGAACCGACGCCACGCCGGCCGCCAGGAACCGCTTGCCGGTCACCCGCTCGGAGACGCCCTCGCGGTCCAGGTACGGCGTGATGCCGCCCAGGTGGAAGGGCCAGCCCGCGCCCGTGATCAGGCAGAGGTCGATGTCCTGGGCCTCGGCGACGACGCCCTCGTCGAGCATGAGCCCGATCTCCTGCGCCACCGCGTCCAGGACGCGCTCGCGGACCTGCTCCTCGCTCAGGACGACGTCGCCCTGCTTCAGCAGCGCGGCGACCTCCGGGTCGAGCTCCGGCTTCCCGCTGTCGTAGACGTAGAAGCCGCGCTTGCCCGCCTTGACGACGGCCGCGAGGTTCGGGGAGACCGTGAAGCGGTCCGGGAAGGCCCGGTTGAGGGTCTCCGAGACGTGCAGACCGATCGCGGGACCGACCAGCTCGAGCAGGACGAGCGGGGACATCGGCAGGCCCAGCGGCTCCACCGCCTTCTCCGCGACCTCGACCGGGGTGCCCTCGTCGATGACGTTCTGGATCTCGCCCATGAAGCGGGTCAGGATGCGGTTCACGACGAACGCCGGGGCGTCCTTCACCAGGACCGCGGTCTTCTTCAGCTTCTTGGCGACGGCGAAGGCGGTGGCCAGCGACGCGTCGTCGGTCGCCTCGCCCCGCACGATCTCCAGCAGGGGCAGGATCGCGACCGGGTTGAAGAAGTGGAAGCCGACGACCCGCTCGGGGTGCTGGAGCTTCGACGCCATCTCCGTCACCGACAGCGAGGAGGTGTTCGTCGCGAGGATCGCGTGCGCCGGGGCGACCGCCTCGACCTCCGCGAACACCTGCTGCTTGACACCGATCTCCTCGAACACGGCTTCGATGATGAAGTCCGCGTCCGAGAAGCCCTCGGCCTTGTCCAGGACACCGGAGACCAGCGCCTTGAGACGGTTGGCCTTGTCCTGGTTGATCCGGCCCTTGCCGAGCAGCTTCTCGATCTCCGCGTGGACGTAGCCCACACCCTTGTCGACGCGCTCCTGGTCGATGTCGGTCAGCACGACCGGCACCTCCAGGCGGCGCAGGAAGAGCAGGGCGAGCTGAGAGGCCATCAGACCGGCGCCGACGACACCGACCTTGGTGACCGGACGGGCCAGGTTCTTGTCCGGAGCGCCGGCCGGCCGCTTGCCGCGCTTCTGCACCAGGTTGAACGCGTAGATGCCGGCGCGCAGTTCACCGCCCATGATCAGGTCGGCGAGCGCCACGTCCTCGGCGTCGTAGCCCTGCTGCAGGTCGCCGTTCTTCGCGGCGGCGATGATGTCCAGCGCGCGGTAGGCGGCCGGGGCCGCGCCGTGCACCTTGGAGTCGGCGACGAACCGGCCGCGCGCGACGGCCTGGTCCCAGGCCTCACCGCGGTCGACGACCGGGCGGTCGACGACGATCTCGCCCTTGAGGACGGACGCCGTCCAGAGCAGCGACTGCTCCAGGAAGTCCGCGCCCTCGAACAGGGCGTCGGCGATGCCCAGTTCGTAGACCTGGGCGCCCCCCAGCTGCTTGTTCTGGTTGAGACTGTTCTCGATGATCACCGAGACGGCCTTGTCCGCGCCGATCAGGTTCGGCAGCAGGGTGCAGCCGCCCCAGCCGGGGACCAGGCCGAGGAAGACCTCGGGCAGCGAGAAGGCGGGCAGGGCCGTGGACACCGTGCGGTAGGAGCAGTGCAGACCGACCTCGACACCGCCGCCCATCGCCGCGCCGTTGTAGTACGCGAAGGTGGGGACGGCGAGTCCCGACAGGCGCTTGAAGACCTCGTGGCCGCCCTTGCCGATGGCGAGCGCGTGGTCGTACTCCTTGAGGAGCTCGACGCCCTTCAGGTCGGCGCCGACGGCGAAGATGAACGGCTTGCCGGTGACACCGGCACCGACGATCTCGCCGGCCGCCGCCTCCTTCTCCACCTGGTCGATCGCGGTGTTCAGGTTCGCGAGCGAGGCGGGGCCGAAGGTGGTCGGCTTGGTGTGGTCGAGACCGTTGTCCAGGGTGATCAGGGCGAAGCGCCCGGCCCCGAACGGCAGGTCCAGATGGCGTACGTGTGCGCTTGTGACGACCTCGTCCGGGAACAGGTCGGCCGCACCCTTCAGCAGCTCGGCGGTGGTGCTCACTTGTCCCCCTCGAAGTGCGGGTTCTCCCAGATGACCGTCGCGCCCATGCCGAAGCCGACGCACATGGTGGTCAGGCCGTAGCGGACCTGCGGCTGCTCCTCGAACTGGCGGGCCAGCTGCGTCATCAGCCGGACGCCGGAGGAGGCGAGCGGGTGGCCGAAGGCGATGGCGCCGCCGTACTGGTTGACGCGCTCGTCGTCGTCGGCGATGCCGTAGTGGTCGAGGAAGGCCAGGACCTGGACGGCGAAGGCCTCGTTGATCTCGAACAGACCGATGTCGGAGATCGACAGACCCGCCTGCGCGAGGGCCTTCTCCGTGGCCGGGATCGGGCCGTAGCCCATGACCTCCGGCTCGACGCCCGCGAAGGAGTACGCGACGAGGCGCATCTTCACCGGCAGGTCGTTCTCGCGGGCGAAGTCCTCGGAGGCGATCAGCGAGGCGGTCGCGCCGTCGTTCAGACCGGCCGCGTTGCCGGCGGTGACCCGGCCGTGGACGCGGAACGGGGTCTTCAGACCGGAGAGGTTCTCCAGGGTGGTGCCGGGACGCATCGGCTCGTCGGCGGTGACCAGGCCCCAGCCCGTCTCACCGGCCTCCGGGTTGGTGCGGCGGACCGAGACCGGCACCAGGTCGGCCTGGATCTTGCCGTTGGCGTACGCCTTGGCGGCCTTCTCCTGCGAGCGCACCGCGTACTCGTCGGCGCGCAGCTTGGTGATCTGCGGGTAGCGGTCGTGCAGGTTCTCCGCGGTCATGCCCATGAACAGGGCGGACTCGTCGACCAGCTTCTCGGAGACGAACCGCGGGTTCGGGTCCACGCCCTCGCCCATCGGGTGGCGGCCCATGTGCTCGACACCGCCCGCGATGGCGACGTCGTACGCGCCGAAGGCGACCGAACCGGCGACCGTGGTGACGGCGGTCAGCGCGCCGGCACACATCCGGTCGATGGAGTAGCCGGGCACGGAGGTCGGCAGACCGGCCAGGATGCCGGCGGTGCGGCCGATGGTCAGGCCCTGGTCGCCGATCTGCGTGGTCGCGGCGATGGCGACCTCGTCGACCTTCTTCGGGTCGAGGCCGGGGTTGCGGCGCAGCAGCTCCCGGATCGCCTTCACGACGAGGTCGTCGGCGCGGGTCTCGTGGTAGATGCCCTTCGGGCCCGCCTTGCCGAACGGGGTACGGACGCCGTCGACGAAGACGACGTCCCTGACGGTACGAGGCACGATGGCTCTCCTCCAGAGGGTGCGGGATGGCACTGCTGCGGCACGCAAGCGCTGAGCGCGCGCTCAGAACCCATGCTACTTATCGGTAACGTAGCTGCCCAGTCCCGGAGGTCCAAGCGGCGAAGGTCACACCTTCGGCGCAGCGGTCGACCCGCTCGGAGCTCGGCATGGGCCCGGAACGTCCTGTACGAGAGCACTTCGTATGCCGTCACAAGATCTTGGCGTGATCTCGACGTCCCCGTTCCGCTTCAAGGGCCTCTGCGCGGCGCACCGGGAGACGATCTCGGCAGGAGCCGTGCCGGTGATCCTGCCGACCCCGATCGTCTTCCTGGGGCGGCGGCCTCAGTCGGACAGCGCCGCGACCAGCACCGGCGTGACCTGCTCCACCTGCCACGGACGGGCCCCGAGCTCCACGAGCGCGGCCGTGATGGACTCCGTGTCCACCGCGGCCGGCGGCTCCCAGCAGACCCTCCGGACGGTGTCCGGAGCGATCAGGTTCTCCTGGGGCATGCCGAGCTGCTCGGCCAGCCCGGACACGGCGGCCCGCGCCGCGGACAGCCGGGCCGCGGCCGCCGGATCCTTGTCGGCCCAGGCCCGCGGCGGCGGCGGCCCGGCGACCGGCTGTCCCGGCTGCGGCAGCTGCGCCTCGGCGAGCGACTTCGCCCGGTCGACGGCCGCCTGCCACTGCTCCAGCTGCCGTCGCCCCGTCCGGTGCCCGAAGCCGTTCAGCGCGGCCAGCGCGTGCACGTTGGCGGGCAGGGCGAGCGCGGCCTCCACGATGGCGGCGTCCGACAGCACCTTGCCCGGTGAGACGTCCCGCCGCTGGGCGATCCGGTCCCGGGTCTCCCACAGCTCCCGGACGACCCCCAGCTGCCGGCGCCTGCGCACCTTGTGCATGCCGGACGTGCGCCGCCAGGGGTCCTTGCGGGGCTCCGGCGGCGGGGCGGAGGCGATCGCGTCGAACTCCTGGCGGGCCCACTCCAGCTTGCCCTGCCGGTCGAGCTCCTTCTCCAGCGCGTCCCGCAGGTCGACGAGGAGCTCGACGTCCAGCGCGGCGTACCGCAGCCAGGGTTCCGGCAGCGGGCGGGTCGACCAGTCGACCGCGGAGTGCCCCTTCTCGAGGACGAAGCCGAGGACGCCCTCGACCATCGCGCCCAGGCCGACCCGCGGGAACCCGGCGAGCCGCCCGGCCAGCTCGGTGTCGAACAGCCGCGTCGGCACCATGCCTATCGCGCGAAGGCAGGGCAGGTCCTGGGTGGCGGCGTGCAGCACCCACTCGACGTCGGAGAGGGCCGCGCCGAGGCCGGAGAGATCCGGGCAGGCCACGGGGTCGATCAGTGCGCTGCCGGCGCCCTCGCGGCGCAGCTGCACCAGATACGCGCGCTGTCCGTAGCGGTAGCCGGAGGCGCGCTCGGCGTCCACGGCGACCGGGCCGGTGCCGGCGGCGAAGGCGGCGATCGTCTCGGCGAGGGCCTCCTCGTCGGCGATCACGTCGGGGATGCCCTCGCGTGGTTCGAGCAGTGGTGTCGGCGCCCCGGAAACTGGAGTAGCAGTTGATCCGCCGTCGTCCGGAGGGGCGCCTCCGGTGGTTCGCAGTGAACTGGCTGCTGCGGTTTCTTGGGCGTCGGTCACCTGTCAAGGGTATCCGTGTGTGGACGGCACCCGCCGACGGAACGTTCCGTCGGCAGGCACCTCAGGGTCGTAAACCGGTCAGGAATCGGTCAGGGGGTGGTCAGGGAGCGGCAGAGTGGGTGAACGGACCGGAACGGACCGCTTCGGACGGCCCCTTCCCGGTGTGCGGGACGGGGGTGTCGACGGGGGTGTCAACGGGTGTTCTCAATGGATGATGCCGGTCCGCAGGGCCACCGCGACCATGCCGGCGCGGTCGCCCGTGCCGAGCTTGCGGGCGATGCGGGCGAGGTGGCTCTTGACGGTCAGCGCGGACAGGCCCATCGAGACGCCGATCGCCTTGTTCGACTGGCCTTCGGCGACCAGCCGCAGCACCTCGACCTCACGGCCGGAGAGCTCGCGGTAGCCGCCCGGGTGGCTCGGGGCACCCGGGGGGCGGCGGTGCAGACGGGCGGCGGCGGATCCGATGGGGGCGGCGCCGGGCCGGGTGGGGAGCCCGACGTTGGTGCGGGTGCCGGTGACGACATAGCCCTTGACGCCGCCCGCGAGGGCGTTGCGCACGGCGCCGATGTCGTCGGCGGCGGAGAGGGCGAGCCCGTTGGGCCAGCCCGCGGCGCGGGTCTCCGACAGAAGGGTGAGGCCGGAGCCGTCGGGCAGGTGGACGTCGGCCACGCAGATGTCACGGGGGTTGCCGATGCGGGGACGAGCCTCCGCGATGGACGAGGCCTCGATCACGTCGCGCACACCGAGCGCCCACAGATGGCGGGTGACGGTGGAACGCACGCGCGGATCGGCCACGACCACCATCGCGGTGGGCTTGTTCGGGCGGTAGGCGACCAGGCTTGCGGGCTGCTCGAGGAGAACGGACACCAGGCCTCCTGGTGGGGGGACGGGGCCGGCTCGTGGGGCTCGTGGGGATGAAGCCGGGACGAACCGTGCTTTCAAGGTCACAGTCGTCTTCGGCAGCGAACCAGGGGTCCTTTAGAAAATGATCACGATCTAGTGAGTAACAATACGTGCAATTCGGACATGCGATCGATCATCCGAAGATCGAATCGGTTTAAGTGGGTGCGGTACGGGATCGAAAGTGGCCGTATCGACAAAGAGATGGTCAATGTGGTTTGGGTGTCCCCGTCGGTCGGCGACTGCCGGGGAACGTCAGCGCGACTGCGGGTCCCGCCGCTGCGGCAGCGTCACCACCGACGCGTCGCCCGGCCCGGCCGGCGGCAGCCCCGCCACCTGGGCCAGCAGATCGCACCAGGACGCCAGATGCGCCGCCGAGTCCGGCACCCCGCCCAGCCCCTCGCGGGGCGTCCAGGAGGCCCGGATCTCGATCTGCGAGTTCGCCGGGCGCTCCGCGAGGCCGCCGAAGTAGTGCGAGCTCGCCCGCGTGACCGTCCCGCTCGGCTCGCCGTACCCCAGCCCGCGCGCCTGCAGCGCACCGGTCAGCCAGGACCAGCACACCTCCGGCAGCAGCGGGTCGGTGGCCATCTCCGGCTCCAGCTCGGCCCGGATCAGGGTCACCAGCCGGAAGGTGCCGCGCCAGGCGTCGTGCCCGTCCGGATCGTGCAGCAGCACCAGCCGGCCGTCGGCCAGATCCTGCTCGCCGTCCACGACCGTCGCCTCCAGCGCGTACGCGAACGGCGCGAGCCGCTTGGGAGCCGGTGTCGGATCGATCTCGATCTGCGGCCGCAGCCGCGCGCCCTTCAACGCTTCGACGGCGGTCCGGAAAGGCAACGGCGCGGATGGCGCCGACCTGCTCTCATCCCGGTCCCCCCCGTTCGCGTCGTCCATCTCGCCAGCGCCGTCCGACAGTCGTCCCTGAGCCGCAGCCATGCGGGGAAGATTAAGGGGAACGGGGCCTTCGCGCAGGGCAAGACACCCGCGCGGGGCCATCGGACGGCTGCGCGCTGGGCGAACAAGCACACGGACCGCGGGCCGCGAAGGGGCGGCGAAGCCGCTCACCCGGCCGTGGGAGACTTGCCCGTGTGAGCGTGAACGAGAGCCCTGCGGGCCGGCAGCCGACAGCGACGTACGACAGCGCCTTCCTCAGGGCGTGCAGGCGTGAATCCGTGCCGCACACCCCGGTGTGGTTCATGCGGCAGGCCGGACGCTCCCTGCCGGAGTACCGCAAGGTCCGCGAGGGCATCCCGATGCTCGACTCCTGCATGCGCCCCGAGCTGGTCACCGAGATCACCCTCCAGCCGGTCCGCCGGCACGGCGTGGACGCGGCGATCTACTACAGCGACATCGTCGTCCCGCTCAAGGCCATCGGCATCGACCTCGACATCAAGCCCGGCGTCGGCCCGGTCGTCGAGACCCCGATCCGCACCCGCGCCGACCTCGCGCAGCTGCGCGACCTCACCCCCGAGGACGTCTCCTACGTCACCGAGGCCGTCGGTCTGCTCACCGCCGAGCTCGGCGCCACCCCGCTGATCGGCTTCGCGGGCGCTCCTTTCACCCTCGCGAGCTACCTCGTCGAGGGCGGCCCCTCGCGCACCTACGAGAACGCCAAGGCGATGATGTACGGCGACCCGGAGCTCTGGGCCGACCTGCTCGACCGGCTCGCCGACATCACGGCCGCCTTCCTGAAGGTCCAGATCGAGGCGGGCGCGAGCGCCGTCCAGCTGTTCGACTCCTGGGCCGGCGCGCTCGCCCCCGCCGACTACCGCCGCTCGGCGCTGCCCGCCTCCGCCAAGGTCTTCCGCGCGGTGGAGGGCTACGGCGTCCCGCGCATCCACTTCGGTGTGGGCACCGGAGAGCTGCTGAAGCTCATGGGCGAGGCCGGCGCGGACGTCGTCGGTGTCGACTGGCGCGTCCCGCTCGACGAGGCCGCCCGCCGCGTCGGCCCCGGCAAGGCGCTCCAGGGCAACCTCGACCCGACCGTCCTGTTCGCCGGCACCGAGGCCGTCGAGACCGAGACCCGCGAGGTCCTTGAGAAGGCCGCGGGGCTCGAGGGCCACGTCTTCAACCTGGGCCACGGTGTGATGCCGTCCACCGACCCCGACGCGCTGACCCGCCTCGTCGAGTACGTGCACACACGGACCGCGCGCTGAGTCACCAGGTGTGCCGGGGCCGCGCCCGTCTGCCGAACAGCAGGCCGCGCGGTTCCGGGGGCGGAGGCGTGCCCGGCTTGAGGGGCCAGGCGAGGAGCATGCCGGCGAGGAAGCCGACCACATGGGCGGCGTACGCCACGGTGCCGCCGCCGGAGACGCCCTCCCCGGAGGAGTACACCGCCTGGAGCCCGAACCAGAAGCCCAGCACCAGCCAGGCGGGCAGCCGCAGCGGCAGGAACACCAGGAACGGCACGAGCACCCACACCCTGGCCTTCGGGTACAGCACCAGATAGGCGCCCAGTACCCCCGCGATCGCCCCCGACGCGCCGATCAGCGGGTCCGTCGAGTCGGCGTTCAGCACCGCGAAGCCGTACGACGCCGCGTAGCCGCAGGCGACGTAGAACAGTGCGAAGCGGACGTGGCCCATGCGGTCCTCGACGTTGTTCCCGAAGATCAGCAGGAACAGCATGTTGCCCAGCAGGTGCAGCCAGCCGCCGTGCAGGAACATCGCGGTGAGGACGCTCAGGACCGGGGATTTCTCGTAGCCCGGCGGGCCCACCGCGCAGCCTCCCGCCCGTGTGTCTCCGGTCGGGACGAGCTGGGGGAGCTGATGGTGGATCAACTCGCGCGGTACGGCCGCGTAGTGCTCCAGGAAGGCGTGCAGATGGCATGTCTGGGCCAGCCCGCTGTCACCGGCCACGGAGCCGGACAGGCCGGGCATGAACAGGAACACGAGGACGTTCGCGGCGATCAGCGCGTACGTCACCACCGGCGTGCGGCGCACGGGGTTCACGTCATGGACGGGGATGACCACAAGGAAGTACTGCCCTCGATTCCGTGGGCGAATCGGTGAACACGCCTCTGTGGCCGTGCGTATGAACCGGCAACCGCCCGTGACCCGGGGAAGGCGGGGCGCGGGGACGACGTGAGGAACAGGCGAATGAACGACCGAGTTACTCCCCCGATGCACGCCACGCCCGACGGCGAGGCGGAGATCGCACTTGTCATCAGGCTGCCGTGGGAGGACGTGGCACGGCTCGGCCAGGAGGCCGGGCGGCTGGCTTCGCAGATGCAGCGGCCGGTGACGCTGGACGAGGCGGTGTCGCACCGGCTGCGTACCCGGCCCGCGGCCGCCGCGCACGCCAAGCCGATGGAACAGCCCGCCGCGGCGCCGGTCTCCACCCTGCCGAGGCTCAGCGGGACGGCCTGAGGAGCGGCGGGCCGGCTATCCGGCCCCTCGTACCTTTGCCGCCGCCTTTCGCGCCGCCACCAGGACCGGGTCCCACACCGGGCTGAACGGCGGCGCGTAGCCCAGGTCCAGGGCTGTCATCTGTTCCACCGTCATCCCGGCCGTCAGGGCCACCGCCGCGATGTCGACCCGCTTGGCCGCGCCCTCCCTCCCGACGATCTGGACGCCCAGCAGACGGCCCGTTCTGCGTTCGGCGAGCATCTTGACCGTCATGGGGGAGGCACCGGGGTAGTAGCCGGCCCGGCTGGTGGACTCGATCGTGACCGTCTCGTACTGGAGGCCCGCCCTGCGCGCGTCCTTCTCGCGCAGGCCCGTGCGGGCGATCTCCAGATCGCAGACCTTGCTGACGGCGGTGCCGACGACGCCGGGGAAGGTGGCGTAGCCGCCGCCGACGTTGGTGCCGATGACCTGGCCGTGCTTGTTGGCGTGGGTGCCGAGGGCGATGTGACGCTCCTGGCCGGACACCAGGTCGAGGACCTCCACGCAGTCACCGCCCGCCCAGACCGTCCCGTCGGCCAGGGGGCCGCGCACCCGCATCGCCAGATCGGTGAGCAGACCGCCGTGCGCGCCGAGCGGCAGGCCGGCGGCCTCGGCGAGGGCCGTCTCCGGGCGGACGCCGATGCCGAGGACCACCACGTCCGCGGGGTACTCGGCGTCCTTCGTGACCACCGCCCGCACCCGGCCGTCCCGGTCGGTGAGCAGTTCGGTGACCTCGGCGTCGTTCACCATGGCGACGCCCAGGCCCTCCATGGCCTCGTGGACGAGACGGCCCATGTCGGGGTCCAGGGTCGACATCGGCTCGCTGCCGCGGTTGACGACCGTCACCTCGAAGCCGTGCTTGATGAGCGCCTCGGCCATCTCCACCCCGATGTAGCCCGCGCCGACGACCACCGCCCGCTTCCCACGCGCGCGTGCCAGCGTGTCGAGCAGCGCCTGCCCGTCGTCCAGGGTCTGCACCCCGTGCACGCCCCGCGCGTCCATCCCCGGCAGGCCGGGCCGGACCGGACGCGCCCCGGTCGCGATGACGAGCTTGTCGTACGACGTCCAGTACCCCGGCCCGGCCCCGGAATCGAGGTCACGCGCGTGTACCCGCCGCCCGGCCACGTCGATCTCCGTGACCTCGGTCCGCAGCCGCAGGCCGATCCCGCGCGCCCGGTGCTCCTCGGGGGTGCGGGCGATGAGGTCGTCCCGCTCGGTGACGTCGCCGCCCACCCAGTACGGGATGCCGCACGCGGAGTACGACGTGAAGTGGCCGCGTTCGAAGGCCACGATCTCCAGCTCTTCGGGGCCCTTCAGCCGGCGGGCCTGGGACGCCGCGGACATGCCCACGGCGTCCCCGCCGATCACCACCAGTCGCTCCATGCTCATGCGAACACGCTACGGGCGCCCCGCATTTCAGTCCTGCCCGGGCTCGCTCGTCGGGGGCGCCGCCCTGCGCCGCTGCCGTGCCAGCCACCCCAGGACGAGCAGGACGGCCAGCGCGAGGAACGGCAGGACCGCGCCGAGGCCCACGGCCAGCCAGCGCAGCATCGTCACGAACGCGTCCCAGCCGCCCGCCAGCGCGTCGGTGAACCCGGGGTCGTCGTCCCCGGCGGCCTTCTCGACCGGCTTCTCGGACAGGCTCAGCGTGATGGTCGCCAGGCTGGTGCGGTCCTTCAGGGAGGCCTGCTGGGCGAGCAGGGACTCCAGGTCGGCCTGCCGGCTGCTCAGTTCGCCCTCCAGGGCGACCACGTCGCTGAGCTTGGTGGCCCGGTCCATGAGTTCCCGGATCCGGGCCACGCTGGCGCGCTGCGACGCGACGCGGCTGTCGACGTCGACCACCTGGTCGGTGACGTCCTGGGCCTTCGCCGTGCGCTCCAGGAGCCTGCCCGCACCCTGGAGGGCGGTGAGGACGTCGTCGTAGCGCTCGACGGGCACCCGCAGGACGACCCTGGTCTGCTCGGCGCCCTCCTCGTCCCGGGTGGTGGTCTCGTCGCCGACGTATCCGCCCGCGTTCTCCGTAGTCGTGCGGGCCTCGTCGAGGGCCTTCGGGACGTCCTTGACCTGCACGGTCAGGGAGGCGGTGCGGATGATGCGGGTGGCGGTGAGCTTCGGCGCGGAGGTGGCCTTCGCACCGCTCGCCCCGGCGCCGCTCTTCGCGTTCTCCGGGGCCTCGCCGACGGCGGCGGCCTTGTCGGCGGCGCTGGAGCTGTCGGCTCCCGAGTCGCTCGCCCCGCTGCATCCGGTGAGCGCGAGGGCGGCGGCGAGCAGGATCCCGGCCAGGGCATGGACCGGTCGTACGGAACGTCGCGCATGCATCTGGGTGTCCCCCCGAGGGTTGTGACGACTGACGCTCCTTCGACGCGGGGCCGGGGCGGAACGTTGGACGGAAACGGTTCCGAACGGGTCACGGTCGGGACGCGGCGCGGACACCGAGGGCGGGGCGGCGGTGTCAGTGGGGTCTGAGAGAGTGGGGGTCATGAGCGCAACGGGTACGGGTGCGGGGCAGCACGTCGTCGTCATCGGGGCCGGGATCGCGGGGCTGGCCGCCGCGCACCGGCTGCTCGCACGCGGGGCGCGGGTGACCGTGCTGGAGGCCTCCGAGCGGGTCGGCGGCAAGCTGCTGCCCGGCGAGATCGCGGGCGTGCGGGTGGACCTCGGCGCCGAGTCGATGCTGGCCCGCAGACAAGAGGCGGTCGCTCTCGCGCGCGAGGCGGGCCTCGCCGAGCGTCTCCAGCCGCCGGCCACGGCGAGCGCCTCGATCTGGACCCGGGGTGCCCTGCGCCCCATGCCCAAGGGCCATGTCATGGGCGTACCCGGCACCGCGGCGGCCCTGTCCGGGGTGCTGTCCGAAGAGGGCCTCGCCCGGATCGAGCGCGACGCCGACCTGCCCCGCACGGAGGTCGGCGAGGACGTGGCGGTCGGGGAGTACGTGGCGGAGCGTCTGGGCCGCGAGGTCGTCGACCGGCTGATCGAGCCGCTGCTCGGCGGGGTCTACTCCGGCGACGCCTACCGCATCTCGATGCGCTCGGCCGTCCCGCAGCTCTACCAGGCCGCCCGCACCCACACCTCGCTCACCGAGGCCGTCCGCGAGATCCAGGCCCGGGCCGCCGCCCAGCAGCAGACCGGGCCGGTCTTCATGGGCATCGAGGGCGGCGTGGGCTCCCTTCCGGTCGCGGTCGCGGAGTCCGTCCGCGCGCGCGGCGGGGAGATCCACACGCGCGTGCCGGTGACCGGGCTGCGCCGGGAGCCCGCCGGCGGCTGGCAGGTGACCGCGGGGGACCGCGTCCTGACCGCCGACGCGGTGGTCGTCGCCGTTCCCGCGCCCGCCGCCGCGGGACTGCTGGCCGCCGAGTCCCCGGCGGCCGCCGCCGAACTGCGCACCGTCGAGTACGCCTCCATGGCGCTCATCACCCTCGCCTACCGCCGCACCGAGGCCGCCCTGCCCGAGGGCAGCGGCTTCCTCGTCCCGCCCGTCGACGGCCGCACCATCAAGGCGTCGACGTTCGCCTCCCAGAAGTGGGGCTGGATCGCCGAGGAGAACCCGGACGTGATCGTGCTGCGCACCTCCGTCGGGCGGTACGGCGAGACGGAGATCCTGCGCCGCTCCGACGCCGAACTCGTCGACGTCTCCCGCCATGACCTGCGCGAGGCCACCGGCCTGACCGCCACCCCCCTCGAAACCCGCGTCACCCGCTGGACGGACGGCCTGCCCCAGTACCCGGTCGGCCACCACGCGCGCGTGGCCCGCATCCGCGAACACGTCGCCAAGCTCCCCGGCCTCGCCGTCTGCGGCGCGCAGTACGACGGCGTCGGCATTCCGGCCTGCATCGCGAGCGCGTACGCCGCGGTCGACCAGATCGGAGGCGACCCGCGCGCCGCGGCGGAGCTCACCGCCGACCCGGTGCAGAGCCTGCACGGCGGAGCGGGAGAATGAGACCCATGAGTGACGACGCCCCCACCACCGAGGCCGGCCGGATCCCGAACAAGGGCAAGCTGGCCAAGGACCTCAACGAGGTCATCCGCTACACGCTGTGGTCCGTCTTCAGGCTGAAGGACGTGCTCCCCGACGACGCCTCGCGCGCGGGCTACGCCGACGAGGTCCAGGAGCTGTTCGACCAGCTCGCCGCCAAGGACGTGACGATCCGCGGTACGTACGACGTGTCCGGTCTGCGTGCCGATGCCGACCTCATGATCTGGTGGCACGCCGAGACCAGCGACCAGCTCCAGGAGGCGTACAACCTCTTCCGCCGTACCAGGCTGGGCCGCGCCCTGGAGCCGGTCTGGTCGAACATGGCGCTGCACCGCCCCGCGGAGTTCAACCGCTCGCACATCCCGGCGTTCCTCGCCGACGAGACGCCGCGCGACTACGTCAGCGTCTACCCGTTCGTGCGCTCCTACGACTGGTACCTGCTGCCCGACGAGGACCGCCGCCGGATGCTCGCCGACCACGGCAAGATGGCCCGCGGCTATCCGGACGTCCGCGCCAACACGGTCGCCTCGTTCTCGCTCGGCGACTACGAGTGGATCCTGGCCTTCGAGGCCGACGAGCTGTACCGCATCGTCGACCTCATGCGCCACCTGCGCGCCTCGGAGGCCCGGATGCACGTCCGTGAGGAGGTCCCCTTCTACACGGGCCGCAGGAAGTCGGTCGCGGAGCTGGTGGCAGGCCTCGCATAGAGCGCCCCCAAGGGGGCGCGGTGCTGTGTCGATCTGCGGCTCCGCCGCGTGGGCGCGACCGGCCACCCCCGGCCCGTAGCCGGCGTCAGTGATCAGCCGTCGGCTGCGGCTCGGCATGCCCCGCGCACGCCGCCCGCCGCGCCGGCACCCGGTCCTCCAGCAGATACGCGTCCAGGTGCCCGTTGACACACCGGTTCGGGCCCCCGGCGATCCCGTGCGTCCCGGAGTCCCGCTCCGTCACCAGCACCGAACCCGACAGCCGCCGGTGCATCTCCAGCGCCCCGTCATAAGGCGCGGCGGCGTCCCGCTCGGAGGCGAGAATCAGCGTCGGAGGCAACTCACCGGCCCCGGTCCGCACATCGAGCGGCTGCTGACGGGGCGCCTGCCAGTACGCGCACGGCAGGTTCGCCCACACGTTGTCCCAGGTCTCGAACGGGGCGACCCGCGCGAGCCGGGTGTTGTCCCGGTCCCAGACCTTCCAGTCCGTCGGCCAGGGCGCGTCGTTGCACTCCACGGCCGTGTAGACGGCGTTCGAGTTCTCGGCCTCCGCGGCGGCCTCCCTGACCGGCGCGGCCTGCGCGATCAGTTCCTCCGGGTCGCCCTTCAGGTACTCCGACAGTGCCCGCGCCCGGTGCGGCCAGTAGTCGTCGTAGTACCCGGCCTGCAGGAAGGCGCTCTGCAACTGCCCCGGCCCGACCTTCCCGCCGGCCGGCTCCGCGGCCAGCCGCGCCAGGGCCCGCTCGTAGCTGCGAAGCACCTTCTCCGCGGTGTCGCCGAGCCCGTACTCCTTGTCGTGCTTCGCGATCCACTCCCGCAGGTCGGTCCAGCGGCTCTCGAACGCCATCGACTGGTCGAGGTTGTTGCGGTACCAGATCTGCGCCGGGTCCGGGTTCACCGCCGCGTCGAACACCATCCGCCGGACGTGCGAGGGGAACAGGGTGGCGTACACCGCGCCGAAGTAGGTGCCGTACGACGCCCCCATGAAGTTCAGCTTCTCCTCGCCCAGCGCGGCCCGCAGCACGTCCAGGTCGCGGGCGTTGTTGAGGGAGTTGTAGTGCCGCAGGGCGCCGCCCGCCCGCTTCGCGCAGCCACGCGCGTAGGCCTTCGCCTCGGCGACGCGTTCCCGCTTGTACGACTCGGAGGGGTGGGCCGGCGCGGGGGAGGGGCCCTTGAAGAAGTTCTCCGGGTCCTGGCAGGACAGCGGGGCCGAGCGGCCCACCCCGCGCGGGTCGTAGCCGACGAGGTCGTAGGCGGCCCCGACGCGCTTCCACTCGGGGAGCAGTCCGATCAGCGGGAAGTACAGGCCGGAGCCGCCGGGACCGCCCGGGTTGAAGACCAGCGCGCCCTTGCGGGGCACCCGGTGCTTGCCGTTGTGCGGGTCGCGGTGGGTGGCCGTGACCCGGCTGACGGTCAGCTTGATCTGCTTGCCGTTCGGCCGCGCGTAGTCGAGGGGGACGCCGACCGTGCCGCACTGGAGGCTGCCGGGCAGGTCCTGCGCGTCGGCGCACCTGCCGAAGGTGATGCCCCGGGCCGCGGCCCGCGCGGCGGCGGCCGCGACGCCGGCCGCGAGTCCGGCGGGGGCGCCGGCGCCGGTCGGGACACCGCCTGCCGGTACGGCGGAGAGGGTGGTCAGGAGCAGGGCTCCCGTGGCCGAGTAGAGGGCGGCGGCTCTCATCGCGTGTCCCTTCGGTGCGCGGCGGCGACAAAAGGGATGTTTCGTACGGTTGTGCAGGAAGGCAAGCACCGCCCCCGGGTGTCGCCGCCAATGCCCCCTGTGCGCCCCCCTCCAGAGGCGAACGCGCCCGGCGCTACCGCTCGCGCTGCGCCTCCGCGAAGGCCGCCCGCAGGTCCGGCTCGCCCACCGCGCGGATGCCGAGTACGGCGACGGAGGTCAGATACGACCGGTCGTCCCCCGGGCCGCCGGTCCGGCCGGCCCGCCGGGCCAGCCCGCCCAGCAGCCGCTGCCCGGCGGGGGAGGCCCAGCGCGAGTACGGATGCACCTCCACCCGCGCTATGGCGAGGCAGCTCAGCGTGAGGGCGAGGGGCAGCGCGAACCACAGGGCGACCAGGCTGCGGGGCATTCCGGCGCCGTGGTCCGCGGTCGTCGGCATCGACAGCGCGACCGCCCCGACGGCCAGCACGAACACGGCGGCCAGCCGCACCTGCCGCACGCCCGCCGCCACCGTCGTACGGGCCCGGTCGGGCACCGCGAGCCCCGCGCTGACCAGCCGGTCGGCGAGGCCGCGCACCGCGTCCGCGGCAGCCGCGGCGGCCCGCACCGGCGCGATCCGGGACTGGCCGTCGGGCCCGATGGCCCCGATCACCGACCGCTCCATCTCGTCGCGTCCGCGCGGATCCACGACGGTCGCCCAGCCGGTGTGGGCGAGCAGCAGCCGCCGCTGGCGCGCCATCGACACCATGGTCAGATCGGCGACCCGGCCGGGGCCGCCGGACAGGAACGCCGCCTCGTAGAGGGTCAGGTCGTGTCCCTGGCCCGCGTCCGTGTCGACGGCCGCCGCACGTACCGCGGCCAGGCACAGCCGGGTGCAGGACGCGCCGGCGGCGGCCCAGGCCAGGAGCAGGAGAAGGACCCAGAACATGCCACGTTTCTATGCCGTGTACACGGGAAAACGCCATGCCCTGTTCACGATCCGGACCGAGCGTTGTGGGTATGTGACGTTCCGCTTGCTTCAGGGGCCCGTTTCGCTCACGAGCCGGAGGGCGGCGCGCTCGTCGCGGCCGGCGGCAGCGTGTACGTCGGGTACGGCGACGGCGCCACCGGCACCACGGTGCCAGGATCGGCCGCGGGGACGGGCGTGCCGGTCGCCGCCAGGTCCCGGGCCAGCGCGTCGAAGTCGACGTATCCGGTGGCCTCCAGGATCCTGATGTGGTCCAGGACGGTCGTGTTGGCGTCGTCGGCGAGCGCGCGCACCAGCGAGTTCTGGGTGGCGGCCCGCACCTGCGCGACGACGGTGAACACCCTGCCGTGCGCGAGCCGCAGGATGTTGGCGAACTTCCGGTCGAAGTCCACGCCCTGCGCCGAGTCCAGCTCCGCCAGCCAGCCCTTCTGCTGGGCGTTGGGCTCGTTCGGCAGGGTGACCCCCAGCTTCGACGCCACGTCGCGCACCCGCTCGTCCAGGAAGGTGTGCCCCTCGACGAGGTGCTGACCGGCCGTCCGCACGGCCGCGGTGGTGCCCTTCTGCTCGGCCTGCTGTCCGGCGGGCAGTTCCCACAGCCCGGCCAGCCGGACCTTCGTGATGAACTCCAGGTCGAGGTCGGACAGCGGCCCGTACTGCGTCGGCACGGTCTGTGCGCTCAGTACGTCCGCTCCGGTCGCCGACTGGTGGGAGTACGACCAGAACGGGTAGAGCAGCGCCACAAGGGTGGCGGCCAGGCCTGTGACGATGATCCCGGTGCCACTGAAGATGCCTCTGCCTCTGACGGGGGGTCGCGGTCGCATGGTGCCTCCTGCTCACGGCACCGCACACTCGTGCGTTTCGGGTGCGGGGACTCGCATGTTACTGCGCCGTCACTGCCAAGTTCCGTGCCGGGCCGAAGGGTTGAATCAGGGGCATCCGGTGCGAAAGGGAAGAGGTGAGGGGGCGTCATACAGGGCGCAACAAGGGCCAATCGGGCGGCCGGCGGTGGTGGAGGCCACGGTGTTAAACCGGGCACATCTCCCACCGCGGCACCTACCGGCGGATCAACGACCGCCCCACCCGCGCCAGTGCCTGCCGCGGCCGTGACCGCGGGGCCGGCCCCGACCGGTCCAGCCACCAGGCACGCAGCTCACGTCTCGTCCGCCCCTCCTCCAGCCGCCCGCCGAGCAGCAGCTGCTCCGCGAAGTCCAGGGCGTCCTGCCGGTAGCCGCCGCGCATCGGACGGCTCTGCGCGTAGGCGAGGAACGCCGGACGGTATCCGGCGCCGAGGATGGCCGGCAGTTCCGGCGCCACCTTGGCCACGACCCCCGCCCGCTTCGCGGCCAGCGCCCGCGCCTGCACCCCGAGCCGCACCCCGTCGAAGCCCTCCGGCACCGGCGTCCCGGCCACCAGCGCGGACAGCAGCGCGGCCTGGGCGAGCCCGAGCCGCTCGCGGGTGCCCTCGGCGGGCCCGCCGACTTCCGCCGTCACCCCTTCTCGCGCAGGCCGCACCATCTCGCCCGCCGCCGCCCCGTGACGGGCGATCCGCGCCGCCTCGGCCGCCACCGCGAGCCGCTCCCCACTGCGCAATGCCTCCCGGATCTCCGCCAACTCCCGCTTCAGCTCGGCCGGTTCGGGGAAGTTCTCGTCGCGCTCCAGCAGCACTCCGGGCGGCGACACCCGGGACGCCAGATCGGTCAGGATGTCGAGGACCGGCCGCGGGACGGGGTGGGCGTGGCTGTCGTGCCAGACGCCGTCCCGCTCGAAGCCGCCCGCGACATGGACGTACGCGATGGCCTCCAGCGGCAGTTCGGCGAGCGCCTTGGCGGGGTCCTCGCCGCGGTTCAGGTGGTTGGTGTGCAGGTTCGCCACGTCGATCAGCAGCCGTACGCCCGTCCGGTCGGCCAGTTCGTACAGGAACTGCCCCTCGGTCATCTCCTCGCCGGGCCACGCGATGAGGGCGGCGATGTTCTCGACGGCGAGCGGCACGGGCAGCGCGTCCTGCGCGATGCGCACGTTCTCGCAGAGCACGTCCAGCGCGTCCCGGGTACGTGGCACCGGCAGCAGGTGCCCGGCCTCGAGCGGCGCGGTCGCGGTCAGCGGGCCGCCCGCGCGGACGAACGCGATGTGGTCGGTGACCAGCGGCGAGCCCAGCGCCCCGGCCCGCTCCGCGAGCGCGAGGAGCCGCCCTTCGTCCGGCCGCTCGGCGCCGCCGAGCCCCAGCGAGACCCCGTGCGGGACCACGGTGACACCGCGCTCGCGCAGCCGCACCAGCGACTCGGGGAGGTGACCGGGGCAGGTGTTCTCCGCCACGACCTCGACCCAGTCGATCCCCGGCATCCGCTCCACGGCGTCCGCGATCTCCGGCCGCCAGCCGATCCCCGTCCCCAGTCGCGTCATGTTCCCCGCCTCCTCACGGGCCGCCCCCCGGCCGGTGACGGAGGTATGACCCCGCCCCCGCCCGCCGAACCGCCTCGGGCCCACCTTCAGAGCAACATTTGAGGTTCGGCGGGGGACGGTTCAGCGAAGTGCGGGATGGTCCGCCACGACCGTGCAGCTGCCCGGCGCGATCTCGGTGAACCCCGCGTCGCGCACCAGCGGCAGTCCGCTCGCCGTCAGTTCCCGCCACCGTCCGGGCTCGGCGGTCCGCACGGCGAGCGCGAACCCGGTCTCGCGCCAGGCGGTCCGCTCCTCCTCGGACAGCTCCCACCAGGCGAGCTGGGCCCCGTGCCCCGCCTGCGCCATCGCCTTGCCCGCGGACATGTCGAGATCCGGGTTCAGCCAGATCACCGGGGTCATGGGATCGGCGTCGGCCGGCGGCTCCGGGTCGTCGAGGTCGGTCCCGGAGACCTGGAGCTTCGCCAGTTCCTTCGGCCAGCCGTCCAGGGGCACCGGCGGAAACACCCGCACCTCGGCCGTCTTGCCGGTGACGGTGACGCCGGGCAGCGCCTCGGCCCGCCGCCACTCGGCCCCCCGGGCCCGCCGCACGACCTTCCGGATCCGGGCGTCCTGCCAGTCCCGCACCGCCTGCGCCCACTCCCCGTCCCCGACGGACCGCTCATCGCTCAGCATGACGAGCACGGCCCGCGCGGCGGCTTCGAGGGCGTCGGTACGGGCCGGGGGCGCCGCCTTCTCTAGGCGCACGACAAGGGGCAGCACGAACTGGGGTGCCTGATCCCGGGGGTTGGGCTCGGTCTGAAAGGGACTCTCATTCACAGGCGCAGGCTACTGGACCACCCGGGGGCCACGGCCTCCGCGGCCCCCGGGCCCTCAGCAGCGCGCACCGGGAACCGAAGCCCGCCACCCTGACCGGGCTGATCACCCTGAACAGGCGGTCCGCTGCGCCTCCTGCCACTCGCAGACGGGGCACAGAGTGATCCCCTTGTACGACTCCGGGTACTCCGTCGGCTCCCGGCACAGCACGCACTCGGCGTACGGCGGCCCGTCCGCCCTGGGGGGCTTGGCCGGGTCGATCAGACAGTACGAGTCCTCGCTCATGCCTCCAGCGTACGAGCCTCAGCGCCGCCCGCCCGCGGCCCCGATCAGCTCCGAGACCTTCACGAACCGGTAGCCCCGCCGGCGCAGTTCGGGCACGATCGTGCGGACCGCGCGCTCGGTCGTCGGAGCGGCGCTGCGGGTGCAGTGCATGACGACCACCGAACCCGGTCCCACCCCGTCGAGCACCTGCCGTGCCACCGCGTCCGCGTCGGTCGCGAACGCGTCCCCGCTCACCACGTCCCACTGCACCGCGGTCACGCCGGTGCCGCCCACCGCGCGCAGCGCGCGCCGGTCGTAGCAGCCGCCGGGGAAACGGAAGTACGGCATCGCGTCCACCACCCCGGCCTTGCGGAACGCCTTGTACGCCCGCTCCACGTCGGCCCGCATCCGGTCCTCGGAGACGGTCGGCAGGCCGTAGCAGTCGTCGGTGAAGGCGTAGTGGCTGTAGGAGTGGTTGGCGATCTCGAAACGCGGGTCACGGCCGATCGAGCGGGCCTGGTCGGGGTACTCCTCGGCCCACCGGCCCGTCATGAACACGGTGGCCGGCACCTTCAGCTCCCGCAGTGCGCTGATCAGTCCCGGGTTGTCGAAGTGCTCACCGGCCGCCGCCCGCGGCCCCTGGTCGGCGGTCATGTCGGCGTCGAAGGTGAGGGCGACGGTCCGGCCGAGCGTGCGGGGGCCGTTCTCGAAGACGGGGGTGAGACCGGCCGGACCAGGCGCGAGGGTCGGCGGCCGGGACGGCGCGGGGGAGGCGGAGGGCGACGGACGGGCGGCGCGGGGCCGGAGCGCCGGGGCGGAGGTGTCGGCGCCGCAGGCCGTGAGGACTGCGCCGAGGACGCAGAGGGCGGCGAGACGACATACGGGAGTGATCACCGTACGAACGTAGAAGGAGAAAGAGGGCTTCTACGACAATATGCTTGTGCCTTCTCCTGCGGTCACCCGTCCGGACCCGCCACCTGCGGCGGCTGTTGCTGGGCCTTCTCCAGGAAGCGCAGCAACTCCACCGGGAACGGCAGGACGAGCGTGGAGTTCTTCTCGGCGGCCACCGCCACCACCGTCTGGAGCAGGCGCAGCTGGAGCGCGGCGGGCTGCTCGGCCATCTGCGCCGCCGCCTCGGCCAGCTTCTTCGACGCCTGCAGCTCCGCGTCCGCGTTGATGATCCGGGCGCGGCGCTCCCGGTCGGCCTCGGCCTGGCGGGCCATCGAGCGCTTCATGGACTCCGGCAGGGACACGTCCTTGATCTCCACCCGGTCGATCTGCACGCCCCAGCCGACGGCCGGGCTGTCGATCATCAGCTCCAGGCCCTCGTTGAGCTTCTCCCGGTTGGACAGCAGATCGTCCAGCTCGCTCTTGCCGATGATGGACCTCAGCGAGGTCTGCGCCATCTGGGACACGGCGAAGCGGTAGTCCTCGACGTTGATGATCGCGGCCGCCGCGTCCACGACCCTGAAGTACACGACCGCGTCGACCCGCACGGTCACGTTGTCGCGGGTGATGCCCTCCTGTGCGGGGATCGGCATCGTCACGATCTGCATGTTGACCTTGCGCAGCCGGTCCACGCCGGGGATCACCGTCGTGAATCCCGGCGACCGGGCATCCCCGCGCAACCGTCCGAGACGCAGGACGACCCCGCGCTCGTACTGCTTGACGACCCGCGCGGCCGCCCCGAGATACACGAGGCCCGCGGCGCCGACCGCCGCGGCCACACCCAACAGCTCCTGGAGCATGGCGACCTCCTCGCAAGAGGTCCGTTACATCCGCCTATGCAACGATATGCCCGCCACCCGGTCCGGGGCCACGCCCCGGGCCGGGCAGCGGTCTTTCTACGACCCCGAGGCCGCCGTGACCCTGACCGGCTCCGTGCCGGCCGTGCTGTGCCGCTCGGCCCAGGTCTCCAGGGCCGTACGGCAGGCGTGGTCCAGGTGGTGCAGGCCGGAGAGGTCCAGCTCGACCGGGCGGTCCTGCGGGAGGGCCTCCAGGCTGTCGAGGATCTTCGGCAGCTTCAGGAAGGTCGCGTTGCCCGACAGGTACGCCTGGATCGGGCCCGCGCCCTTGTCGACGACCTCCAGCCGGATGTGCGAGGCCTCCCACGCCGTCTTCACGACGGCGAGCGCGAGACCGATCAGGACCCCCTCGAACATGCTGACCGCGACGATCGACACCGCCGTGACCACCAGGATCAGGGCCTCGCCGCGGTGCTCGCGCCACAGGGACGCGATCGAACGCACCGGTACCAGCTTGGCACCGGCGTGGACCAGGATGCCGGCCAGGGCCGGGATGGGGATGTAGGCGAGCACACCGGGCAGCAGGGCCGCGAACAGCAGCAGCCACACGCCGTGCAGCACCCGGGACGCCTTCGTCCGGGCGCCCGCCTGGACGTTCGCCGCGCTGCGCACGATCACCGCGGTCATCGGCAGCGCGCCGAGCGCCCCGCAGAGCGCGTTGCCCGCGCCCTGGGCGATGAGTTCCTTGTCGTACTCGGTGCGCGGGCCGTCGTGCAGCCGGTCCACCGCCGCCGCGCTGAACAGCGACTCGGCGGACGCGATCAGGGTGAACGCGACGATCGTGCCGAGCAGACCGATGTCCGCCAGCCCGCCGAAGGCGGACAGCGACGGCGGCTGGACCGAGCCCAGCAGGCCCTGCACCTCCACGGTCGCCACCGGCAGGTTCAGCAGCAGGGCGGCCACGGTGGCGAGGCCGACCGCCGCGAGCGGGCCGGGCACGGTCCGCACCTTCGCCGGCACGCGCTTCCACAGCACCAGCACGGCGACGGTGCCGGCGCCGAGCGCGAGCGAGGCCGCGGCGTCGGGGCTCGCTGCCGTGTCCACGAGCGCCCCGGGCAGTCCGGCGATCTTTCCGAGGCCGGATTCCGGTGCCTTGGCGCCGACCACCGAGTACAGCTGACCGGCGATCAGCACCAGGCCGATTCCGGCCAGCATGCCTTCGACCACGGAGACCGAGATGGCGCGGAAGTAGCGGCCCAGTTTCAGGGCGCCCATCGCGATCTGCAGGACGCCCGTGGCGAGCACGATCACTCCGAGGGCGGGCAGGCCGAACTCCCGCACCGCCTCGAAGACCAGCACGGTCAGTCCGGCCGCGGGGCCGGACACCTGCAGGGAACTGCCCCGCATCAGACCGGTGACGAGGCCGCCGACGATGCCGGTGACGAGCCCGAGCTCGGCCGGCACGCCGGAGGCCACGGCCACGCCCACGCACAGCGGGAGCGCGACCAGGAAGACGACGAGCGAGGCGGCGAAGTCCTGCCTCAGGTGGGGGAACCCGGATATCCGCCGGCGGGTGGTGTCGGTCATCGGGGCGCTCACAGGGCTTCGAACCCGTCGGTGTCCACGCGGTGTTCGAGCACCGATCCGGTGTGCACCTCGTAGTACCAGCCGCGCACCCGCAGCCGGCCGTCCGCGAGCCGCTTCTCCACGCAGGGGTAGGAGCGCAGCCGCAGCAGCTGGGCGAGGACGTGGTTCTGGACCGCGAGGGCGACCGTCGGGTCGCTCGGGTCGGCGGCTCCCGGTTCGTCCGCGGCGTGTGCGAGCCAGTCGCGTACGGCGGGGACGGCGTCGAGGTCGTCGCCGCGCACCAGCGCGCCGACGGCACCGCAGTGCGAGTGGCCGCAGACGACGACGTCCTGGACGCCGAGGACCTCCACCGCGTACTCGATGGTGGCGGCCTCGCCGGTGGGACGCTCGGAGCCGTACGGCGGCACGATGTTGCCCGCGGTGCGCAGCTCGAAGAGCTCGCCGGGGCGGGCGCCCGTGATCAGGGCGGGGACGACCCGCGAGTCGGAGCAGGTGATGAAGAGGACCTGTGGGGACTGGCCTTCGGCGAGCCTGGCGAACTCCTCAGGGCGCTGTCCGAACGTACGGGCGTTGTCGATGAGGGGCTGCATGATGTGGTGACTCCTCCTGGCGCGCGGTGGGGGCGCGTCGGACGTGCAGGGAAACAGGACAGGTGGGGGAACTGCTGTTCTGCTCCGCTCTCTCAGCAGCGGAAGACCTGGAGTGCCGCCGGAGAGTGGGCCGCCGAGGATCTCGACGGCCGGTGACGGGGATCGGGCGGGCGGACCGGTTGGCGGTCGGCCGCGGGATCCAGCGCCAGCAGCGCGCGCTCGGGCTCCGGAGGGGCGGAGGCGGCGCAGGCGGTGGCGCGGTGGCGGTCGCGGGAGCGCAGCGGGTCCGCGGGACCGCCGACCGGAAGGCCGCAGTCGCGGGCCGTGACGTACTCGTCGCGCAGGGTCTTGCCGGAGGGGTGGGTTTTGGGCTGGCCCTTGGCCTCGACCTGACGCACCGTGTGCGCGGATGCGAAGGGGGGCGCGGGTGCGAAGAACGGGAGGGCGAGCAGGACGGCGGCGAGGAGCGCGAGCGCGGTCCTGGCCGTCGTACCTCGGAACATGTGCCCCCCTCCCGGCCGTTCGCACATCTAGTCCAGACCAATGGTTGGTCAATGACTGGTCAAGAAACACGTTAACCCTGCAAAGTTGTTTGCAGGGTTAACTCGACGTTTCGGGAAGAAGTGCGCCTCAAAAGCGAGGGGTATGTGGCGTGAACCGACTCTTGACCGGACCGAGGGAGATCCTTTAACGGGCCTCGACGAGCCGCCCGGCGTCCCGGGCCAGTGCGGTGAGCCGGGAGATCGCCCGGAAGTACTTCTTGCGGTAGCCGCCGTTCAGCATCTCCTCGCTGAACAGCCGGTCGAAGGGGAGCCCGGAGGCCAGCACCGGGACCTCGCGGTCGTAGAGCCGGTCGGCCAGGACGACGAGCCTGAGGGCCGTCGACTGGTCGGGAACCGGCTGCACGTCCGTCAGACAGACCGCCTTCAGGCCGTCGGTGAGCGCTCCGTAGCGGCTGGGGTGGACCTTGGCGAGGTGGTCAAGCAGGTGCGGGAAGTCGTCGAGCGAGGCACCCGGGGTGGCGTACGCCGCCTTGGTCACCTCCTCCTCGGAGAACGGCGCCGGCGCCTCGGGCAGACCGCGGTGGCGGTAGTCCTCGCCGTCGATGCGCAGTGCGCGGAAGTGCGCCGACAGGCCCTGGATCTCGCGCAGGAAGTCGGCCGCCGCGAACCGGCCCTCGCCAAGCTTGCCGGGCAGGGTGTTGGAGGTGGCGGCGAGCGCGACACCCGCCTCCACCAGCCGGCCGAGCAGGGTCGAGACGAGGACGGTGTCGCCCGGGTCGTCCAGTTCGAACTCGTCGATGCACAGCAGCCGGTGGCCGGAGAGGGTCTGGACCGTCTTCTGGAAGCCGAGGGCGCCGACCAGATTGGTCAGCTCGACGAACGTGCCGAACGCCTTCAGCGCGGGCTCCGCCGGCGTGGCGTGCCACAGGGAGGCGAGGAGGTGCGTCTTGCCGACGCCGTAGCCGCCGTCCAGATAGACCCCGCGCGGACCCGCCGGGACCCTGGGCGCCTTCGCCCGGCCGAAGCCGAGGAAGCCCCGCCTGGCCCCGCCCACCGCGTGCGCTCCGCCGAGCCCGCCCGCGAAACCCTCCAGCACGGCGACGGCCTCGGTCTGGCTGGGCTGGTTCGGGTCCGGGAGGTAGGTGCTGAAGCGCACCGAGTCGAAGCGCGGCGGCGGCACCATCTCGGCGACCAGCCGGTCCGCGGGGACGTACGGTTCACGGGCGCACAGGGACGGCGGGGCCGCGTCGGCTATCTCGTCGACATGGGCGGCGGGGGTGGAGGACGACACGGTTCCCCATGCTAATGCGCGTGCCAGACTGCACGGCATGCGACGGCTGTTCCCTGTGACCGACCAGACACCGGCGACGACCCCGGCTGACCGGGAGTGGAGCCTCGACGAGCTCGCCGAGGCCTACGCCTACCCCGAGCCCGTGCCCGGGGGGCCGCGGCCCTGGCTGCGGGCCAACATGGTCTCCACGCTCGACGGCGCCGCCCAGCACGACGGGCGCTCCCAGCCCATCTCCACCGCCACCGACATGCGGATCTTCGGCACACTGCGGGGACTCGCGGACGTGGTGATCGCCGGTGCGGAAACGGTACGGCAGGAGGGGTACCGGCCCGCACGCGTGCGTGCGGAGTTCACCGCGCGCCGGGAGGCGGCCGGTCAGGGGCCCGCCCCCGCCATCGCGGTGGTCACCGCCAGTCTCGACCTGGACTTCTCGCTGCCGCTGTTCACCTCGCCGCTGGTGCCGACGCTGGTGCTGACCGGCGCCGCGGCCGCACCCGACAAGGTGGCCGCCGCCGAGAAGGCGGGCGCGCGGGTGGTGATCGCGGGTGACGGCACGGGGGTGGATCCCGCTCGGGCCGTACGGGCACTCGCCGAACTGGGGCACACCCGGCTGCTGACCGAGGGCGGTCCCCGGCTGCTGGGTCAGTTCGTCTCCTCCGGGGTACTGGACGAACTCTGTCTGACCGTCTCGCCGATGCTCACCGCGGGGGACGCGCAGCGGATCGCGGGCGGCCCGGCGGTCGAGGTGCCGCGGCGGTTCGCACTGGTGTCCCTGTTGGAGGAGGAGGGATTCCTGTTCGGACGCTACCGACGGTCCTGAAACAGCGGAGTAGACCGTTCCGCTTGACTTCCGATGGGCACACTAGAACTCGCAGTCCCCGTGACAGCACGGGGCAGGATGGTTTCCGCAGAAGGGGCGCCCGGTGTTCACCAGCGTTTTGATGATCGAGAAGGCCCTGACGTCGGCCGACGTCGAGTTCGTCACGACCCTGCACGGGGACGAGGCGGTCTCCTTCCACGTACTGCTCCAGCCGCGCGGCGACCAGGCCGACCGGCTGCTGCGGGCCATCGACGACGTCGCCCTCGGCGAACTCGACGAGGCGACGCGGGAGCGGGAGACACCGGAGGGGGAGGAGGCCAAGGGGTTCGGCGAAAGAGCCCTCGAGGTCTCCCTCCAGGCACTGCACGCGGCGGGCAACGAGGCGGCGGGGCGGCTGGTGGAGGACCATCCGCTGGACGCGCTGAAGTCCTTGGTGGGCGAGGTGGGGGCGGACGAGGTGATCGTCCTCACCGATCCGCACTACGTGGAGGAGTTCTTCCACCGGGACTGGGCGTCGCGGGCGCGGCACAAGGTGGGCGTGCCGGTGCTGAAGCTGTTCTCGCACAGCAAGGCGTGAGGGCGTTCCACAGGGCGACGACGACCGCAGTGGGGGGCGGATAGGGTTCGGGATGACCGACCACGTCCGCCGTACCACCCAGGAGACACACATGGCACCCGGCCTCCCTACCGCCATGGACCGACCGCACTTCATCGGCATCGGCGGCGCCGGGATGTCGGGGATCGCGAAGATCCTCGCCCAGCGCGGGGCGAAGGTGGCGGGCAGTGACGCCAAGGAGTCGGAGACCGCCGCCGCGCTGCGGGCGCTGGGCGTCACCGTGCACATCGGGCACGCGGCGGAGCATCTCGCCGACGACGCGAGCTGTGTCGTCGTGTCGTCGGCGATCCGGCAGGACAACCCGGAGCTCGCCCGCGCGGCCGAGCTCGGGATCCCCGTCGTGCACCGGTCGGACGCCCTCGCCGCGCTGATGGCCGGGCTGCGCCCGATCGCGGTCGCCGGCACCCACGGCAAGACGACCACCACCTCCATGCTCGCGGTGTCGCTCTCGGCGCTGGGACGGCGGCCCTCGTACGCCATCGGCGGCGACCTGGACGCCCCCGGCTCCAACGCGCTGCACGGCGACGGCGAGATCTTCGTCGCCGAGGCGGACGAATCGGACCGCAGCTTCCACAAGTACGCCCCCGAGGTCGCGATCGTCCTCAACGTGGAGCTGGACCACCACGCCAACTACGCGTCGATGGAAGAGATCTACGAGTCGTTCGAGACCTTCGCGGGGAGGATCGTGCCCGGCGGCACGCTGGTGATCTCCGCCGACCACGAGGGCGCCCGCGAGCTGACCCGCCGGGTCGAGGGCGTGCGGGTGGTGACGTACGGCGAGGCCGAGGACGCGGACGTACGGGTGCTGTCCGTCGTGCCCCAGGGGCTGAAGAGCCAGGTCACCGTGGTCCTGGACGGCCAGGAGATCGTCTTCGCCGTCTCCGTGCCCGGCCGGCACTACGCGCTCAACGCCGTCGCCGCGCTCACCGCCGGCGTGGCCCTCGGGGTCCCGGCCGCCGAACTCGCCCCCGCGCTCGCCGCGTACACCGGCGTCAAGCGCCGCCTCCAGCTCAAGGGCGAGGCGGCGGGAGTCCAGGTGATCGACTCCTACGCCCACCACCCCACCGAGATGACCGCCGACCTGGAGGCGATGCGGGGGGCGGCCGGCGACGCCCGCATCCTCGTCGTCTTCCAGCCGCACCTGTTCTCCCGCACACAGGAGCTCGGCAAGGAGATGGGCGAGTCCCTCACCCTGGCCGACGCCTCCGTCGTCCTCGACATCTACCCGGCCCGCGAGGACCCTCTCCCGGGAGTGACGAGCGCGCTGATCATCGACGCGGCCCGGGCGGCCGGCGCGGACGTGACGGCCGTCCACGACAAGGACGAGGTGCCCGAGGCCGTGGCGGGAATGGCGAAGGCCGGTGATCTCGTTCTCACCATGGGCGCGGGCGACGTGACCGACCTGGGCCCGCGGATCCTGGACCGTCTTTCCCAGTGACTTCGCCAGTGACTTTCCCAGTGAGGGGCTGAGGACCATGTCGTACGACGTCGAGAAGCCGGACGAGCAGTGGCGGGCGGAGCTGAACCCGGCCGAGTACGCCGTGCTGCGGCAGGCCGCGACCGAGCCCGCCTTCACCGGCGAGTACACCGACACCAAGACCAAGGGCGTCTACTCCTGCCGGGCCTGTGGTGCCGAACTGTTCACCTCCGACACCAAGTTCGACTCGCACTGCGGCTGGCCGTCCTTCTTCGACCCCAAGGACACCGACGCGGTGGAGCTGATCGAGGACCGGACGCACGGGATGGTGCGCACCGAGGTGCGGTGCGCCCGCTGCGGCTCGCACCTCGGCCACGTCTTCGCAGGCGAGGGCTATCCCACCCCGACGGACCAGCGGTACTGCATCAACAGCATCTCGCTGCGGCTGGAGCCCGCCGAGGGCTGAGCCGCCCTCACAGCTGTTCGCGCTGCACCAGCGCGGACAGCACCAGCATCCCCGGCAGCAGGGGCAGCCAGACCGTCAGCGTGCGGTAGCCGATGACGGTCGCCGTGGCCAGCGGGAGCGGGGCGCCGTAGCCGGCCAGGGCGATGACCAGGGCCGCGTCCACCGGGCCGATGCCGCCCGGGGCGGGGACGGCGCCGGCCGCGGTGCTCGCCGCCAGGAACGCGAAGAGCAGCTCCGGCCAGGACAGGGGCAGGTCCAGGGCCTTGCCCACCGAGGCGACCACACAGGCCTGGATCAGGGGCGCCGCGAGCGCGCCGCCCCAGAGCGGGAGGAAGCGGCCGGGGCGGGTGTGCAGGTGCCGGGCGTCGGTGAGGGCCGAACGGACGAAGTCCACGGCCGGCCGGCGCAGCGGGCGGACCAGGACCGCCAGGACGGCGGCCGCGGTGGGCGCCAGCACGATGCCCGCCGCGGCCAGGAGCAGGGTGCGGCCGTCCGGGAGGAGCGCGGCGACCGGCGCGGTGAACAGGAAAGCGAGCACAAGAGGTGTCTTCGCCAGCGCTCTGACCAGGGAGTACAGGGCGATCGACGCGGTGGCGCGGGGCAGTGGGATGCCCTGGCGCCGGAGGAAGCGGACCGTGACCGCGTGGGCGCCGATGCTGGCGGGCAGGACGTGGTTCGCGGCGCCCGCGGCGATCTGCGAGGCCACCAGGAGGCCGGGCGGCAGCCGGTCCGGGATCGCGCCCTGGCGGACACAGGCCGCCGCGACCGCGCCGAGGTAGGTGAAGAACAGCCCGGCCAGCAGCCACCACAGGTCGGCACCGGCCAGCCGGGCGATGCCGTCCCGGACGGCGTGCCAGTCGACCGCCGCCCACACCCCGAGATACAGCACGGGGAGCAGGCTCACGGCGTGGCGGGCGGTGGCGGCGGTCAGGGGGCGGCGGGTGGCCGCACGCGGGGGCGGGGCGGGGTGCTCGAACGGGGTGTCGGCAGTGGTGTCGGGCGGGGTGGCGGCAGTGGTGTCGAGCGGCAGCAGGGTCACGGCACACGTCGTCCTTCCGCGTCACGTCCGCGAGCGGTGCGGTGTGACGGATCAGGCCCCGGGCGGGGAGGAGGGGAACGCGGGGAGAACTTCCCCTCCGGTGTGACGGTGCGGTGTCCGGAAGCCGACGGTGCGCGGGCGGAGGGGCGACCGTGGCGGTGCGGCTGTGAGAGTTCTGCCCCCGCACGGCAGCGCTCACCCCGGAAGGGGGAGGGTCACCGTGAACACCGTCGCTCCCTGCTCCGTGCCCAGCTCCAGGGTGCCGCCGTGGGCCCGGACCAGGGATCGGGCCACCGAGAGGCCGAGGCCGCTGCCGCCGCGGTCCCGGCTGCGGGCCTTGTCGACGCGGTAGAAGCGGTCGAAGACCCGGTCGCGGTCGCCGGGCGGGATGCCGGTGCCCTGGTCGGTGACCCGCACGCGGGCCGTGGCGGGCGACGCGGACACCTCGACGGTCACCGGGGTGCCGGGCGGGGTGTGCACGGCCGCGTTGGTGAGGAGGTTGTCCAGGACCTGGCGGATGCGGTGCGGGTCCATGCGCAGGGGTACGGCCGCGGGCGCCGGGGCCACCGTCAGCGGGTGGCCGGGGTGGCTCGCCCGGAACGCGTCGGCCGCCTGCTCGGCCAGGGCCACCAGATCGGCGTCCTCCCGGCGCAGCGGTGTCTCCACCTCCGCCGCGTCCAGCCGGGCCAGCATCAGGAGGTCGTCGAGCAGGACGCCCATGCGGGCGGCCTCGGCGCGCAGCCGGGCCAGGTGCTTGTCGCGTTCCTCGGGGGCGTTGGCGGCCGCGTACTGGAAGAGGTCGGCGTAGCCGCGGACCGACATCAGCGGGGTGCGCAGCTCGTGCGAGGCGTCCGCGACGAAGCGGCGCAGCCGCTGCTCGGCCTCGGCGCGGACGGCGAGGGAGTCGTCGATGTGCTCCAGCATGGTGTTGAAGGCCGTGCGCAACTCCTCCACCTCCGGGCCGCCGCCCGGGCGGTCCGCGCGCAGCGGGAGCCGGGACGCCGATTCGGTGAGGTCGTGGGAGGCGATGCCGTGCGCGGTGTGCGCCATGTCGCTCAGCGGTTTCAGCCCGCGCCGCAGCATCGCCCGCCCGAACACCACCAGGGCGAGCAGCGCCAGGCCGAAGGCGACGACCTGGACGGTGATCAGCTGCCGGACGGTGTCCTCGATGTCGTCCATCGGGGCGCCGCTGACCAGGACCACCCCGGGTTCGACCTCGCAGGCGCGCAGCCGGTACTCGCCGTCGCTCCCGAGATGCTCGGTGCGCAGGACCTCGGTGCCCGCGGCGGTCTGCGCCCTGGCCAGGGTGGTGAGGTCGGCGATGTCCTCGGGCACGTCCGCCGAGTCCTCGGGTTTGCGCAGCACCGGCGTGCCGTCGGCCTTCACGTCGTACACGGCGTAGTACCAGCGGTAGTACTTCTTGCCCTGCAGCGAGCCGGAGTCCGCGATGCTCTTGGACTGGGCGACCTGGGCGAGTTTCAACTGGTCGTTGAGCTGAGCCGACAGATAGTCCCGCATGTACGTGGTCAGGGCGGTGCCGACGACCGCGAAGACCACCAGGGCCAGTGCACCCAGGCCCAGCGCGAGCCGGGTGCCGAGCCGCATGCCGCGGTAGGTCCCCCAGAGCCTGCCGATCACTCCGCCGCCTGCCGGATCGTGTAGCCGAAGCCCCGTACCGTCTGGATCAGCGGATCGTCGCCCGTCGCGTCGAGCTTGCGGCGCAGCCGGCTGACGACCAGTTCGACGACGTTGGAGCGCCCGCCGAAGCCGTACTCCCACACATGGTCGAGGATCTGGGCCTTGGTCAGCACGGTCGGTGACTTGCGCATCAGGTAGCGCAGCACCTCGTACTCGGTCGGGGTGAGGGTGAGGAGCTTCCCGGCCCGGCGTACCTCGCGGGTGTCCTCGTCCATGGTGAGGTCCGCGACCCGCAGCACCGAGCGCTGGAAGGCGGGTCCCGCGCTGCGCCGCAGCACGGTCCGCAGCCGGGCCATCAGCTCCTCCACCGCGAAGGGTTTCACCAGGTAGTCGTCCCCGCCGCGGGTCAGCCCCGCCACCCGGTCCGCGACCCCGTCCCGGGCCGTGAGGAACACCACCGGCACCATCGCCCCGGACTGCCGGAGCCGGTCGAGCACGCCGAAACCGTCGATGTCGGGCAGCATCAGGTCGAGCACCACGATGTCCGGACGGAAGTCGGCGGCCCGCCGCAGCGCCTCCTCACCCGAGTTCGCGGTGACCGCGTCCCAGCCCTCGTAGCGGGCGACCGTCGCCACGAGATCGGCGATCGGCGGGTCGTCGTCCACGACGAGGAGTCGTACTTTTTCCACCCGCTCATACTGCGGCACACGGCTCCCGGCGCCAGACGCGCGTCTCGTGCGCGCGGAGATCGATAACCTCTTGAAAGTTGTACGACAGGAAATCGACAGCACAGCACGGACAAGCTCTGTGTTCTGAGGACCCGATCTAGGAGTTTCCGTCCGTGACGACCGTCCAATCGCCTCCCGTACCCCCCACGGCGATACGTCCCAAAGTAGTGGCCCGCACGGGCCTGTACGCCGTGCTGGCCGTGAACGCGGCCGTCGTGACCCTCTTCGCAGTCCAGGCCGGCTTCGCCTCCAACGCGCTCGTCGTGATCGGCCGGTTCGCCGGTCTCTACGGCGCGCTGCTGATGGCGTTCCAGCTGCTCCTGGTGGCCCGGCTGCCCTGGCTGGACCGCCGTATCGGCATGGACCGGCTGACCAACTGGCACCGCTGGACCGGCTTCGGCCTGCTGTGGACGCTGGTCGGGCATGTGGTGTTCATCACCTTCGGCTATGCAGAATTCTCGGCGGCCTCGTCGACGAACCCGGTCGGCCAGCTCGTCGACCTCGCCGAGACCGTCGAGGGCGTGCTGCGCGCCGCCGTCGCCATGGTGCTGATCCTGGTCGTCGGCGGTGTCTCCGCCCGCTGGGCCCGCCGCCGGCTCGCCTACGAGACCTGGCACTTCATCCACCTGTACACCTACGTCGCCGTGGTGCTGGCCTTCACCCACCAGGTCGCCGTCGGCACGACGTTCACCGCCTCGTCCGCCGCCACGGCGTACTGGTACGGCGTGTGGGGCGTCGCCCTCGGCTCGGTGCTCCTGGGCCGGCTCGTGCTGCCGCTGTGGCGGAACTGGCGTCACCAGCTGCGTGTCGAGGCGGTCGTCCCCGAGTCGGACAACGTCGTCTCCGTCCACATCACCGGCCGTGACCTGGACCGGCTGCCCGCGAGGGCCGGCCAGTTCTTCCTGTGGCGGTTCCTGACGAAGGACCGCTGGTGGCAGGCGAACCCCTTCTCCCTGTCCGCCGCCCCCGACGGCACCCGCCTGCGCCTCACCGCGAAGGCCGCCGGCGACGGCTCGGCCGGACTGCGCCACATCAAGCCCGGCACCCGCGTCTTCGCCGAGGGCCCCTACGGCGCCTTCACCGCGATGCACCGCACCCGGCCGGAGTCCCTGCTCATCGCCGGCGGCGTCGGCGTCACGCCCATCCGGGCGCTGCTGGAGGAGATCCACGGGCACGCGGTGGTCGTCTACCGGGTGGCCGGCGAGCGCGACGCCGTCCTCTACGACGAGCTGCGCGAGCTGGCCGTCGCCAAGGGCGCCGAACTCCACCTGGTGACCGGACCGCCCGTGCCGGACCGGCTGGCGCCGCGTGAACTCGCCGCGCTGGTCCCGGACATCGCGGAGCGGGACGTGTTCCTGTGCGGGCCGCCGCCGATGATGAACGCGGTCCTCGGCACCCTGCGCGAGCTGGCCGTACCCAGGACGCAGATCCACTTCGAACGCTTCAGCCTGGCGGGTTGAGAGACACGAGGAAAACACCGTGAAGCGAGCAATACCTGTCCTGGTCCTGTCCGTGGCGGGCCTGATCCCGGTCTGGCGCTACGAGCCGTCGACCGGTACGACGTCCACCACCACGGAAGCCGTCTCGACTCCGTCCGCCGCCGCCTCCTCCTCGGGGTCGACCACCTTCACCGGTACGACCGTGAACACGGAGAAGGGCGACGTCCAGGTCCAGGTGACCTTCGGCGGGGACAAGATCACGGCCGTGAGGATGCTGAAACAGCCGGACCATCCGCAGACGACGGCCGCGGTGCCGAAGCTGATCGCGGAGACGCTTCAGGCGCAGAGCGCGGACATCGACACGGTGTCCGGTGCGACCATTACGAGTGACGGCTACAAGGAGTCCCTCCAGGCCGCGATCGACGCAAAGGGCGCCTGACATGCACAGGGTCGAGCACATCATGGGCTTCCCGGTGTCGCTGCGCATCGACGACGCACTGGTTCCCGAAGGAGCCGCGGACGCCGTCTTCGCGTGGCTGCGGGAGGCCGACGAGCGGTTCAGCCCGTTCAGGGCGGACAGCGAGGTGTCCCGGCTGGACCGGGGCGAGCTGTCCGCCGGGGACGTGAGCGCCGACCTCGCCGAGGTGCTCGACCTGTGCGAGGAGTACCGCGTCGCCACCGGCGGCGCCTTCGACGTACGGCTGCCCGGCCGGGGCCTGGACCCCTGCGCCGTCGTCAAGGGCTGGTCGGTGCAGCGGGCGGCCGGGCTGCTGTCCGGAGCCGGGCTCACCCGCTTCTGCCTCAACGCGGGCGGTGACGTGGTGGTCTCGGGCGGCCCCTGGCGGGTCGGCGTACGGCACCCCTTCCTCGCCGACAAGCTGTGCGCGGTTCTCGACCTCACCGACGCCGCGGTCGCCACCTCCGCGCGCTACGAGCGCGGCGACCACATCCTCGACGGCCGCACCGGCCGCCCGGCCACCGGCCTCGACAGCCTCACCGTCGTCGCCCCGACCCTGACCCTCGCCGACACCGTCGCCACGGCCGCGTTCGCCCTGGGCGCGGAGGGCGTGGAGTGGGCGGCGGGCCGGGCGGACTGCGAGGTGTTCGCGGTGGTCGCCGGGGGCGGTGTGCTGCGTACCCCGGGTTTCCCGACGGCGGTGGAGCGCCCGGCGGCGTGACCCGGATCGGGCACGACAGCGCCCCCGGCCGATCACACGGCCGGGGGCGCTTCCCGTTGTCGTACGTCAGCCGACGTCGGAGGCGTCCAGTCGGTACAGGCCGCTGTAGTCGGAGACCGCCGTGCCGTTCTTCTTGACCCAGGTGGAGATCTCGGAGTTCGAGGATCCCTGGCCGCTGTCACCGATCACGATGTAGTGCAGCTTGCCCGACTTCACCAGGCTCTTCAGCTTGGCCAGGGTCATCGCGTCGTCGCTGCCGGACCAGCCGCCCATGGAGATGACCGGCTGACCGGACTCCAGGATGATCGAGGAGGCCGTCTGGTCGGTGGCCACGGCCACCAGCCAGGTGGCGCCGTCCTGGTGCTTCTTCAGGTAGGTGATCATCGCGGACGAGACCTGGGTGCCGCCGCCCATGCCGCCGCCACCGCCACCGGCCTGGCTCTCGGTGCTGTCGGACTCGGTCGTGCCGGACTCGGTCGTGCCGGACTCGCCGGTGGAGGACGAACCGCTGCCCGTCGGGGGCTGGCCCGTCGACCGACTGCCGGTGCCGCCCGGGCCGCCCGCGCCGCTCGGACGCTGGCCGCCGCCCATGCCACCCATGCCGCCCCCGGTGCTGGGGCCGGCCGTCGGGTTGGTGCCGTTGGTGCTCGAGGTCGCCGCCGAGACCGAGTACGCGGCGGGACCGGCGAGCAGGGCCACCACCGCGGCCAGCGCCGCGACGCCCATCAGACGGTGCCGCTTGGTGAAGCGGCCGATCAGCAGGCCGGCGACGGACAGGGTGCCCGCGGCGGCCACCACGGCCTCCGCGACCGTGTAGAGCGTGCCGGAGTCGGAGACCCGCTGGAGCAGGACGACCGCCCAGACCGTGCTGACCGCGATCGCGGAGGGCAGCACCCAGACCCTCCCCCACTCTCGGCTTCGCTCGAGCGGGGGGACCCCCACGGCTGCCGAGCCTTCACGGAAGGCCTTGTACAGAGTGACCCCGCCCGCGCCGGCCAGCGCCGCGATCCCGGGAGCCATGGCGGTGACGTAGTACGGGTGGAAGGTGCCCTCGGCGAGGGCGAAGGTCAGGTAGTGCAGGACGAACCAGCCGCCCCAGAGCATGAGCGCCGCGCGCCTGGCGTCGGTGCGGGGAGCGCGGCCGCGCAGGACCAGGCCGGCCACCAGGGCGATCGTCGCGAAGGGGATCAGCCAGGAGATCTGGCCGCCCATGATCTCGTTGAACATGCGGTACAGGCCCGCCTCGCCGCCGAAGCTGGCGCCGTTGCCTGCGGAGCCCACCGAGGAACTCGCCCCGAAGATCCGGCCGAAGCCGTTGTAGCCGATGACCAGGTCCCAGACCGTGTTGTCGGTGGAGCCGCCGATGTAGGGGCGGGAGGAGGCCGGGATCAGGTCGACGACCACCATCCACCAGGCGCTGGAGGCGACCAGCGCGACCGTGCCGACGGCCAGGTTGCGGATCCGGCGGCCCAGGCTGCCCTTGGCGGCCCACAGGTAGACCAGGAAGAACGCGGGCAGGACGACGTACGCCTGCATCATCTTCGTGTTGAACGCGAAGCCGATGGCGACGCCGGACCACACCAGCGGCATCGTCCGGCCGGTGCGCACGGCCTTCAGCAGGGCGGCCGCGCCCAGCAGCATCAGGAAGACGAGGACCGGGTCCGGGTTGGTGTCACGGGTGATGGCGACCGTGATCGGGGTCAGGGTGAGGGTGAGCGCGGCGATCGTCGCCGCGACCGGGCCGAAGTCCCGCTTGACCAGGCGGTACAGGAGGGCCACCGAGCCGACGCCGACGGCCACCATCGGCAGCATCAACTGCCAGGTGCCGTAGCCGAACACGCGGGCGGACAGGCCCATCACCCACAGGGCGAAGGGGGGTTTGTCGACAGTGATGAAGCTGCCGGCGTCCAGGGCGCCGAAGAAGAACGCCTTCCAGCTCTTGGTGCCGGAGTAGACGGCCGCGTCGTAGAAGGAGTTGCCGGTGATGGAGGAGAGGTTCCAGGCGTACAGGGCCGTGGCGAGCACCAGGATCGCCCAGAGGGCCGGGCGGGCCCAGCGCGGGTCTTCGGGTGCGCCGGTGAACAGACGCCGGGCGAGGTCGCTTCTGGAGGGCGGCGCGGCCCGGTGACGGGATCCGTCCTCCCGGGCGGGGGCGGGCGGCGGGGCGAGGGTCGTCATGACGCGTACTCCAGGTGGTGGTCCGCCCCGGTGGGCAGGACGGCGGCGGGGGACGGGGTGCGCGCGGCCGGCACCTGGGGGGTGCTCGTGCGGCGGGGGACGGCGGGGATCCGGGTGCGGCCGGTGAGGGTGGAGCGGAGCATCCGGCCCATGCCTCTCAGGTCGTCGAGGGCCGTGCGGACGATGTCGACCCGGCTGTCGGGGTCGTCGGTCCAGTCGACCGGGACCTCGTGGATGCGCAGCCGGTTGCGCTGGGCCAGGACCAGCAGTTCGGTGTCGAAGAACCAGGCGGTGTCCTCGATGTGCGGGGCGAGCGCCCGGAAGACGTCGGCGCGGACGGCCTTGAAGCCGCACTGCGCGTCCGAGAAGCGGGCGCCGAGACCGGCTTTGAGCAGGGTGTTGTAGGAGCGGGAGACGAATTCCCGCTTTCCGCCCCGCACCACGGCCGCCTGCCGGTGCAGCCGGCTGCCGATCGCGAGGTCGCTGTGGCCGGACAGGACCGGGGCGATCAGGGGGAGGAAGGCCTCCAGGCCGGTGGAGAGGTCGACGTCCATGTAGGCGACGACATCGGCGGTGGAGCGGGACCACACGTGCTTCAGGGCGCGGCCCCGGCCCTTCTCCTCCAGGCGCCGGGCGTGGACGTGCGGGAGCCGCAGGGTCAGGTCGGTCGCCACGCTCCAGGTGGCGTCCGTGCTGGCGTTGTCCGCGATCGTGATGCGGAACGCGAACGGGAAGGACTCTTCGAGATGTGCGTGGAGACGGCCGATGCTGTCGGCGAGGACGTGCGCCTCGTTGTACACCGGCACCACGATCTCGACCGACCGGCGCCGGACGCCTCCCGCGTTCGTTTCGTTCATGACCCTGACGATGGGCGCCGTATCTGGGGGATCCCTGAGCCGCTTCTGAGCGAAGGGTGAGAATCAGGAGACTCACAGGTCGCGCACAGTCCGGGTCGCTCGAGGTCTTGTCTCGCCCGCGAAAACGTCCGAAACGTAAGCGGTTTAGACTCTCCCCGCAACGGCCCCAAACTCGTCTGGTCGAGAGTGGGCGGAAACAGCCAGACCCGAAGGGTATTCGGCGTTTTGATACGGATAGATTCAGTCACCAAGCGGTACCCGGACGGCACGGTGGCGGTCGACCGGCTCTCCCTCGAGATCCCGGACCGGGCGATCACCGTTCTCGTCGGCCCCTCCGGATGCGGCAAGACGACCACGCTGCGGATGATCAACAGGATGGTGGAGCCCAGCGAGGGCACGATCTCCATCGACGGCAAGGACACCCGGCAGCAGCCGGTCAACACCCTGCGCCGGTCCATGGGTTACGTCATCCAGAACGCCGGTCTCTTCCAGCACCGTACGATCGTCGACAACATCGCCACCGTGCCCCGGCTGCTCGGCTGGAGCAAGGACAAGGCGCGGGCCAGGGCGCGGGAGTTGATGGAGCGCGTCGGGCTCGACGCCTCGCTCGCCAAGCGCTACCCCTATCAGCTCTCGGGCGGTCAGCAGCAGCGCGTAGGCGTGGCCCGGGCACTCGCCTCGGATCCGCCGGTGCTGCTGATGGACGAGCCGTTCTCGGCCGTGGACCCCGTCGTCCGCAAGGGACTGCAGGACGAACTCCTGCGCATCCAGGACGAGTTGGGCAAGACCATCGTCTTCGTCACGCACGACATCGACGAGGCCGTCAAGCTCGGCACCATGGTCGCCGTCCTGCGCACCGGCGGCAAGCTCGCCCAGTTCGCGCCGCCCGCCGAGCTGCTGTCGAACCCGGCCGACGCGTTCGTCGAGGACTTCCTCGGCGCCGACCGCGGCATCCGGCGCCTGTCCTTCTTCTCCGCGGCCGGCCTGGACCTCCTCACCGCGCCGATCGTCGCCGTCGACGCCACCGCCGAGCAGATCGCCGACCGCGGCGCGGACGTGTCCTACCTCCTCGTCACCGACCTCGAGGGCCGTCCCCTCGGCTGGGGCGAGCCGGACGCGCTGACCGCCGGCCGGATCGACCCGGCCCGACTGCTGCCGTACGGGCGGCCGTTCACCGCCGGACAGGACTCGCTGCGGGCCGCCCTGGACTGCGCCGTCCTGTCGCCCACCGGCTGGGCGGTCGCCGTGGACGGCGAGGGCCGCGCCACCGGCGTCGTCTCGCAGGCCACCATCGCCGAGGCGATCCGCGGCGCCCACGAGAACAGCGCGGGCGCCACCGGCGACGGCGAGAGCGCCGCGGGCGAGCCGAAGGCCCTGCGATGAACCGCTTCTTCGACATCCCCAGCGACCTCCAGCACGACTGGTTCGGCCTGATCGTGCTGCATCTGCGCGAGGCCCTGCTGCCGGTCCTGGGCGGTCTGGTGCTCGCGCTGCCGCTCGCCCAGCTGTGCGTGCGGCTGCGCTGGCTGTACCCGCCGGTGCTGTGGGTGACGACCGTGCTGTACGCGATCCCCTCGCTGGCCTTCTTCGTGGTCCTCATCGACTACACCGGCCAGACCGAGCTGACGGTCATGATCCCGCTGACCGTCTACACCCTGGTGGTGCTGGTCCCGGCGATCGTCGACGGCGTCCGCTCGGTGCCGCAGGAGACGCTCGCCGCCGCGACCGCGATGGGCTTCGGCCCCCTGCGCCGTTACGTCCAGGTCCAGTTGCCGATCGCGACTCCCGCGATCATCGCCGGGCTGCGGGTGGCGACGGTGTCGAGCATCAGCCTGGTGAGCGTCGGCATGCTGATCGGCAACCAGGGCGCGCTCGGCAACCTGCTGCACGACGCGCAGATCTACAACCGGCCCGAACTCGCCTGGAACTCCGTGCTCACCACCGCCGTCCTGGCGGTCCTGGTGGACGCGGCGCTGGTCGGCGTACGCCTCCTGCTGACCCCCTGGATGCCCAGCGGCTCGGGCGCCGCCCGTACCCGGAAGGCGGTCGAGGCCCGGTGAACGTCCTCAATTTCGTCAACGCCTTCTTCAGCGACAGCGCCCACTGGCACGGCTACGACGGCATCCCCACCCGGCTGTGGGAGCACCTCCAGTACTCGCTCGAGGCGCTCGCCATCGCCGCCCTGATCGGCCTGCCGATCGGCCTGGTAACCGGTCACTACGGCAAGGGCGGCAACACCCTCACCCTGATCGCCACCGCGGCCCGGGCCCTGCCCACCTTCGGTCTGCTGGTGCTCATCACCATCATCGTCGGCTTCAGCATGCTGCCCGTGATGATCCCGCTGGTCGTGCTCGCGGTCCCGCCGATCCTGGTCACCACCTACGAGGCGGTGCGCTCGGTGGACCCGTCGCCCGTGGACGCCGCCCGGGGCATCGGCATGGCGGAGCCCTGGATCCTGCTCCAGGTGGAACTCCCGGTCGCGCTGCCCGTCATCCTCGGCGGACTGCGCTCGGCGGCCATCCAGATCGTCTCCACGGCCACCATCGCCGCGTACGTCGGCCTCGGCGGCCTCGGCCGCTACATCGTCGACGGCCTCTACCAGCACGACTACGAGAAGGTCGTCGGCGGCGCCACCCTGGTGGCAGGCCTCGCCCTCGCGACCCTCGGAATCTTCTGGCTGGCGGCCCGCGCGGCGGTGTCGCCAGGGGTTCGGCGGGCCGGCTGACACGGATCCGCGGCCTCCGGACGAACCCGTGAAGGGCGCCCGGAGACCGCGGACCGGTGTGTGCTCAGCCCTCCGAGCGGGCCAGCGCCTGTTCCAGTACGACCAGCAGCGCGTCCCGCACCGAGCCGCGCTCACGGGCGTCGAAGACCAGCACCGGCACCCCGTCGGAGACGTCCAGCGCCCACCGGACCTCGTCCAGAGTGTGCGCCACCTCCCCGTCGAAGGCGTTCACCGCGACCGCGAACGGGATCCGCTTGTGCTCGAAGTAGTCCACGGCCGCGTAGCAGTCGTCGAGACGGCGGGTGTCGACGATGACGAGCCCGCCGACCGCCCCCTCGACGATGTCGTCCCACATGAAGCCGAACCGCTCCTGCCCGGGCGTGCCGAACAGGTACAGCTTCAGGGTCGGGTCGATGGTGAGACAGCCGAAGTCCATCGCGACCGTGGTCGTGGTCTTGCGCGGGGTGTGGCTGAGGTCGTCCACCCCCGCCGCCACTTCGGTGATGGCCGCCTCGGTGGTCAGCGGCTCGATCTCGGAGATCGCGCCGACCGCGGTGGTCTTGCCCACGCCGAAGCCGCCCGCGATCACCAGCTTCACCGGCAGCGGCGGCCGTGCGGCTGCCTGGCCCGCGGCGGGCCGGACGAGCGGTTCAGTCGGAGTCACGGAGTACCCCCCGGGAGTCTGGGATGGCCCTGAGGCCATCGATAACCCTGCGCAGGACGGACGAGTCATGGGTGACGCCGGAGTCGGGCACGTGGATCGACAGCTGCCCCGCCGCCCGCAGGTCCTCGGCGAGGACCCGCACCACGTTCAGGTGCAGCCTGAGCCGCGCCGCGATCTCCGCGATGGACTGCGGCACCCGGCAGGCGGCGACGATGTCGTGCTGCTCGAAGGAGAGCCGGTCGAGCGCGTCGATCCCGTCGGTGGTCGCCACCAACTGGGTCTCGACGGGCATCGTCCGGCCGGCCTGGGCCGCGCCCGCCCCCGCGACCCGGCCCGCGGTGACCAGGAAGGGCCGTACGGCGGGCGCGGGGCCGACCGGGCCGGCCGGGACCTCGCCCGGACCGCTCGGGCCTCGGCCATCCGCCATCGGTGGTGTTCGCTTCCTTTTGCGGTGGCCGACGCTCAGCGCGACCTGGTGGCGCCGACGCTGTTCTTCAGTTCCAGGACGAGCTGCGGGCTCAGCGCGGCGCCCGCCCGGTTGGCGAACACCGTCATCTCGTAGGCGATGTTGCCGAGCTTGGCCTCCTTGTCGGTGACCACGCCGAGGACGGCGCCGCTGCCGATCGCGGAGACCAGGACGTGACCGCCCTCCAGGTCGATGATGACCTTGTTCAGGCCGCCCAGACCGTAGTTGCCGGAGGCGCCCGCGGCCAGGCTGGTGATGCCGGAGACGATCGCCGCGAGCCGCTCGGAGTCGGCGTGCTCGCGCAGTTCGGACACCGCGATCAGCAGGCCGTCGGAGGACACCGCGATGGCGTCCACGACACCCGCGGTCTCGGTGGCGAAACGGTTGAGCAGCCAGGTGAAGTCGGCTGCGGCGGCCCGCAGGTCGGTCGGCGTGGCGTCTGAGGTGGGGGTCTCACCTGTCGACGTGCTCACTGCTCGGCTCCTTCCGGAAGGTGGTTCTGGTGGTGCGGGGGATTCCGGTGGTCGTCCGGGACCCTTTGGTCGTGCCGGTCGTGCGGGCTCGGTCTGTCAGCCGGGAGAGGGTGTGCGCCGGTGTCGCGGTGGGCGCGCTCCACGGCCGCCTCGAACTCCTCCAGCGCGCTGCGCACCGCGTCCGCGTCGGCGGGCCGGGCGGCCTGCCGTGCGGTCTGCGCGGAGGCGTCCACGGTGGTCCGCAGGGTCGCCCCGCGCACCCGGCGCCGCAGCGGACGCGGGCCGTCGCCGGCGGGGGGTTCGGCCGCGTGGGGCGCGGCACCGGACGGCGCGGGTCCGGCGGTACGGCCCCAGGGGTCCTGGCCGGCCGGACGGGTGCGGGCGGTCGGCTCAGCACCGCGCACGGGCAGCCCCGCCTCGCCGGTCCTGCCGTGGGCGGCGGGCACCGAGGGGGCGGCCGGGCGCTCGTACGGTGCCGGGTGGGCCGTGCGGTCGTCGGCGGCGGAGCCGGGCTGCGCCGAGGCGCTCTCCGGTGCCCGCGCGACCACGCCGTCGTACCGCGCCGGCTCGGGCGTACGGTCGTACGCTCCCGTTTCGCGCCGCGTGCCGTCGGCCGGGCGGACCGGGTCGGGTTCGGCCCAGGACGGCTGTTCGCGGCGGGGCACCCGGCGCGGGAGCGGGAACCCGTCGTCGTCGGCCCCGGGGGCCGGGGCGGGCGGAAGCGACGCCGCGGGCGACGGGCCGGCGGCGGGCGCCGACGGGGCAGGCAGAGAGGCCGCGGTGGCCGCGGACGGCATCACGCCCCCGCTGAGCGTGAGCAGCAGGGTGGACGGGATCCGGACCTCGGCCGTCACACCGCCGCCGGGCGTGCGGGAGAGGGTGACGTCGATGTTCCAGCGGCGGGCCAGCGCGCCGACCACGAACAGACCGAGCACCTTGGTCGGGACGAGGTCGAGGCGCTCGCGGCGCACCAGACGGGCGTTCTCCTCGGCGAGGCGATCGGCGCTCATCCCGAGGCCGTGGTCGGCGACGGTGATCGACGCGCCGTCCTCGGCGACGCCGACCCGTACCTCGACGGAACTGCCCTCGGGCGAGAACGACACCGCGTTCTCCAGGAGTTCGGCGATCATCAGCGTCAGGTCGCCGATGATGTCGGGCTCCACCATGGTCTCGGTGGCCGAGTGCAGCCGTACCCGCTGGAAGCCCTCGATCTGGCCGAGCGCGGCCCGGACGACGTTGGTCAGCTCGGTCGGCCCGGAGTCGAGGACGGTCTCGCGGATGCCGGCCAGCAGCATCAGGCTGTCGGCGTTGCGGCGCAGGCGGACCGCGATGTGGTCGATCGAGTAGAGGCGTTCCAGCAGCGCGGGGTCGGTCTCGCCGCGCTCCACCCAGTCGATCAGCGCCAACTGGCGGGTCGTCAGATTGGAGACGCGGCGGCCCACGTTGCCGAACATCTCGGCGACGTTGCGCCGGCTGAGCACCTGCCGCTCCAGCAGCGCGGCCGCGGTGGTCTGCACGTTGTTGAAGGCCTCGGCCAGCTCGCCGATCTCGTCGTCCGCGGTGACCGGCAGCTCGCGCAGTCGCGGCGAGCCGGTCTCCTCGGCGTCGTCGTCGGCGACCCGGGCGAGCTCGCGCCCGGCGACGTCGGCGACCTCCTGCGCGGCCCCGGTCAGCGCCAGCACCGGGCGGACCACGGAGCGCCGTACCAGGACGGCGAAGGCGATCCACAGGGCGAAGCCCAGCAGCGCCAGGTTGAGCAGGACGCCCGCCCGCCACTCGGCGCTGGACGCCGAGTCGTCGGCGTGGTCGGCGATCTGGCCGATCAGCGAGGTGGTGATCTTCAGCCGGTTCTTGGCCTGCGCGCCGTACTCGGGGTAGGAGTCGAGGGCCGTCCGGAACGCGGCACGGATCTCGGCCCTGGACCCCGCCTGCAACGCGCTGGGGTCGACGGCCAGTTCGGCGAAGTGCTGGCTGATCGAGGCCTGCGAGGAGTTGTGCTCGATGCCGCCGAACTCGTCGTCCTGCGCGGCGGACGCGAACCGGTCGAACCGCTCGGCCTGGTAGGCGAACAGCTCGTACTCGCCGACCGCGCCGGTGAACTCGATCAGCGCGTTGCTGTCGCCGGTGCGCGCGGAGAACACCCCGGTCTCGTAGGCGCCGTGGGCGGCGTCGGCGCGCAGCAGCGAGTCGAGCAGGTTGCCGGTGAAGGTGGTGGCCAGCGCCGAGTTCCGGTCCAGGCCCAGGCCGTCGATGAGGCCCTTGGAGGCGCCGGAGTACGCCGGGTCGATGTTGTCGGCGGGCAGATAGCCCTGCTCGATCGTGTCCCGCAGCCCGGACAGACCCTGGACCTCCCGGAGGGCCTGGGCCTCGGAGTCCGGCAGCCGGTCGCCGAAGGTGTCGACCACCTTCGTGACCTGGGCGTCCACCGTGAGCTGGGCCTGCCGGTAGGCGTCGGTCGAGGGTGTGCCGCCGTCGAAGGCCGCCTCGTGACGCACCGAGAGCAGGATCGCCTGCTGGTGCTCCGCCTGCAGGTCGGCGACCAGCCGGGCCACCTGGGCGCTGTCCCGTACCAGTTGGGCGGCTTCCTCGGCGCGGTTGGACTCCTGCACCAGGTCGACGATCAGGTACGCCAGCAGAAGGGCGATCACCGTCAGCGGGATACCGACCAGTACGTTGAGCTTGCGCTGGAAGGGCCACCGGTCTGCGAAGCCCCGCAGACCCCGGCGCACCGACGAGGGTGCCGAGGATGCCGACCGGGCGGGCGCGTCCACTTCGTTCGTGGACACCGGGCCTCCTTCAAAAGGTGTTGCGGGTGTGGCGGTGCACGCTTGTGGCCGAATGTGAGTGGAACGAGACCTTAGCGGACCCCCGCGCACCGCTTGGCCGACGCCAACTGCGGGCGAGACTATCGCTTCTTTGATCGGCCGAGCACGTCGCCCTACGTCAAGAATCCATTACGAAGCGCCCCCGAAAACTCCATAATGCGCTTCCAAATAGCACCCAAGTGACCATGAATCGAGTCCAATCGGTGACCGGACCGCTCTTGACTGACCGAGAAGTGGGTCGATTGGATCAGGCCAGAGTGTTTCAGTGACGCGTCGGCGCTCCGCTGCGACGGACCGCCTCGACGGACCACACCCATCAGTCCCACCTCGTCAGTTCCTCATCGCCCCCCAGAGCTCGGAACGGAACAGTGACTTCCAACGCCCACAGCAGCAGGTCCAGGTCCCTCAGGAACCACCCCGGCGCGGCGGCCGTCGCGCTCGCCGCGATGACGGCCCTGCTGGCGGGATGCGGTTCTTCCGACGACACCAAGGACAACCCGCTCGCCGGAGACAAGGCGGACAGCGGGACCGTCGTCGTCGGCTCCAACAACTTCGCCGAGAGCATCCTGATCGCCGACATCTACGGCGAGGCCCTCAAGGCCAAGGACATCAAGGTGTCCTACAAGCCCAACATCGGCAGCCGCGAGACCACGTACGGCCTGCTCAAGAACGGTTCCATCACCGTCCTTCCGGAGTACAACGGCTCGCTGCTCGCCTACCTCGACGCCAAGGCCGAGCAGAAGTCCCTCGCGACCGTGAACGCGGCCGCGAAGGCCAAGCTCGACTCCAAGCTGACGCTCCTGGAGTCCTCCCCGGCCGAGGACAAGGACTCCGTCACGGTCAACAAGGCGACCGCCGACAAGTACAAGCTGACCTCCGAGTCGACCCTCGCCGACCTCAAGGCCATCGCGCCCGACCTGGTCCTCGGTGGCTCGCCCGAGTTCCAGACCCGGCAGCAGGGCATGCTGGGCCTGAAGTCGGTGTACGGCCTGGAGTTCAAGTCCTTCAAGGCGCTGGACGCCGGCGGCCCGCTGACCCAGGCCGCGCTGAAGAAGAACACGGTGCAGGCCGCGGACATCTTCACCACGGACCCGACCATCACCAAGGAGAAGTTCGTCGTCCTGCAGGACCCGGAGAACCTCTTCGGCTTCGCGAACGTGACCCCCCTGGTGTACAAGAGCGGCCTCTCCCAGGAGGGCGTCGACGCGCTCAACGCCGTCTCCGCCAAGCTCGACACCAAGACCCTGCTGGACCTGGACTCCCAGGTGCAGCTGGAGAGCAAGGACCCGCTGGACGTCGCCAAGGCCTGGCTGAAGTCGGCGGGCCTGGACTGACCCTGCCGCGTTGGACGCAACCACCGACGGACCGACCCGGACACCGGCGCACCAGGAGCGCGTCCGGGTCGTCCTGACCGGCGGCACCCTCACCGTCGGCGAGCTCGTCGCGCTCGCCGACGGTGCGGCCGTGCCCGCAGTGGCCCCCGAGGCCCGCGAACGGGCCGTACGCTCCTGGCACCATGCCCGTCGCCTCGCGGCCGACGGACGGCTCTACGGGCGCACCACCGGCGTCGGCGCCCAGCGCTCGGTGCTCGTCGACGAGGACGACGAGGGCGACCACGGTCTGCGTCTGCTGCGCAGCCACGCGGGCGGTGCGGGCGCGCTGCTCCCCGCCCGTCAGGTCCGCGCGATGCTCGCGGTCCGCGCCAACCAGCTCCTCGCCGGCGGCTCCGGCATCCAGCCCGCCTTCGTCGACGCCCTCATGGAGGCCCTGCGCCTCGGCGTCCACCCCGCGGTCAACGAGTACGGCGGCATCGGCACCGGCGACCTCACCGCCCTGGCCCAGACCGGCCTCACCCTGATCGGCGAACGGCCCTGGGTGCAGGACCCGGACGGGCCGGTACCGGTTGGCGCCGGCCCGTCCGGAACCTGCCCGCGGGACGCCCGCACACCGTCCGCCGACCCGTTGCCGACCGGACACGGAGAAACCCCCGCACCGGCCGCCGGGCCGCCGCCCGCCGAGCCGGGACGAGGGCGGGCGTCGATTGCGGGGCCGCTGCCCGCACCTGTCGTTCCGGAGCCCGGGGACGCGCTCGCCCTGCTCAGCAGCAACGCCCTCGCGCTCGGGCAGGCCGCGTTCGCGCAGCACGGCCTCGAGACGCTGCTGCGGGCCACGCACGCCGTCGCCGCCCTCTCCCTCACCGCCGTGTCCGGCTCGGCCGAGGCGTACGCGGCACCCGTGCACGCCCTGCGGCCCTACCCAGGCGCGGCCCGTGCCGCCGCGGAGGTACGGCGGCTGCTGGGCATCGACGACCGGGCGTCCGGCGCCCCCGGCCGGCGCATCCAGGACCCGTTCGGCTTCCGGGCCTTCCCACAGGCGCACGGCTGCGCCCTCGACGCCGCGGACCGGCTGCGCACGGTCGTCGAGGCGGAGGTCAACTGCCCCTCCGAGAACCCGCTGATGGCGCCCGACGGCACCGCCGCCTACCACCACGGCGGCTTCTTCGCGGCTCCGCTCGGTCTCGCCCTGGACGCCGCGAACCTCGCGCTGCTGCAGACCGCCCAGCTCTCCGCCGCCCGCCTCGCCGCCCTCGGAGACCCCGGCCTCACCGGACTGTCCGCCTTCCTGGCCACCGGGGCCGCGAGCAGCTCGGGCACGATGATCCTGGAGTACACCGCCAACTCCGCGCTGGCGGAGCTGCGTTCCTGCGCCGCGCCCGCCTCGGCCGGGCACGCGGTCCTCGCGCGGGGCCTGGAGGAGGCCGCCAGCTTCGCCGGCCAGGCCGCCCGCCAGTCCCTGCGCGCCACGGACGCCTACGCCACCGTCCTCGCCTGCGAACTCGTCACCGCCGTAAGGGCGTTGCGGATGCTGTCGCTGCCGCCGCGGTGCGCCGCCTTCACCGTGGCGGCGGCCGCCCTGCCGTTCGGCACGGACGACCGCCCACTCACCGCGGACCTCACGGCCGCGACCGAACTCCTGCCGCTGCTGGCCGGGTTGTGATCCGGCGGGCCGCTCAGTACCCCACGTAGAAGGTCGCGTCCTGCTGCTCGGTCGCCGTCGAGATCGGGTCGATGCGCAGCACGTAGTTCGAGTGCCGGATGTAGCGGGTCGGGTTGTTGTACGAGCGGAACGACGACCAGCCCAAGTCCGCCAGCCCCGCCGTACGGTAGAAGGTCGCGTCCGCCGCGAACGTCGACGTGCCGTCGTTGACGTCCAGTTGCAGCTGGTAGTTGTAGTGCCGCAGATAGCGGGTCGGGTAGTTGACCGACCGGAAGGAGACCCCCGAGCCGTCCGCGAGGCCCGGCACGATCGTCCACAGCGAGTCCTTGTACGGCTCGACCGGGTACTCGTCGATACGGCCGACGTAGTTGGAGTGGCGGACGTAACGGGCCGGATAGTTGTAGGACTTCAGCCGGTTCCAGGCCGGGGCGCCCCAGTAGGAGAGCAGGCTGTCGTACTGGGCCGCCGTGATCGTCGTGATGCCGCAGTGCTTGGAGTTGACCGGCTGGGTGTACGTCTTCTGGTCCAGCGCGGTCCAGGTGCCCGCCGACAGGTCGCCGGACTGCCAGGCGTAGAAGACACCGTTGGGGGTGTAGGTGTCGCCCCACAGCCACCAGGTGCCGGAGGACAGGGACTTGACCAGGGTCGGGGCCTCGGTTCCGCCGTGCGCCACGCCCGTGGTGAAGGGCGTGAAGCTGCCCGGGTCGAGCGAGGTGGAGCGGGCCCCCACCAGCGTCTGGTCCTTCTTGAAGTAGAGGTAGTTGACGCCGTTCACGCCCACCGCCATGTCGCCGTCGATCACGTCGTAGCCGGGGTCGAAGAAGACCTGGGGCGCCGAGGCGGTGACGAAGTCGGTGGTGTAGTTCACCATGATCACGTTGTGGCCGCTGCTGTTGACGGCGGAGTAGATCAGCGCGTACTGGCCCCGGCCGGCGTCCCAGAACGCCTCCGGCGCCCAGCTGTGGGTGTTCATGTCGTGCAGCTTCAGCCGGTGGTAGCCGGTGAAGGTGCGCAGGTCGGTGGAGTTCCAGACGTGCACGTACTGGCTGACGTAACTCCAGTCGGTGCCCTTGAGGTCGGTGGCGAGCACCACGAAGGTGCCGTCCTGCTTGCGCAGGATGAACGGGTCGCGCAGCCCCAGCGCGCCTGCCGTCGGCGTGAGAACCGGGTTGTTCTGGTTGAGCGGCGTCCAGCGCAGCCCGTCCGTGCTGACGGCCAGGTGGAGGCCGTAGTCGGTGCCGTCGCCCAGGTTGGTGGACTCGGTGAAGTAGCCCATCACATACGCCGAGTCGGCCGCGTGGGCGGCCGGCGTGCCGAGGGTCAGGGCGAGGGGGACGGAGGCCGCCGCGCCGAGGAAGAGGCGGCGGGAGGGGTTGGGGGTCATGTGCTCTCCACGGGGTGCGGGATGCCCGGATGGTCGAAATACCGAACAAGGTTCGGTGAGCCGGTCAGAACGTAGAGGCGTGAGAGGTACAGGTCAATCACTGGGACACAACTCGGCAGTTTCCTGCCTTCCGACTGTGCGCCGCCCCCGACAAATCCGGCGGCGCGCGGGCGGAGGGGGCTACCCTCGGCGGCCGTGAACAGAAGACGGCAGAAGAAACTGACCCGGCGTCTGGTCGCCGCCGCCCTGCTCGAGGACAGCCGCCAGGTGGACCTGCTGCTGCGGGCCGGAGCCGACCCGGCGGCGCCCGACGCCGACGGGACGACCCCCCTCTACACGGCCTGCGTCCAGGGCGCCGCCGGCATCGCCCGCAGGCTGCTGGAGGCCGGCGCCCCGCCGGACGCCGAGAGCGCGGGCCCCGGCGCGGAGGGAACACCCCTGTGCGCGGCGGCCTGTTGGGGCCACACCGAGACGGTCCGCACCCTCCTGGCCCACGGCGCCGACCCCGACCTGCGCGAGGACCACGGCACCGGCTGGACACCCCTGCGGTGGGCGGAGACGGGCCCGCACCCGGAGACGGCGGCGCTGCTGCGGCGGCCGAAGTCCGCCGGCGCCCCGACAGCCGGCGTTCGCCGCCTTCGCGACACGGCCTAGACGAGGCCGGCGTCCGGGTCCGCGGTCACCGCGATCGCCCGGTCGAGCAGGGCTGTCAGGACGTCCCGGCACGAGTTCCGTTCCCGCGCGTCGCACAGCAGCACCGGGACGTGCGCCGGCAGCGCCAGCGACTCCCGGATCTCGTCCGCCGGGTAGGGGTGCTGCCCGTGGAAGCCGTTCACCCCCACGACGAACGGGATGTGCCGGCATTCGAAGAAGTCGATCGCGGCGAAGCTGCACTCCGGCCGCCGCACGTCCACCAGCACGACCGCGCCGAGCGCGCCGATGGCCAGGTCGTTCCACATGAACCAGAAGCGCTGCTGGCCGGGGGTGCCGAACAGGTACAGCACCAGGTCGTCGCCGATGGTGATGCGCCCGAAGTCGAGGGCCACGGTGGTGGACCGTTTTTCCTCGATGCCCTTCAGATCGTCGACGCCCAGCCCGGCGACGGTCAGCGGTTCCTCCGTGCGCAGCGGGGCGATCTCGCTGACCGCCCCCACCATCGTCGTCTTGCCGACGCCGAAGCCGCCGGCGATGAGGATCTTCACCGTGTCGGGCGCCGCGACCGGTGCGGCGGTGGGCTCAGAGCCGGCCAAGGCCGTCCCTCACTTTCTGCAGCAGGTCCAGGTCCGCGGTGCCGGAGACGGAACGGGGCGGGCGGGCCGTGATCAGGCCCGCCTCGAGCAGATCGCAGAGCATGATGACGACCACGCTCACCGGCAGGTCCAGATGGGCGGCGAGTTCCGCCACGGCGACGGGCCGGGCGGACAGCCGCAGGATCCGGGCGTGCTCCGGCTGCGGGCGCGCCGCCCGCTCTGGCGGCGGGTCCACCGCGGTCACGGTGGTGATGAGGGTGAAATCGGCGCGGCTCGGCCGGGTCCGTCCACCGGTGAGGGTGAACGGCCTGACGAGCCGGCCCGCTTCGTCGCCTCCGCTCACCTCACCCGCCGTTGCCGCGGACGACGGGACCGATATTGGTCCGCGGCGCCGCGCTGAGGTGCTCGCCGATCTTCTTCACCAGCATGTTCATCTGGTACGCCACCACGCCGACGTCGGCGTGCGTGCCGGCCAGTACGACCAGATGGGCGCCGGGGCCGGCCGAGGTGAGGATGAGGTAGGTGTTGGCCATCTCGATGAGCGCCTGGCGCACCGGGCCGCCGCGGAAGTCCATGCTGACACCCTTGCTGAGACTCATCAGCCCGGACGCGGTCGCCGCCAGCCGCTCGGCGTCCTCGCGCAGGAAGCCGGTGGACTTGCTGACCACCAGGCCGTCCTCGGAGAGCACGACGGCCTGGTTCACGTCGGCGACCCGGTCCACCAGGCCGGTGAGCAACTGGTCGAGCTGGGTGTTCGTGGCAGGGATGGAGTGTGTCATCGCGGTGTCCTTCATGAGCGGTCGGCGGGCGATGTCGGGGACTTGGGGGTGCCCGCGGCCGCGACGGGCGGGCGGGGGGCGGCCGGAGCGGCGGCCGCCTCGTCCGGGCCGGACGGCGGCAGGCCGGACTCGCGCGCCTCGAGGGTGCCGCGCTGGAAGCCGGCGAGGGAGGAGGCGGCGCGCTCCGCGGTGAAGTCGTCCGGGAAGCCGTCCTCCTCGGGCGCGGCGGACTCCTCACGCAACTCGGCGGCGAGGCTGGTCTGGGGAACCCGCCGGGGCAACGGGGAGAGCCCGTGCGGCCGCCGGTCGCCCGGCGGAGGGGGCCCCGCGGGGGAGGGTGAGGTGTCCGTGGCGGCGGGGGTGGCGCCCGCCGCGCCGTCGGTCCGGGCCGGCTCCTCGGGTGACGGGGGCGGCGCGCTCTCCGTCGCGGTCGGCGGGTCGGAGGGCGGCGGGGTTTTGCGGCGTACCGGGAGGGACGGGATCCGGTCGGAGCCGGACCTGCCGTGTTCCGGGGCCTGGGCGGCCGCCTCCTGCGCAGGGTCGGTGCCGCGGCGCGTCGGGCCGGACGGCTCCCGGGACTCGCTCGGCCTCTCCCGCGGAGCGTCGGACACGGTCTGGGACGACGCCCGGGACGTCTCCCCCCGCGGGGTGGGCGGTACGAGGGCCGCCGGGATGCGCGGGCCGCCGCTCTCCGGGGCCGTGTCCGCAGCCGTCTCGGGGACCACGATGTCGTGCGGGACCAGCACGATCGCCGTGGTGCCGCCGTACGGCGAGGGCCGCAGGGTCACGGCGATGCCGTGCCGGGTGGCCAGCCGGGCGATCACGAACATGCCCAGTCGCAGGTCGTCGGCGAGCGCCACCACGTCGAACTGCGGGGACACCGCCAACTGCGCGTTGAAGGAGGCGTAGTCCTCCTCGGACAGACCCAGACCGCGGTCCTCGACCTCGATCGCCAGCCCCTTGGCCACCATGGCCGCCCGCACCCCGACCGTGCTCGGCGCCGGCGAGTAGGACGTCGCGTTGTCGATGAGCTCGGCCAGCAGATGGATCACGTCGGCCACGGCGGGCGGCGCGATGCACACCTCCTCCTCGGTGTGCACCTCCACCCGCCGGTACTCGGCGACCTCCCCGACCGCGCTGCGCAGGATGTCGATCAGTGCCACCGGCTGCGACCAGCTGCGTCCGGGCCGGCCGCCGCTGATGATGACGAGGTTCTCCTCGTAGCGGCGCAACTGGCTGGCCGTGGAGTCCAGTTCGTACAGCCCCTTGAGGACCTCGGGGTCCTGGTGGGTGCGCTCCAGCGTGTCCAGCTTGCTGAGCTGGAGGTTGACCAGGTTCTGGCTCTGCCGGGCGATGCCCAGGATGACCTTCTGGAAACCCCGCCGGGTGTCCGCGAGTTCGACGGCGGTGTGCACGGCAGTGCGCTGCGCCGTGTTGAACGCCTGGGCCACCTGTCCGAGTTCGTCGCCGCCGTAGTCCAGCGGCGGAGTCGCCGAGTCCACATCGACAGTCTCCCCCCGGTCCAGCCTCGCCACCACCTCCGGGAGCCGTTCCTGTGCCAGGCTCAGCGTGGCCTCGCGCAGCCCGCGCAGCCGCCGGGACAGCGAGCGGGTGATCCGCCAGGACATGCCGACGCACACCAGCAGGGCGACGAGGCCGCCGGCGCTCAGCGCACCCGCCTTGATCAGCAGCCCGCGCGCGTCCTGCCCGCTGTGCCGGAGCAGTGTGGTGGTCTGCTGCCGGATGAGCCCCGAGTACTGGTCGGAGACCTCGATGAGCGAGGCGCGCCACTGCTTCTGCACGTCCGGAAGGACGACGTCGCCGTTCTCGTTCTGCTTCGCACGGGACGCGAGCACCTTGTCCTCGACGGCCTGCAGGGTCTGCCACTGGTAGCTCGTGAGGATGTTCTCGACCTGCGTCTTCGCGGAGCCGGTGAGCGAGGGCACGATCTGGTCCTGCACCAGCCAGCGGCGCGTGTTCACCAACTGCGCGAACTGCGCCCATGTCTTCTCGTCCATCCGCCCCTCGGGCCCTGCCAGGGTGAGCTGGAGGTCCTCCTCGGAGACCAACTCGGCGGCGTGCTCCAGGGCGACGAGCGGTCCGGCCTGCGAGGTGAGGTCGCCGTCGTCGACCTGGGAGAGCTCCTCGAAGGCGTGGATCTGGTCGTCGATGATCGAGGTGTACTGGTCCAGCGCCTGCGCGGGGGTGATGTCGGAGGGGTTGTCCACCTGGCCCCGGTAGTACTCCAGGCTGCTCACCGAGGCGACGACGGAGTAGAGCCGGTCCCGGACACGGGTCGGCGCCATCTGGATGTCGTCGGACCGGTCCACCAGCTTGGCGACCGCCGCGTCCGTCTTCTCCCGTGCGGTCTCCAGGGCGGCCCGGGAACCCGCGGGCTTCGAGGCCAGCCACACCGCCGACAGGCTGCGCTCCTGCTGCAGCGCGAGCGTGGCCTCGGTGCCCATGGCGCCGGTCGAGCGGCTCAGTTCGGTCTGGGTGCGCAGCCGCAGTCCCTCCGAGAACATCTGGATCGTCGTCACGCCCCACATGGCGGCGAGGGTGACGCTGGGCACCAGTGCCAGGAGGATCAGGGAGAGACGTATGGAGCCGAGACGTCGGCGCCGGGCACCTGTCCGTGGAGACATAGTCGTCCTAGAGCGATCGGATGGGTCGGGGATCGGGGATCGGGCAGGGGTGGGGTCAGCGTGTTCCGCCCTCGGCGAACCGCGCGACGTCGGCGACGTTGGTCTTCGTCACGAAGGCCGGGCCCGTCAGGACGGGCGTCACCCCGCCTCCGCTGATGTTGCCGTTGGTCTTGTAGAGCCAGAGCGAGTCCACGGCCAGATAGCCCTGGAGATAGGGCTGCTGGTCCACCGCGAACTGCACACTGCCGTCGCGGACGGCATCGACCAGGTCCTGGTTGAGGTCGAAGGTGGCGACCTTGGCCTTGCTGCCCGCCTTCTTCGCCGCCTCCACCGAGGCGAGCGCGAACTGGGCGCCGTTGGTGATGACTTCGTCGATGTCGGGTTCCTGCTGGAGCCGGGTCGCCACGGCGGTGGTCAGCGCGTCCATGTCCGTTCCGTCGGCGTACTGGATGTCGGTCTCCCCGGCGAACGTCTTCTTCACGCCCGCGCAGCGCGCCTCCAGGGCGACGTTGCCCCGCTCGTGGATGACGCACAGGGCGTGCTTCGCGCCGAGGCCGTCGAGTTTGTCGCCGACGGCACGGCCCGCGACGCTCTCGTCCTGCCCGAAGTACTCCATGAGCCCCGTGGACTGCCAGGCGTCGATACCGGAGTTGAGGCCGACCACGGGTATGCCGGCCGCCTTGGCGGCGACCACCGGGCTCTTCATGACCTGCGGCTTGGCCAGGGTCACCGCGATGCCGTCGACCCGGTTGCGGACGGCGTCCCGTACCAGCTCGGCCTGTCCGGCCGAGTCGGCGTCGCTCGCGTACGTCAGTTCGACGTCGTCCTTGGCCGCCGCCGCCTCGGCGCCCTTGCGCACCCGTTCCCAGAAGGCGTCGCCCTTGGCGCCGTGGGTGATCAGGGCGATCTTGAGCCGGCCGCCGGAGCGGCCCGCGGAGTCCCCGCCCGAGTCGTCCGAACCGGACGAGCCGGAGCAGCCGGCGAGCAGGACGCAGGCGACCGCGGCGAATGCCGTGAGACGCAGCGGTCCGGGGGAGCCGGTGGCTCTCCGGGACGGATGAGCGGGGAGGGGAGTGTTCATGGGGGGCTGCACCTCGCTGTGCGGCAGAGCAGGGAGAACGGGGGCGAGCGTCGCCGGGGCGACGGGGGCGCGCGCCGTCGGAAGGCATTCGCTGGCTCGGAGCCAACCGTGTGTGACCGCTGACAGTCAAGTGAGCAACCACCTGGGGTGAGCTGCCGCTGCCGCATTGTGATCCGGGAGTCGGCCACGGGGGGCGGAAACGGGCAGCGCCGCAGGTCGATTGACTGATCGTCAAATCTGCTGTGCGGCATCTCGACCCTGCGTCAGGGCTTGCGGGCCACGGCCCCGTACATCGCGATGTCCTCGTCGCGGACCACCTCGGTGCCGCTGCCGTCGGGACGCCAGTGGTGGACCTGGACGATCCCGGGGTCGACGAGTTCGAGACCCGTGAAGAACTCCGCGGCCTCCGCGCGCGTGCGCAGCCGCATCGGCATGCCGCGCGCCGCGTACTCCCGGGCGACCCTGCCCACCTCGTCGGGTGCGAAGTCCGCGGTCCCGACGGACATCGCCAGGTAACTGCCGGACGGCAGCGGGTCGAGGAGCCGGCGGACCATGCCGACGGCGTCGTGCTCGTCGAGCAGGAAGTGCACGATCGCGATCACCGTGAGGGCGACGGGACGGGCCGGGTCCAGCGTCGTACGGAACTCGGGCGCGGCCAGGATCCCGGCCGGATCGCGCATGTCGGCCTCCAGATAGGCCGTGCGCCCCTCGTCGGTGCCGCTCAGCAGGTTCCGGGAGAGGGTGAGGACGAGCGGGTCGTTGTCGACGTACACCACCCGGGCGTCCGGGGCCTCGGCCTGGACGATCTCGTGGATGTTGGGGGAGGTCGGGATCCCGCTGCCGATGTCGAGGAACTGGCGGATGCCCGCCTCCCGCGCCAGATGTCCCACCGCGCGGTTCATGAAGTCGCGGTTGGCCCGCATGTGGACGGGGAGAGCGGGCCACTCCCGGACCATCGCGTCGCCCGCCTCGCGGTCCGCGGGGAAGTGGTCCCGGCCACCGATGATGTAGTCGTAGATCCGCGCCGAGTGCGCCGTCTCCGAGTCGATGTCCGAGGGGACCGCGGTCTCTTCGTTTCCCATGTGCACCAACTTCTCACGGTGACCGGAGGTTGGAGGGTGACAGGAGATTTCTTCACCCTTCCCGCGTCCGTTCCCGCCGCCGCCGGCCGCGGGGCACCCGCGGGGACGGGCGGCCGGCTCCTCGGGCCGCCCGGTACACACGCCCTAGACTGAACCGGTTCCGGGCCCAGTGAAGGAGGCGGACCGCCGTGGCGTTCGAGGACCCTTCCGCCGACGTGCTCGCGCACACGGCCGAGACCTTCGGGCTGCTCGCCTCCCCGGCGCGGCTGCACATCGTGTGGGCGCTGGCCCAGGGCGAGAGCGATGTGACCGGGCTCGCGGAGCGGGTCGGCGGTGCGCTGCCCGCCGTCAGCCAGCACCTGACCAAGCTGAAACTGGCCGGGCTCGTCCGCTCCCGCCGCGAGGGCCGCCGACAGGTGTACTTCGTCGACGATCCCGACGTGGTCGACGTCGTACGACTCGCCGTGGACCGCCTCAACGACCGGGCCGACCGGGCGGCCGGAGCCGACCCTCGCGCCGTCCGCCTCCGTGGCCTCTGACGAGGGCGCCGACGCCGCCGACCGCGTCGCCGGGGGCACGGCCCTGCAGGCGCTGCGCCGGCTGGAGAGCGGTCCGCGCGGACTGACCGAGGCCGAGGCCGCCGCCAGGCTCGAGCGGACCGGCGAGAACACCCTGCCGCAGTCCCGGCCGGCCTCATGGCCCCGGCTGCTGCTGCGCGGCCCGCGCGACCCCTTCACCGCCGTACTGCTCTGTCTCGGTCTCGTCTGCGCGCTGGTCGCCGCCTGGGGCACCGCCGTCGTGATCCTGGCCCTGGTCGCGGTGAGCTGTGTGCTGCGCGCGAGCGGGGAGCACCGCGCCGACCGCTCCCTGGCCGGGCTGCGCGAGTTGGTCGCGGGCACCGCCACCGTGCTGCGCCGCCCCACCGGCGGACAGCCGCCCCGGCCCCGGGAGATCCCGGTCGCCGAACTCGTGCCGGGCGATGTGCTCAGGCTCGGCCCCGGCGACCTGGTCCCCGCGGACGTACGGCTGCTGCGGGCCCGCGGACTGACCGTGCACCAGGCCGCCCTCACCGGGGAGTCGGCGCCGGTCGCGAAGTCCCCGGCGGATCCGCCGGACGCCCGCGCCGAGTCCCACCTCTGCTTCCAGGGCAGCGAAGTCGCCTCGGGCAGCGCCACCGCCGTCGTCCTCACCACCGGGGCGCGGACCCGGTTCGCCGCCGCGCTCGGCGGACCGCCGCGGCGCGAGCCGAGCGCGTTCGACCGCTCCGTGCACGGCATCTCCTGGGTGCTGATCCGCTTCATGCTGCTCACCCCGCCGCTGGTGCTCATGGCGAACGCCGCCCTGCGCGGCCGGGGCCTGACGACCCTGCCCTTCGCCGTCGCGGTGGCCGTCGGCCTCACGCCCGAGATGCTCCCGGTGATCGTCACCACCTGCCTGGCCCGGGGCGCCGCCCTGCTCGCCCGCACCCACGGTGTGATCGTCAGACGGCTGCCCGCCCTGCACGACCTGGCCGCGATCGACGTCCTCTGCGTCGACAAGACCGGCACCCTCACCCAGGACCGCCCGGTCGCCGAGCGCTCGCTCGGACCGGACGGCCACGACGACCCGGCGCCGCTGCGCTGGGCCGCCGTCAACGCCTGGTGGACCCTCCAGCTCGCCGAACTCCCGGCGCCCGACGCCCTCGACGAGGCGCTCCTCGAAGCGGTGACCGATCACGAGGAGCACGACGGGCTGGACGCCATCCCCCACGACCCCGTCCGGCGGCTGTCGACCGCCGTGGTCCGCGGCCCCGGCGCCGGCACCCACACCCTGGTCGTCAAGGGCGCCGTGGAGGACGTCCTCGACCGGTGCGTCCTGGCGCCCGGGGAGCGGGCCCGGCTGGAGGCGCTCGCCGCACGGGAGGCGGACGGCGGCCTGCGGCTGCTGGCCGTCGCCACCGCCGTACGGCCGGCCCGCACGCGCGCGTACACACCCGCCGACGAGCGCGGCCTCACCTTCCGCGGCCTGGTCGCCTTCCGCGACACCCTCGCCCCGGACGCGGCGGCGGCCCTGCGGGACCTGGCCGCCCGTGGCGTCGCCGTACGGCTGCTGACCGGCGACCACCCGGGGACGGCGGCCCGCGTCTGCCGCGAACTCGGACTGGAGCCGGGACGGGTGGTCATCGGCGCGGACCCCGTTCCGGCCCCGGCCGCGTCTCCCGCCACCACCGTCGTGCACGCCCGCTGCACCCCCGCCGACAAGGCACGCGTCGTCGCGGCTCTGCGCGCCGCCGGACACACCGTCGGCTTCCTCGGCGACGGCGTCAACGACGCGCCCGCCCTGCGCGCGGCCGACGTCGGCATCGCCCCGCGCGGAGCCTGTGCCGTCGCCCGGGAGAGCGCCGACGTCGTCCTCGGCGAGAAGGACCTCGGCGCCGTCGGCCACGCGATCGCCGCGGGCCGCCACAGCAGCGGCAACATCGCCTCCTACCTGCGGGTCACCCTCTCCTCCAACCTCGGCAACGTCCTCGCGATGCTCGCCGCCGGTCTGCTGCTGCCCTTCCTGCCCATGCTCCCGGCCCAGGTGCTGGTGCAGAACCTCTGCTTCGACGCCGCCCAGCTCGCCTTCGCGTACGACCGCCCCGGCGCCGCCGCGCTGCGCCGCCCCGCCGAGCTGCGGCCCCGTGCCTTCCTGCGCCTGCTCATCGGTTTCGGCGCGCTCAACGCGGTCGCCGACCTCGCCACCTTCGCCGTCCTCGCGCTCGCCCCGGACGGCTCCGGCGCCGTCGACGACCGGGCCGTCTTCCACTCCGCCTGGTTCACCGAGAACCTGCTCACCCAGGCGCTGGTGATGGTGCTGCTGCGCACCGGCACCCGCACCCCGGGAGCGGTCGGCCCGGTCGCCCGGTCCGCCGCCGTCCTGGGCGCGGTCGGCCTGCTGCTGCCGCCCGGTCCGCTCGGCACCCGTCTCGGCATGACCCCGTTGCCGGTGCCGTACTACCTGCTGCTCACCGTCGTACTCGCCCTCTACGCCCTCGCCCTGCGGCTGCTGACCCGCCGCCGTCCGTCGTAGCCGACCGGGTTGTACAGTTGCGCAATGTAGCAACCGTTACCGATGGAGAGGTCGTGAGCATGCTCCGCAACGGACTGGAGCCCTGGCACCTGCTGATCGTGGCGCTCGTCGTCATCGTGATGTTCGGTTCGAAGAAGCTGCCGGACACGGCACGCGCCCTCGGCAAGTCGATGCGCATCCTCAAGAGCGAGGCCAAGGCGATGAAGGAAGAGGGGCCCGCGGACAACGCGCCCACGGTCACCCCGGCGGAGCCGCCCGCGGCGGCGCACTGAGCCCGCCGAAGCCGCCACCGGCCTCCGCCACGAGAACGACCCCAGGTGGGCATTGCGTGACGAAGAACTGGCCATGCCCGGCCGGCAGGCGGCCGGTCCAGGTGGCCGCGCCGACTGACGTGCGGAATCCGGCGCCCTCACCCGGTGGGCCGGAGGGCTGTCGGGCCGGTGTCCGAGAACCGGCGGGGCCGGGGCTTCCCGCTGTGTGCAGGTCGCCCCGGCCCCGCCGGTGGAAAAGTCCGTCCTCAGGCCGGTTCGCCGGCCTCCGGAAGCACCGACCGGCTGAGCGTCTCGGTCGCCCGGGCCGCCTTGCGCCGCTTGCGGCGGCTCACCCGGGGCTCCTGGTCGGGCAGCCATCCGAAGGTCACGCAACTGCCCACGACCCCCAGCAGCAGGCCCACCATGAAGCCGCCCAGGTTGGACGTGAGCCAGGTGCCCAGGGAGAGCAGCACGGCGATCACGGAGTAGAACAGCCGCTGACTCGGGTTGAAGAGGATCAGCAGACCGCAGACCATCATCAGGGCGGGCAGGAGGTAACCCGCCAGACCCTGCATACCGATGTGCAGGATGACCGGAAGCGGCGCCTTCATGGTCAGCAGGATCTCGCCACCGCCGAGGGTGAGGAGGACACCGCCCACGAAGGGCCGACGCCCCCGCCATGTGCGGAAGGCGCTGCGCCACTGGCCCGCTCGGCTCACTGCGGGCAGCCCTTGGTGCCGAACCGCATGTGCAGGTCGGGCAGCTTGAAGACGCCGGCGGTGGCCGCGTAGTTGTGCTGGTACAGGTTGTTGATGAGGACCGTGTCGGCCTGCTGGCCGTAGACGCCCTCGGGGCCCTTCACGCCGCCCTTGTTGAACTCGCTGGAGTCCCCGCCGATCTCGATGCCGTGGAACTCGGCGTCGCCCTTGATCACGTCGGAGTCGATGGCCAGCTTCTCCACCTGCACCGGCGTGCCCTCGCCGCCGGCGGTGAGCACCAGCTGGATGCCGCCGAGGTCGACGCTCTGGCACATGTTGTAGATCTTGCCGTTCTGCACGACCGAGGTGACGACCAGGACCTGGCCGCCGGTGTCGCCCTGGTTGGGGCTGTTCTCGATCATGTGGTCCAGGGCGCCGAACTGCTCGAAGCCGGTGCCGTCGAGCTTGTCGGCGGTGACCACGAAGGGCATGCCGGAGATGGAGAACTGCACGCCGAGGGCACCCTCGGCGGTGAGGATCGCAAGGCCGGCGGCGACCGCGGCGGCAGGCACCGCCATCACTGCGGCCCGGCGCAGCCGGACCCGGCCGCGTCTTCCTGAGGAACCGCTTTCCGGGTTCCCGGGTGTGTTGTCGGCGGACGACGTGACGTCCGGGGACGAGGCCATGTCTGCTCCCATGCGCTTGAAATGGTGCGGGTTGGGCTTCAGTGGCACGTTGTCCTGGCGCGGACAGCGGCTGCCGCGCACGTCTCCTCGCGCCTCCCGGAAGCCGTAAGGGCTTTCACGTTACGCAGCAGTAGCCAACGAGGAAGTTACCGATGGTTACAGCGAGGGGTCAAGGGAGATGTGGAAAAAGAGTGTTCATCATGTGTCACCTGTGATCAAGTCCCTCCAGGGTCTCGTAGATTTATCTGTCGTGCCGTCAACTTTGTTCCTACGTCTTGACGTTGACTGAAACTCAGGTCTAGAACTCTCCGTGGCCCAGCCCGGACGAGTGGCTCGGCCCGGATCCGTGGCGCCGGATCCGTCACGCGGCGACCGTCGCGTTCCCGGACCCTCCGTTCTGTACGGGCATGTCCGCCCGGAGTCCGAAACCCCTTTCACGGCACCGACGAGGCCGCTTCCCCCCGCGGGCCGCGTCCGGTCGCCCTTCCGCCCGGCCCGGCCTGAGTCACCGTCCAGTGGCTCCGGCCGGTCACCGGCCGGCTGCCGTTGCCGGTCCGTCACGTACGGAGAAGGCGTGACGAACCGGCAACGGCGGACGCCGCCCCGTGTCGCCCCACATGGCGGACGGCGCGCCTGCGTGCGTCAACTCCCCCCAGAAATACCCCCTTTGAGAAAGAGGCACCCGCCATGCGCATCCGCTCCCTCCTCGCCGTCGCCGGTACCGCCGTCGTCCTCACCCTTCCGGCGGTCACTCCGGCCTCCGCGGCCGGGGCGGTCCTGACCACCGCCAACGGCGACGTCGCCGTCGGTGACGTCCTCAACGCGTCGCTGGCCAGCGGCACCGCCGCCACCCTGTACAACAGCACGACCGGCACCAGCGGCATCTCCTGCGCCACGTCCGGGTTCACCGCCACCGTCGTCGACAACCCGACCGCGCCCGGCACCGCCACCGAGTCGCTCACCGCGCAGACCTTCAGCAACTGCACCTCGAACGTCCTCGGCGTCACCGGTGTCACCAGCATCACCGTCAACAACCTGCCGTGGGCCACCACCGTGGCCTCGGACGGCACCGTCACCGTCACCCCGCCGAGCGGTTCCGCCGTCCAGACCACGGTCGTGCTGCGCACCCTGCTGGGCAGCGTCACCTGTGTCTACCAGGCGTCCGGCCTGAGCGGCACGGCGAGCAACGCCGACAACAGCATCGCCTTCACCAACCAGGCGTTCACCCGGACGTCCGGCTCGACCCTCTGCCCCTCCGCGGGCTACTTCACCGCCAAGTACGCCCCGGTGACCGACGGTTCGGACGCCGTCGTCGTCAACTGATCGGTTCAGCCGACAGAGTTCAGCGCCTGCGCAGACGCAGTGCGAGGGCGGCGCCGCCGGTGAGCACCAGCACGGCGGCGGCGCCGCCCGCCAGCATGGGCGCGGACGGCCCGGAACCGGCCCCGGTGGCTTCCGCCACCGGGGTGCTCTCGGGGGTGGCCGCGGCGGCCCGCGCGGAGCCGGTCCCACCGGTCGCCGAGGCCGAGGGGCTCTCGGCCGTCCCGGCTCCGGACCCGGTGGCGGCGGGCGTCGGCGTGGCCGACGCGGCCCCCGCCGTCTCCTTCTCCTCCGCGGTCCCCGTCGTCGTCTTCTCGCTCTTCCCCGCCCCCGCCGCCTGAGTGAACACCACGTCGGAACACGAGTAGTACGTGTCCGGCGTGCTGCTGTTCTGCCAGATCGTATACAGCATCTGACGCCCCGTCCGGTCGGCGGGCAGCTTCGCGCTGAAGTGGTAGGCGCCGTTCGTCAGCGCCGGGTCCTTGATCTCGGCGAACGGACGCTCCGGCAGATCGGCCCAGCTGAGCGGCTTCCCGGGGTCGTATCCCGGCTTCGTCAGATAGAGCCGGAACGTCCCTGTGTGCGCAATCGTGGAGGTGTACGTCATCTTCAGCGTCCCGCCCGGGGCCAGCCGGGTCGACGGCCAGTCGGCGCGGGCGAGGTCCAGGCCCTTGTAGGCGGCCAGGCCGCCGCTGCACAGCTTCCCGTCCGGGATCGTCTGACGATCCCGGCCGTTCACGTTCGCCACCCGCAGGTTGTCCCAGGCGGCGAAGGACGCCCCGTTGGCGGCGATCGCCGCCTTGCAGGCTGCGCTGCCCGTCTGCGTGCCCTCGGGGGAGCAGCCGTACACCCGGCTCGAGGGATCCGTGGGCGCGCCGTGCGCCAGCGCGGGGCCCGCGGTCCACAGGTTCAGCAGCAGCGGGCTCAGGACGGCGGCTGTCAGGGCGGCGGTGCGGTGGGCGTTGATCCGGGGCATCGGGGAGGTCTCCTCGGCCGGCACGGGAACGGTCTGTTCAGTCCAGTACGCGAACCGGGTCCGGCGCGTTCAGCGGGCACGCAAGGCCTGTCTCCGCCGCCGTGGACCGCGGCGGCACGATCGTCGTGGCCGCCGGACACGACAACGACCGCGAAGGCGGGCGTGCCGCCTCAGGAGGCCGCCCGCTCCTCCAGCGAGGCCAGCACCCGCACACCCCGGTCGGGCAGGGTGTCGAGACGGGGCAGCAGGCCCGGTACCGCGATGCTCGGCAGGATGTGCGCCCACATCACCGACAGCCGGTCCGCGAGGTCCGCGCGGTCCGTCAGTGCCCGGGACATCAACTGGATCCCGGTGAAGGTGCCCACGAGCAGCTCCACCGTCTCCCGTGGCTTCACCGTCGGCAGCAACTCGCCCCGTTCGCGGGCCAGTTCGAGCAGTGCGGTGAGCGCCTGCGCCCACTGCAGGAACGGCTCGCCGTGATCGATGCCGGCCGCCGGTGTCTCCTGGTCCACCGCCAGCCGCACACTGCCCCGCAACAGAGCGTTGCTCAGGAGCCGTTGGCCCACCACGAACGTCATGTCGACGATCTCCTGCAGCTTGCACGGCTGCGGGGGTACCGCGCCGAACGGCACCTGCTCGCTCAGGACCGCCTGCGCGAGGGACTCCTTCGACGCGAAGTGGAAGTACAGGGCTCCCTTGGTGACCTCGGCGCGCTCCAGGACCATGGCGATCGTGGTGGACATGTAGCCGTGTTCGTCGAAGACCGCGCCGGCCGCCTCCAGGATCGCCCTGCGCGTCCGGATGGCGCGCTCCTGTTTCGCCATAAGAGCCCCTTAGCGGCACCGAGTTGGCCGATTCCCGCGATCGCCCGCGGCGATCGGCCCGATCATAGGACGCCGTCGACTGATCTCATTGAAAACAAACCGGTCGGCTCGTACTCTAACGGGTACCGGAGCGGGCGGTTCGCCGTCTGCCGTGGCCTCGGGAGACCGTAGGGAGAGACATGGCTCGACCGCGGCAGCTTGCCGACGCTCCGTCCCTCACCGCAACAGTGCCTCGCCAGCTCGTGCATCGAGCGGCCGTCGCGGAGACACTTCTCACCGCCTGGCGGCGCATCGGCGACGACCGGTTCTCGGTCTCCGCCCAGTGGCCACGGGGCCATGGGTTACACGTGTCCCCCGACCGGTCCGCCTACGACCCCCTGCTGGTCGTCGAGACGGTCCGGCAGGCCGGCACCCTGATCGCCCACACCGAGTACGACGTGCCGCTGGACCACCAGTTCGTCATGCAGGAGTTCCAGGTGAGCACGGTCGGGGGGCAGTTGGTCGTCGGGCCGTTGCCGGCCGAGCCGGTACTGGACGTCGTCTTCACCGACGTCCAGTACCGGGGCCGTCGCCCCGTGAGTGCCCGCTACACCACGGAGGTGCTGCGCGACGGCGACCGGGCGGCCACCGCCGACGTCTCCTTCACCTGTGTGGGCCCGCCCGTCTACCATCGGCTGCGTGGCGGCCGCACCCCCGACTCGGTCACCCCGGTGCCCCTGCCGCCCGCCCTCGCGCCGGCCGCCGTGGACCGCGCGCTGTCCACCGACGTGGTCCTCGCCCCGTCCGGCGAGACCGACCGCTGGCAGCTCCGGGTGGATACCGCGCACCCCGTTTTCTTCGATCATCCCCTGGACCACGTCCCCGGCATGCTGCTCCTGGAGGCCGCCCGCCAGGTCGCCTGGCTGCTCAGACCCGACGGCCAGACGCCCGTGGCGTACCGGGCGGTCTTCCACCGGTATGCCGAACTGGACGAACCCGTCTGGATCGGGACCAAGGGTGGACTCGACACCGACGTGCAAGTCGTCGCGGTACAAGGGGAGTCGACGGTCTTCGAGTGCTTGGTGAGCACCGCCGCACGGTGAGTTATTGTGTACTGGGGACAAGAAACAAACGGCATGACCCGTTCTCTTTACCGGCCCCAGGAGAGTCCAGCCGATGCCGAGGCAGTTACGCGCGGAACAGACCCGCGCGACGATCATCACGGCCGCTGCCGATCTCTTCGACCGGCACGGTTACGAATCGACCAGCCTGAGCGAGATCGTCGAGCACGCCCACGTCACCAAGGGGGCCCTCTATTTCCACTTCGCGGCCAAGGAGGACCTGGCGCACGCCATCATGGAGTTGCAGTCCCAGGCCTCCCGCCGGGTCGCGGTCGAGCTGGACGACCGCGGCTATCCGGCACTCGAAGCGCTGATGCGCCTCACGTTCGGCCTCGCGCGGCTTTCGGTCGAGGGCCCGATCGCCCGCGCGGGGCTCCGGCTCGCCACCGGAGGAGTGCCGGTGAAGCCGCCCCTGCGCCATCCGTTCACCGAACTGTTCGACCTGATGAGCCGGCGGCTCGTGGGCGCGCTGAAGGAGTCCGACATCCATCCGGACGTCGACATCGACGCCGTCGCCCACTCCCTGGTCTGCTTCTTCGTCGGCACCCGCGTGGTGGGCCGCTCCCGGGAGCCCGCCACCCGGCTGCCGCGCCGGATGGCCGAGATGTGGCACGTCCTCATCCGGGGCCTGGTCCCGGTACCCCGTCGCCCCCGCTATCTCAGCCTGGCGGCACGACTGGAGCGGGAGATCATGGCGGGGTGAGCCGGGAGCGCCGCGGGCGGATTCGGCCGGCCGCGACGCCGGGCATACGGTGAGCCGTATGCCCGACACCCCTGTCCCGCCGCCCGTGATCCTCGGTACCGAGCCCGGCTCCTTCCCGCACGGCGTCCTGGCCGAACGGCACCCCGCGATCATCCGGCAGGTACGGGACGCCTTCCCCTACGACCCCACAGTCCACCGCGCCCTGGACGCGCTGCTCGCGAGCTGCATCGAGGGCGTGATCGAACCGCTCCCCGACGACGCCCACGACGGCGCGCGATGGCGGGAGTGGGGCCTCGGCACGTACGCGGGACAGCCCTGGTACGACGTGCCCTGGCTGTGGTCGGAGAGCTACTTCTACCGCCGACTCCTCGAAGCGGTCGGCTACTTCGGACCCGGGGTCTGGCAGGGCATCGACCCGTTCCGCCCCTTCAAGCTCGCCGAGCTCGACGCCCCCGAGACCGGCGAGGAACTCGCCGTGCTCGACACGCTCAGCGGCCGCCCTGCCGACGAGCGGGCCCGCGCCCTGCTGCACGGCTCGCTCTGGGGCAACCGCGCCGACCTCGGCTTCCGCCTGTCCGACGCCGACGCCGAGGCGCGGGCGGCGGTCCCCGGACTGGTCGCCGACGACAGCGAGGCCCTGTGGTCGCTGCTGCCGGCCACCGGGACCACCCCGGCGACGGCCACCGTCTGCCTGATCGCGGACAACGCCGGCCGGGAGCTCATCCCCGACCTCCTCCTCGCCGCCCACCTCCTCGCCCACGGCCGGGCCGGCCGGGTCGTCCTGCACGTCAAGCCCTACCCGTACTACGTCTCCGACGCGACACCGGCCGATGTCGTCGACGCGCTGCGGAAGCTGACCGCCGCCGAGGGCGCGGCCGCCGGGTACGGCCGACAGCTGTGGGCGGCGCTGGCCGACGGCACCCTCACGGTCCGCGCCCATCCCTTCGCCGCCGCCCCGCTGCCGTACGACGAGATGCCGGACGACCTGCGCGCGGAGTTCGGCTCGGCCGCCCTGACCCTCGTCAAGGGCGACCTCAACTACCGCCGTCTGGTGGGCGACCGGCGCTGGCCCCCGACCACCCCGTTCGCCGCGGTCACCGCCTGCTTCCCCGGCCCGGTCGCGGCCCTGCGCACCCTCAAGTCCGAGGTGGTCACCGGTCTGACCGAGGAGACCGAGGCCGCCCTGGTGGCGGCGGAGGAACAGCGCTGGAGGACGGGCGGCACACACGCGCTCATCCAGGTACGCCCATGAGGGCCGCGGTGGTCGTCTCCCAGGGCCATCAGTAGGGCCCCCAGGCCGGAGGTGGTGCTTCCACCGGAACGGCTGTGCCGTGGCGTCGCAGCGGTCTTCGACAGCTCGGAGCCGGTGTCCGACCCGGGCAGGGTCGGTGAAGCCGTCGGGCGTCACGGCCTTGCGCCGTACGACGGAGAAGACAGCCGATCGGTCAGCCGCGCAGGTCGGACATGTCCTCGTCACGGAGACTGAGATCGCTCGCCGCGAGGTTCTCCTCCAGATGATCGAGAGAGCCGGTGCCCGGAATCGCCAGCACCGACGGCGACTTCGCCAACAGCGAGGCGATCGCGACCTGCGCGGTGGTCGCGCCCAGGCGTGCCGCAACCTTGCCGAGCTGTTCGGCGTCGAGCGGACCGCTGCCGATGCCGCCGCCGAGCGGAAAGTACGGCACATACGCGATGCCCGCTTCCTCGCTTTCCGCCAGCAGGACCCAGTCACCGCTGTGCCGGTTCTGCACCGCCGCGACGGGCGCGATCCCCCGGGCCTCCGCCAGCTGGGCGGCGTCGACGTTACTGACACCCAGGTTCCTGATCAGCCCCTCCGCGCGGAGTTCGGCCAGGACCGCGAACCGTTCGGCGATCGACTCGTCACCCGGTCCGGTCATCCCGCCGACCCGCAGATAGACCAGGTCGAGCCGGTCGAGACCCAGAGAGCGCAGATCCGCCTCGACCAGGCCGCGCAGTTGATCAGCCGTCGCCTGCCCGCTCGGCACACCGTTCGGTCCGGGCAACGGCCCCACCTTCGTCGCGATCACCAGCTCGTCACGGAAGGGGGCCAATGCCGTACGGATCAGCTCGTTGGCCCACACCGCGTCCCTGCCGTAGAAGCCGGCCGTGTCGATGTGGTTCACGCCCAGCTCCACGGCCCGGCGGAGCACCGCGATGCCCGTCTCGGGATCTCGCGCCGGACCGGCGAAGGTGCCCATCGCCAGGCGCATCGCGCCGAAGCCGAGCCGGTTGATCGTCAGCTCTCCGCCGAGGGAGAAAGTCTTGATCGTCATGATGCTCATGGTGTCCGCCGGCACGACGCCCGGCGAGCCCGTGACAGCTTGCTGCCAGACTGCAGGGATGCGGAACGAAGAGGTGTTTTCAGTGCGAGGAGACGCGGAGTTGATCGCGCGCGCGGGTCATCTCTTCGAGTCCGCGCGGACCGAGTTCCTGTGCGCCGCCCGGGATCTCAGGACCTGGTCGCAGCCGGGGGCCAGGGACGCGGTCCGGAATCGGATGCGCGCGGCGGATCCCGCTGTCCTCACCCCTCGGAAGCTGCTCAGCCCGGTGGCACTCGCCGACGAGGAGGCCCGCGCGCACCTGCGGCTGGTGCGGAGCAAGGGCGCCCTCGTTCGGATCAGCCGTTCGCCGCTGCCGCACGAGACCATCCTCATCGACCGGCGGGTGATGATCCTTGCCGGCCAGGAGACCCCCACCGGCCGCGAATACACCGTGACGACGTCACAGATCCTGGTCGACGGCGTTCACTCGCTGTTCCGGGCGCTCTGGGACGCCGCCGTCGATCTCGAAGCCTGTCTGCGCAGCGACGTCCCGCACCTCGATGCCGACGGCCGCATGATCCTCAAAGCCCTCGGTTCGGGCCTGACCGACGAATCGGCAGCCAAGCGGCTCGGTGTCTCACTGCGCACCTACCGGCGGCGGGTGGCCGAACTGATGGCCAAACTCGAGGCCGACTCCCGTTTCCAGGCCGGGCTGCGTGCGGGCGAGCTGGGGCTGCCCCGCCAAAACCGTGGTGATCGCGTCCCTTCGGCGGCTGAGTACCCCGGATCACATGACGCCACATCACGTCACCCCCCGAAGAACTTCCAGCAAGGGCCCTGAGCCGCGGGCCCCCGAATCGCAAGCCCGCGCGGCCGTTTCACGCGATGGTGTGATCATGTGCCGTGCCACGGATGGCCCTCGAAGCCCCCGGGTAGGGCCCGGCCATGACGCAGCCGTTCGAACTCCCGCACTTCTACCTGCCGCACCCCGCGAGGCTGAACCCGCACGTCGACGAGGCGCGCGCCCACTCGACGCGGTGGGCGCGCGACATGGGCATGCTGGAGGGGTCCGGGATCTGGGAGCAGGCCGACCTGAAGGCCCACGACTACGGCCTCCTCTGCGCCTACACCCACCCCGACTGCGACGGCCCAGCCCTGTCGCTGATCACCGACTGGTACGTGTGGGTGTTCTTCTTCGACGACCACTTTCTCGACATGTTCAAACGCACCCCCGACCGCGCGGCCGGCAAGGCTCATCTGGACCGGCTGCCGCTGTTCATGCCGCTGGACCTGACGGCGCCCGTGCCCGAGCCGCGCAACCCGGTCGAGGCGGGCCTGAAGGACCTGTGGACGCGCACGGTGCCGGCCATGTCCGAGGACTGGCGCCGCCGTTTCGCCGTCGCGACGGAGCATCTGCTCAACGAGTCGATGTGGGAGCTGTCGAACATCGACGAGGGGCGGATCGCCAACCCCGTCGAGTACATCGAGATGCGCCGCAAGGTGGGCGGCGCCCCCTGGTCGGCCGGGCTCGTGGAGTACGCGACCGCCGAGGTCCCCGCGTCCGTGGCCGGGTCGCGCCCGCTGCGCGTGCTGATGGAGACCTTCTCCGACGGCGTGCACCTGCGCAACGACCTGTTCTCCTACCAGCGCGAGGTCGAGGACGAGGGCGAGAACAGCAACGGCGTGCTCGTCCTGGAGACGTTCTTCGGCTGCACCACCCAGGAGGCCGCCGACACCGTCAACGACATCCTGACCTCCCGCCTCCACCAGTTCGAGCACACCGCGTTCACCGAAGTCCCCGCGCTGGCCCTGGAGAAGGGCCTCGGGCCCGACGAGGTGGCCGCCGTCGCCGCGTACACCAAGGGGCTTCAGGACTGGCAGTCCGGCGGCCACGAGTGGCACATGCGCTCCAGCCGCTACATGAACGAGCGTGCCACGCACGTCGCGCCCTGGCAGCGGCTGACCGGCCCCGGCACCTCCGCCGCCGACGTCGTCGCCCTGCTGGCCACCGCCGCCGCGGAACGCCTGCGGGCGTACACGCACGTGCCGTTCCAGAAGGTCGGCCCGTCCGTCCTGCCCGACTTCCACATGCCGTTCCAGGTCGAGCTCTGCCCGCACCTGGACGCTGCCCGCCCCCGGCTGACCGCCTGGATGCACCGCATGGGCATGCTGGAGGAGGGCGTCTGGGACGAGGACCGGCTCGCCGCCTCCGACCTCGCCCTCTGCTCGGCCGGCCTCGACCCGGACGCCACCCCCGAGGCCCTCGACCTCAGCGCCCACTGGCTCGCCTGGGGCACCTACGGCGACGACTACTACCCGCTCGTCTTCGGCGCCCGCCGCGACCTGGCCGCCGCCCGGCTCACCACGGCCCGCCTGTCGGCCTGCATGCCCGTCGACGGCGAGCCGACGGCCGTCGTCGCGGCCAACGGCATGGAACGCGGCCTGATCGACCTGTGGGCCCGCACCACCGCCGGCATGACCACCGACCAGCGGCGCACCCTGCGCGACGCGGTCGACGACATGACCGAGAGCTGGGTGTGGGAGCTGTCCAACCAGCTCCAGAACCGGATCCCCGACCCGATCGACTACCTGGAGATGCGCCGCGCCACCTTCGGCTCCGACCTCACCCTGAGCATGTGCCGCATGGGCCAGGGCCCGGCCGTCCCGCCGGAGGTCTACCGGAGCGGCGTCGTACGGGCACTGGAGAACGCCGCCGTCGACCACGCCTGCCTCACCAACGACGTCTTCTCGTACCAGAAGGAGATCGAGTACGAGGGTGAGCTGCACAACGCCCTCCTCGTCGTGCAGAACTTCTTCGGCTGCGACCACCCGACCGCCCTCGGCATCGTCCATGACCTGATGACCCGGCGCATGGAGCAGTTCGAGCATGTCATCGCCCACGAACTGCCGGTCCTCTACGACGACTTCGACCTGTCGGCCGAGGCCCGCGCCGCGATGGGGAACTACGTGACCGACCTGCAGAACTGGCTGGCGGGCATCCTGCACTGGCACCGCGAGGTCGACCGCTACAAGCCCGAGCACCTCGCCCGCCGGACCCACGGCTTCCTCCCGGACCGCGCCCCCACCCGGTATGCGGGGGCGTACCGCTCCTGACCCGGGTCAGTCTCACTCGTTCGTGGCACGTCGGCCGCCGCTGCGCCGGGTAGCCACCAACCGGAGGCGATCCATGGAACAGACCGCGTTGCGTCCCAAGCCCATGCCCGGCCAGGAGGGCGGCGGCGGTGCCGAGCCGAGCGGCGGCCCCGCCCGGCGGCCGCGCGCCGCGCGCCGTCGTCGTCGTCGCCGGCTCCCGACCCTGCTGCTCGGCCTGTCCGCCGCCGCGCTCCTGGTGCTGTCCGGCGTCGGGCTCGCCGTCCTGGGGGCGACCGTGACCGGCCTCAGCGGACCGGCGGGACTCCAGCGGCAGCAGGCGGACCGGGGCGAGCCCCTCGCGCGCCCGGTCGCCTCCGCGCCGCCGGTGCCCCTCGCACCGTCGCAGGCCCGCGCGACCCTGGGCCTGGAGGCGGTGGACGCGGAGGGGCCGGGCGCCCGGATCGTCGCCGTCCACGTACCCGGGCCCGGGTACGCCGCCGGCCTGGTGCGCGGTGACGTCCTGCTGGCGTTCGGCGGGATCAGGATCGACTCGGCGACGGATCTCGCCCGGGCGGTCGGGACGGCCCGTCCGGGACGCGAGGTGACCCTGACGGTCCTCCCCGACAGCGGAGGGCGCCGGCAGCTGGTGGTGGTGCCCGGCGTGGTCACCTGAGCCCGCCCGCCGCACCCGGATCATCGATGGACCGAGCTCGGTACGGAACTAGAATGGTGTGTCCGGCCCGGCAATCGGTTCGCGCGGGTCCCGCCGTCCGGGCAGGATGCTGCCCGTAGTCACCACCGACGCCACCATCGACCTCGTTCGTCGAGCCACGGCTTTCAGGGAGACCCGGATGACCGGCACCGCGCCCTTCACCACCGACGACTACCGGGCCCGTATGGACCGCGCCGCGCGTGCCGCCGCCGACGCCGGGCTCGCGGGACTCCTCGTGGCGCCGGGACCCGACCTCGTCTGGCTGACCGGTTACACGCCCCCCGCCGCCACCGAACGGCTCACCCTGCTCGTCCTCGTCCCCGGCGGGGACCCCGTCCTGGTCGTCCCCGCCCTGGAGGCCCCCGACGCGGCCAGGGCCACCGGCGCCCCGGCGCTCACCCTGCGCGACTGGAGGGACGGCCAGGACCCCTACGCCGCCACCGCCGCCCTCCTCGACGCGGGCGGGCGGTTCGGCATCAGCGACAACGCCTGGGCGATGCACCTGCTGGGCCTGCAGAACACCCTGCCCGGCACCTCCTACGCCTCGCTCACCGAGGCCCTGCCCATGCTGCGGGCCGTCAAGGACGCGGCGGAGCTGGAACTCCTCGTGGCCGCGGGAGCCGCCGCCGACCAGGCGTTCGAGGAGATCCGGAAGGTGGCCTTCGGCGGCCGCCGGGAGTCCGAGGTCGGCGCCGAGCTGGCCGGGCTGCTGCGCCGCTTCGGGCACTCCCAGGTCGACTTCACGATCGTCGCCTCCGGGCCGAACGGCGCCAACCCGCACCACGAGGTCGGCGACCGCGTCATCGAGCGCGGCGACATGGTCGTCCTCGACTTCGGAGGTCTCAAGGACGGCTACGGCTCCGACACCTCCCGCACGGTCCACGTCGGCGAGCCCACCGACGAGGAACGCCGGGTCCACGACCTGGTCCGCGAGGCCCAGGAGGCGGGTTTCCGGGCCGTGCGCCCCGGCGCAGCCTGCCAGGACGTCGACCGGGCCGCCCGCGCGGTCATCGCCGGCGCCGGGTACGGCGAGTACTTCATCCACCGCACCGGGCACGGCATCGGCGTCACCACCCACGAGCCGCCGTACATGATCGAGGGCGAGGAGCAGCCCCTCGTGCCCGGCATGTGCTTCTCCGTGGAGCCCGGCGTGTACCTGCCCGGCCGGTTCGGGGTGCGGATCGAGGACATCGTCACCGTCACCGAGGACGGCGGCCGCCGTCTCAACGACACCACCCGCGAGCTCGTCGTGGTGGACTGAGAGCAGGCCAGGAGAGCAGGCCAGGAGAGCAGCCCAGGAGAGCCCGAGCGGCCGACCACCCCCGCAGGAGTCCCGGCACCCACCCGAACGGCAACGGCGCGACCATGACCCAGGCAGCGACACCCACCGCGGACACGGTCCGCCGGCTGGTCCGCGCGCTCCTCAAGGAGGGCGACACGGGCGGACCGGGGCCCGAGGTGCGGCCCGTCGGCGAGGCGGGCGGCGAGCACTTCACCTGGTGGGTCGGCACCCGTCATGTGCTGCGGCTCGCCGCGGACCGCGAGGCGAGCGTCCGCCTGCGCCGCGAACTGCGGCTGCGCGACCTCGTCCGCCCGCACCTGCCCGTGACCGTGCCGACCGGTGTGGCGCACGGCGAGTGGTCGCCCGGCCTGGCCTACACCCTCGACACCCGGGTGCCGGGCGGCAGCGCCGAGGAGCACGACGTGTCCGCCGTCGGCGAGGCCGACCTCGCCGGACTGCTCGGGGGGCTGCGCGAGGTGCCGCCCCGGCAGGCCGAGGTGCTCGGCGTGCCGCGCACCGCCCCCCGCTCCCTGGAGGCGCGGCGCCGCATGGCCGTGGCCGCCGCCGGACGCCTCTCCGCCGCAGACGAGTTCGACCCCCAGCGGCTGCACCAGCTCACCCCGCCCGGCGCGGCCCAGCTCGCCGCCCAGCCCGCCACCGCCGTGCTCGTCCACCACCGGCTGCGCGGCGAGCACCTCGTGGTCGGCGCCGACGGCAGGGTGCGCGGTGTCCTCGACTGGACGGGCGCGGCGATCGGCGACCCCGCCGAGGACATCGCGGGACTCGCCCTGGCCGTCGGTTCCGGCGCCGCCGTCCGCGCCGCCACCCTCGCCGGGTACGGCGCCCGCCCCTGTCTGCGCGGCCTCTGGCTCGCCCGCTGCGAGAGCGTGATCCACCTCGCCGACCGCCTCGACGGCCACGGCACGGCCCCGCCGCCCGCCCTGCGCACCCAGCTGCGACGCGCCTGGGAGGCGATCCTGCTGGAGCGCGTCACCGAGTTCCGCGAGGACGACGAGTAGCACGGCGGCCCGGCGGTCTACTCCTGCTCCAGCACCACGCACGACTCCCCGGGCACGCGCAGCAGACCGTCCGCGCCCGGTACGTCCACCGGCTCCCACGCGGCGAGCACCTTGGCGGGGCGGGGGCCCAGGGGGATCGCCGCGGGCTCCTCGCCCAGATTCACCGCCACCCGGACGTCCCCGCGCCGGAAGGCCAGCCAGCGGGCCCCCGGGTCATGGGCGACCTTGATGTCGGCGAGGTCGGGGTCGGTGAGGTCCGGCCGGTCGTGCCGCAGCGCGATCAGCGCGCGGTACCAGGCCAGCACGCGCGCGTGCGGCTCGCGCTCCGGCTCGGACCAGTCCAGACAGGACCGCTCCCGGGTCGCCGGGTCCTGCGGGTCCGGTACGTCCTCCTCGGCCCAGCCGTGCGCCGCGAACTCCCGCCGTCTGCCCCGCCGTACCGCCTCGGCGAGCTCAGGGTCGGTGTGGTCGGTGAAGTACTGCCAGGGCGTGCCCGCCGCCCACTCCTCGCCCATGAACAGCATCGGGGTGAACGGCGCGGTGAGCGTCAGCGCCGCCGCGCACGCCACGAGGCCGGGGGAGAGGGTGGCGGCGAGGCGGTCGCCCTGCGCGCGGTTGCCGACCTGGTCGTGGGTCTGGGAGTAGCCCAGCAGCCGGTGTGCGGGGACACGGGAGCGGTCCAGCGGGCGGCCGTGGCGGCGGCCGCGGAAGGCCGAGTACGTGCCGTCGTGGAAGAAGCCCCCGGTGAGGGCCTTGGTGAGCGCGGCGAACGGGTCGCGCGCGAAATCGGCGTAGTAGCCCTGGGACTCGCCGGTGAGCGCGGTGTGCAGGGCGTGGTGGAAGTCGTCGTTCCACTGTGCGTGCAGCCCGAGCCCGCCCTGCTTGCGGGGAGTCACGAGGCGCGGGTCGTTCAGGTCGGACTCCGCGATCAGGAACAGCGGCCGGCCCGTCTCGGCGGCGAGGGCGTCCACGGCCGTCGACAGCTCCTCCAGGAAGTGGCACGCGCGCGTGTCGACGAGCGCGTGGACCGCGTCCAGCCTGAGCCCGTCGAGCCGGTAGTCCCGCAGCCACGCCAGCGCACTGCCCACCAGGAACGCCCGCACCTCGTCCGAGCCGGGCGCGTCCAGATTGACCGCGGCGCCCCAGGGTGTGTGGTGCCGCTCGGTGAAGTACGGGCCGAATCCGGGCAGATAGTTGCCGGCCGGCCCCAGATGGTTGTGTACGACGTCCAGGATCACACCGAGCCCCAGCTCGTGCGCCCGGTCGACGAACCGCTTCAGTCCCTCCGGGCCGCCGTACGGTTCGTGCACCGCCCACAGCGAGACGCCGTCGTACCCCCAGCCGTGCCGGCCGGGGAAGGGGCACAACGGCATCAACTCGACGTGGGTGACGCCCAGTCCGGCGAGGTGCTCCAGCCGTCCCGCGGCCGAGTCCAGGGTCCCCTCGGGGGTGTACGTGCCCACGTGCAGCTCGTACAGGACGGCGCCCGGCAGTGGGCGGCCCTGCCACGGCACCCGCCACTCGTACCTGCCCTGGTCGACGACCGCGCTCGGCCCGTCCGGACCGTCCGGCTGACGGCGCGAGCGCGGGTCGGGGCGGACGGGACCGTCGTCCACCGCGAAGCCGTAGCGGCTGCCGTCCACGGCCTCGGTCTCGACGGTCCACCAGCCCGGCCGGTCCGGATCGCGCCGCATGGCGCGCGTGACGCCCTCGCACTCCAGCGTCAGCCGCTCGGCCTCAGGTGCCCACACCTCGAACTGCACGGACGGTTCCCCTTACGTCTGCTTCCCGTGATGTAGCCGCGTCCATCGTGTTCCAAACGGGACCGGCCCGCCGCCGGAACACTCCCGGCACGGCGGGTGTTCTCGGCCACCCGTGCACGCGCGCGTTCGCCGGTTTTCTGGACACCCGGGGTTGACTGACCGACAATCACCTCCGTGACGTCGTCCTTCGAGTTCAACACGTACCCCGCGCGGCTGTCCGACGCGGAGCGCGACAAGGCGCTGAAGGTGCTCCGTGACGGCGTCGCCATGGGCCGGCTGTCGCACGACACGTTCGTCCGGCGCATGGAACTGGCCCTCGCCGCCCGCCGCTCCGACGAACTGGCCGTCCTCACCGCGGACCTGCCCAAGGAGAACCGTCTCGCGCGCCTGGTCTTCGGCACCGTCGAGGCCGTCTCCGGGTTCACCGTACGCCTGCGCCGGGCCTGGCAGGCCGAGCGGCTGCCCAAGCTGCTGCTGCCGCACCCCGGCACCGAACAGGCGCTGCGCATAGGGCGCGACCCCGTGAACGGCCTCAGGCTGACCCACGAGAGCGTCTCGCGCGTGCACGCCGAGCTCAGCCGGCAGGGCGGGACGTGGGTCCTGCGCGACCTCGGCTCCACCAACGGCACCACCGTCAACGGGCGCCGGGTCATCGGCGCCGCCGTCGTCCGCGAGGGCGACCAGGTCGCCTTCGGCAGGATGGCGTTCCGCCTCTCCGCAGGCTGAACACGCGTCGGCTTGCCCGCGCGAACGGGCCCAGGTCCAGGGGTGTGGCGGTGTTGACGTAGGCCCGCACCATGACTCAGTGTGCGTACACCAGACACGCCCGGTGAACCGACGGTGCCGCCCTGGAGGTGTGCCCTGCCGCCACTCCTCCGCTACCCGACCGTGGACGAACTCGCGGCCCGCGCCGCCGCGCTCGCCGCCCGCCGCCCCCGTGACGTCAGGCTGCGCCGCGTCGGGCTGTCCCGCGCGGGCACGCCCATGTGGCTGCTCTCCATCGGCCACGGCAGCCGTCAGGCGCTCGTCGTCGCGGGGCCGCACGCCAACGAACCCGTCGGCGGCGCCACCGTCCTCAGGCTCGCCGAACGCGCCCTCGCCGACCCCCGGCTCACCGAGGGCGCCGACGCCACCTGGAACCTGCTGCTCTGCCTCGACCCCGACGGCCTGCGTCGCAACGAGGGCTGGCTGTCCGGGCCCTACAGCCTCGGCCGCTACTTCCGGCACTTCTTCCGGCCCGGCTTCCTCGAACAGCCCGAGTGGCTGCCCGACGGGGCGGCCGCCGCCGCTCTTCCGGAGACCCGTGCGCTGCTCGAACTCCAGGACGAACTGAAACCTTTCTTCCACTGCTCGCTGCACGGCGTCGACGTCGGCGGCGGCTTCGTGGAACTCACCCGCGACCTGCCCGGCCTCGACCGCCGCCTGGCCCACGCCGCCACCCGGCTCGGCATCCCCCGCGAACTCGGGCCCTACGACACCCTGTACTGGCCCCGCCTCGGACCCGCCGTCTACCGGATCCCGCCCCCGCACCCGCGCGATCTGGCCGCCGCCATCACCGAGGCCGCCGTAGAGTCGACCTGGTACCACCCGCACCGGCACGGCACCGTCACCGCGGTCGTCGAAGCCCCCATGTGGGGCGTCGCCGCCGTCGAGGACGACTCGCCGCCGGCCGACCGGGACGCGGTGCTGCGGGCCGTGAGCGACGCGCTGCGCCGCGACGGACGGTCGCTGGAACGCATCCTCACCCGCCTGCGGCCCCACCTCGCCGGCGCCCCCGAGACGGCCCGGCTGCTCGCCCCCGTCGACGACTACCTTCTGGTCTGCCCCGGCCTCGCCGACGCCTGGGACCCCGACACCGCCGCCCCCGGCCGCCTTCCGCCGCTCAGCACCGCCCATCTGACCGCGCTGCGCATCGCCGGCCGCCGCATCGCCGTCCGCACTGCGGGTCTGCTGCACCAGCTCGTCACCGGCGCGGGACACGACCCGGCCGGGGTGCTGCCCGAGCTGGACGCGCTCATCGACGGGTGGTGCGCCGCCTACGAGGACGAATGCCAGGCGCGCTGGATCCCCGTCGCCCGGCAGGCCGAGTACCAGGCCCGGGTGGTGCTCGCCGCGTTCGAACTGGCCGGACTGCGGGCCGCACCCGTACGTTCGGGTGAGCCGGACTGGGGAACACAGGCGCCCGTGCCGATGCACCGGGAATGAACCGCTTCTTCTCCACGACACCGCTGTGGCACGCCCTGCCGGCCGCCGCCGCCCTCCTCCTCGCCACAGCCGGCACCGCCCCGGCCCGGGCGGCCGCCCAGCACTCCCTGCCCGGCAACTGGCTCCAGCTCTCGGTCACCCGGGGCACCGCCCAGTCCGCCGACACCCGCGGCACCCTGCTGCTGTGCGACCCGCCCCAGGGCCACTCCCACGCCACCGAGGCCTGCGCCCAGCTCGCCGACGTGGGCGGCGACCCCCGTGCCCTCCCGGCCGCCGGGAACACCGTCTGCGCCCTCGTGTACGCCCCGGTGACGGCCCGCGCGAGCGGGCGCTGGAACGGACGCCCGATCGAGTACGCCGAGACCTTCGGCAACGCCTGCGAGCTGGGCGCACGGACGGGGGCGGTGTTCGCCCTGGACGACATGGAGACGGCGATGCCCGGGCGCTGAGTCCCCGCGGAGGGGGAGGGCGCTCTACGCCGCCCTCTCGCGCGCGTGCAGCGCCGCCGCGACGACCGTGCGGCTCTGGTGCTCCACCTGGTGTTCAAGGGGCACCCAGCGGGCGCCGAAGCGCACCGCGAAGGCGTCGCTCCAGGTCTCGACGAGCTGTTCGAGCCGCGGGGCCGCGTGGTCGTCGCTCTTCCGCAGCACCCGCCACAGCATCGCCGCCGCCCGCAGCGGCAGCCGCCGGGCGAAGGCGTCCACGCTGCCGACGTACGCCATCGTGGTGTCCGCCGGCGGAGTGTGGGTCCAGTCCGCGGCCAGCCCCGGGACCAGCTCCAGCGCCCATCGGGCCGCCCGCAGCAGGGGCCCGTCGACGCCCTCCAGCCGGGGCAGCGCCTCGGTGAGCACCCGCTCCACCTCCCGCGAGTCCCGCAGCAGCCGCTCCGCGAGCCGCCGGATCGCGACGGCCGGCGCCGGATGCGGCGCGGGGTCGTCCACCAGGTCGCTGGCCCACATCGGCACCTCCACGACCGCGGTCAGACCGCCGTAGCGATGGGCGTGGTACCAGGTGCTGTGCCGGGCGTCGTCCGGCATGCTCGGGTACGCCGCCCCGGCCGCCGCGTCCGGCATCACATGCACCCCCGGCCCCGACGCCGGCCAGCCCGCCGCGTCCGAGGCGCCCGTCTCCACCGGGATGTGCAACCGCGCCGCCGACTTCCCGAACGGCTCCGCGAGCCCCGGGATGTCCTTCGTCAGCTGCACCCAGCTGCCACCGAGATCCGTGCCGTGCAGGGTCACCTGGAGGTAGGGCCGCAACTCGTCGATGACCCGGGTCAGCGCCCGGGTCTCGGGCGGCAGCCGGTCCGGCGGCAGCACGGCCGGCGACCACTCGGGCTGCTCCGGGCCCGCGGGCCGGAAGAACCCCTGGTGGTACTCGAGCAGGCTGCGCGGCGCCGGGGTGACGTGCAGGCTCGCCCCGTCCGGGTCCGCGCACAGCAGAAAGTGCCAGGACGTCCCGGAGCGCAACTCCCGCTCGTGCAGCACCCGTTCGGCGAGGGCCAGCAGGGTCGGGCCGCCGGTCGGCTCATTGGCGTGGGCGCCCGCGACGACCAGCACCGCACGCCCCGCGTGTCCCACGGACAGCAGGTGCAGAGGCCGGCCCGCGCGGGACAGCCCCACCTGCCGCAGGGCGCACAGACCGGGATGCCGAGCGGCCAGGGCACGGGCCGAGGAGGTCAGTTCGGGCACCGTGGGGTAGCGCAGCACCGGCAGGCGACTCACCCCCGTCATGTCCGACCGGTTTCGCTCTCCGCGGTACCCCACGGACTCTTTTGATTCCTCCCCCGGCTGAAGGCAGGGAGATTCCCGGCTCACGCCGCCTGCGGGTCGGCGACCCGACGGTCTTCCGCGATCGACACCAGCCGGGGCGGAACCAGCCCGGTTCGTACCGCAAAGCTTGGAGGTGCATGTGCTGTCCTGGTTCTCCACCAGCACCGTGTACGCGCTTGATTCTCGCAGCACACGGCAGACAGCCTACCCGACCGTGTGGGCGGTCCTCCGCCCCGAGAGAGCCGCCCGGGGGCGCTCGGATGCACTCACCGGCGGGCACGACCAGGGGCGCGCCCGCCGAGGGTTCGGCACCCTCGCGCTCAGCCCGACCGCTCCAGCAACGCCACCGGGAGCGGGGCGAACAGATCGGCCAGGCGCGCGTGCCCCTCGAACTCCCGGCCCTCCGTCAGTACGTCACGCCAGGTGCCCGGCGGCAGCGGCAGCCGGGTCTCGCGCCAGCCCCCCGCCTCCGCCAGCCGCAGCGACAGCCGGGTCACCGCGGTCACCGCCTCGCCCGAGCGGGCGAACGCGAGGCAGTGCTCCGCCGCCGGGCCGTCCGCCGCCAGCGGCTCGTACGTCGCCGAGGTCCCGAAGGCGCCGGGCCGCCGCCCGCGCAGCCGCAGCGCCGCCGCGGTCAGCGCGCCCTTGGCCCCGGGGTCCTCGGGCGGGAACCGCACGGGACGCCGGTTGTCCGGGTCCACCAGGGCGCGGTACTCGGCCTCCGTCCCCTGGTAGACGTCCGGCACCCCCGGCATGGTCAGATGCACCAGCGCCGTGCCCAGCACGTTGGCCCGGACGTGCGGCGCCAGCGCCTCGCGCAGCGCCGCGACCCGCTCGCCCGGCGCCCCGCACGGGCCCGCCGCGACGAACGCCGCCAACGCCTCCTCGTACGGCGGCTCCTGCTCCGTCCAGCTCGTGTGGAGGCCCGCCTCGCGCGCGTGCTTGAGCAGCGCCTCCCGGACCCGCTCCGGGTCCGCCGGGCCGAGCCCGAAGACCGTCTGCCAGGCCACCCACGCCAGCTGTCCGTCCGGTACCTCGGCCTCCGCGCGCGTGACCTGCTCCAGGACCGCCGCCCAGCGGTCCGGGCACTCGGTGAGCACGGCCAGCGCGGCCCGTACGTCGGCGCTGCGCTTGGTGTCGTGCGTGGACACGACCGTCCCGCCGGCCGGCCAGTCGCGCTGCACGCGCGCGCAGTACGCGTGGAACTCCGCGGGCGACACCCCCGGGCGGCCCGGCTCCCCGCCCACCTCGTTCGCCGCCGGCAGCGGCACGTACCGGTAGAACGCCGTATCCTCCACCGACTTGGCGCGCAGCGCGGACGCCGTCTGCGCGAACCGGGCCCGGAACTCCGCCCGCAGCGGCCCCTCCCCGCCGAGCACCAGAGCGCGCACGACGTCGACCGCGCCCGCCTCCTCCGGCACCGTGAACGCCTGCCGCGCCTCCTCGGCCGCCTCCTCGGTGACCACGGCGGCCGCGTCGCCCGTCGTGTAGGGCCGGTAGACCTCCAGCCGCACCAGCAGCTCCTCCAGGGCCGTGCGCAGCGCCCAGGGCGCCCGGTCGCGCAAGCCCGGGTCCGGGGCGTCGGCGCACACCCGGGACGCGAGCCGGGTCAGCCGGTCCAGCTCGGCCGCCAGCTCGTGCGAGAGCACCCCGTACGCCGCCCGCCGCGCGGTCGCCGCCCAGTCGCCCCCACGGTCCGTCTGCGGGGCCGCGAAGCGCCGGTAGAGGTCCACCAGCCGCCGGGCGCCCGCGGGGTCCGTGAAGAGGCCGTCGACGCGGCGCAGGGCGTCGTAGCCCGTGGTCCCGGCGACGGGCCAGGAGGCAGGCAGCCGTTCCTCGTCCGCGAGGATCTTCTCCACGACCGTCCAGCGGCCGCCCGTCGCCTCGTGCAGCCGCTCCAGGTAGGTGCCGGGGTCGGCGAGGCCGTCCGGGTGGTCGACCCGCAGCCCGTCGACGACGCCCTCGTGCAGCAGCCGGAGGATCTTGCCGTGGGTGGCCTCGAACACCTCCGGGTCCTCCACCCGCACCCCGATGAGCTCCGAGATGCTGAAGAACCGCCGGTAGTTCAGCTCGGTGCGGGCCAGCCGCCACCACACCGGCCGGTACCACTGGGCGTCCAGCAGCTGCGGCAGCGGCAGCGTCTCGGTGCCCTCGCGCAGCGGCAGGACGTGGTCGTGGTAGCGCAGCACGTCGCCGTCCACCCGCAGGTGCTCCAGCTCCGTGCCGACCGGATGCCCGAGCACCGGGACGAGCACCTGCCCGCCCCGCGCCTCCCAGTCGATGTCGAACCACCGCGCGTAAGGCGACTTCGGGCCCTCCCGCAGCACCTCCCACAGGGCGCGGTTGTGGCGCGGGGCCATCGCCATGTGGTTCGGCACGATGTCCACCACCAGCCCGAGCCCGTGCTCCCGCGCGGTGTGCGCCAGCGACCGCAGCCCCCGCTCACCGCCCAGTTCCTCCCGCACGCGCGTGTGGTCCACCACGTCGTAGCCGTGCGGCGAGCCCGGTACGGCCTCCAGGACCGGCGACAGATGCAGATGCGAGACGCCGAGGGAGGCCAGGTACGGCACGGCGGCCGCCGCGGCCGCGAACGGGAACGCGGGCTGCAGCTGCAGCCGGTAGGTGGCCGTGGGCGGGGCGGGAGCGGGGCGCGCAGAGGTCATGGAAACCTACGTACCCGCCCTGCCCCCTTTCGTGTCACCTTCGGGTCGCCGCGGCGGGCGGGCTCAGGCCGGCCGCTGCAACACCGTCATGCTCCGGTCCACCAGCGTCAGCCGGTCCCCGGCCTGCACCCTCCGCCCGGCCTGCGGCGCGAGGGCCGCCGGGTCCGCGGTGTCCACGACCACCTGCCACTGCCGCCCGTGGTCGACCGGCACCACGAACTCCAGCGGCCGCGGCGAGGCGTTGAACAGCAGCAGGAACGAGTCGTCGCCGATCCGCTCCCCGCGCGGGCCCGGCTCGGAGATCGCGTTGCCGTTGAGGAACACCGACAGCGCCGACGCCTGCGCCCGCTCCCAGTCCCGCTCGGTCATCTCCTTGCCCTCCGGGGTGAACCAGGCGATGTCCGACAGGTCGTCGTGGGTGCCCTCCACGGGCCGCCCGTGGAAGAAGCGCCGCCGCCGGAACACGGGGTGCTCCCGGCGCAGCCGGGTGAGCGCACGCGTGAAGTCCAGCAGTTCGCTGCCCGGCCCGTCGCCGTCCGGCCACGCCACCCACGCCAGCTCGCTGTCCTGGCAGTAGGCGTTGTTGTTGCCCCGCTGGGTGCGGCCGAACTCGTCGCCGTGGCTGATCATCGGCACGCCCTGGGAGAGCAGCAGGGTGGCGATGAAGTTGCGCATCTGGCGGCCCCGCAGCCCCAGCACCTCGGGGTCGTCGGTCTCGCCCTCCACCCCGCAGTTCCACGACCGGTTGTGGCTCTCGCCGTCCCGGTTGTCCTCCCCGTTGGCGTCGTTGTGCTTGTCGTTGTACGCCACCAGGTCGTGCAGGGTGAAGCCGTCGTGGCAGGTCACGAAGTTGATCGAGGCCAGCGGTCGGCGGCCGTCGTCCTGGTAGAGGTCGGAGGAGCCGGTCAGCCGGGAGGCGAACTCCGCGAGTGTGCGCTGCTCGCCCCGCCACAGGTCGCGCACGGTGTCGCGGTACTTGCCGTTCCACTCCGTCCACAGCGGGGGGAAGTTGCCCACCTGGTAGCCGCCCTCGCCCACGTCCCAGGGCTCGGCGATCAGCTTCACCTGCGACACGACCGGGTCCTGCTGCACCAGGTCGAAGAACGACGACAGCCGGTCCACCTCGTGGAACTGGCGGGCCAGGGTCGCCGCGAGGTCGAAGCGGAACCCGTCCACGTGCATCTCGGTCACCCAGTACCGCAGCGAGTCCATGATCATCTGGAGTACGTGCGGGGACCGCATCAGCAGCGAGTTCCCGGTGCCCGTGGTGTCCATGTAGTAGCGCGGGTCGTCCGTCAGCCGGTAGTAGCGCTGGTTGTCGATGCCCCGGAAGGACAGCGTCGGCCCCAGGTGGTTGCCCTCGGCGGTGTGGTTGTAGACCACGTCGAGGATCACCTCGATCCCCGCCTCGTGCAGCGCCCGCACCGCCGACTTGAACTCCAGCACCTGCTGGCCGCGGTCGCCCCAGGAGGCGTAGGCGTTGTGCGGGGCGAAGAAGCCGATCGTGTTGTAGCCCCAGTAGTTGTTCAGGCCCATGTCGACCAGCCGGTGGTCGTTGACGAACTGGTGCACCGGCATCAGCTCCAGGGCCGTCACCCCGAGCTTGGTCAGATGTTCGATCACCGCCGGGTGCGCGAGACCCGCGTAGGTGCCGCGCAGCTCCTCCGGCAGCCCCGGATGCCGCATCGTGAGGCCCTTCACATGGGCCTCGTAGATCACCGTGTGGTGGTACTCGGTGCGCGGCAGCCGGTCGTCGCCCCAGTCGAAGTAGGGGTTCACCACGACCGACGTCATGGTGTGCGGCGCCGAGTCGAGGTCGTTGCGCCGGTCGGGGGAGCCGAAGGGATAGCCGTACACCTCCTCGCCCCAGCGGATCGCGCCGCTGACCGCCTTCGCGTACGGGTCCAGGAGCAGCTTCGCCGAGTTGCAGCGCAGCCCGTGCGCGGGGTCGTACGGGCCGTGCACCCGGAAGCCGTAGCGCTGTCCGGGCATGATGCCCGGCACGTACGCGTGCCGGACGAACGCGTCGCTCTCCCGCAGTTCCACCGCCGTCTCCGAGCCGTCGTCGTGCAGCAGACACAGCTCTACTCGGTCCGCGGCCTCCGTGAAGACCGCGAAGTTCGTGCCGGCGCCGTCGTACGTGGCACCGAGTGGATACGCCTCTCCAGGCCAGACCTGCATGAACCGACTCTTTCAGGTGTGCCGCCGCGCCGGGGGCGCCTTCGCCGTCGAGTCTCCCGGAAAGTGAGGGAACCACCTTCGACTTACATCCCTCTTACCTGTCGACCAGTGCATACGCCGGCATACGGCGCATGCGTCATCAGTGGGGCAAGGACACGTACTCCCGGGTAACAGGGGGAGTAGGGGGCAAATGTGCGCACAACGGTGCGGCGCCACCTGGGCAAGGTGGTGGCGGGGACGGCCATCGCGGTGGCCGCGACAGCCGTGATGGTCGGGATCACCCTGCCGGGTACGGCAGGGGCGGACGACACGGGAGGCAGCGGGACCGGACAGACCACAGGGCAGGCGGCGGCCGCCGACGGCCAGGGCGCCGCGGTGCAGCCCGGCGTCGTCGAGCAGGCCCCGGACGAGGGTGAGAAGGGCGTGGGCAGCGACCCGCTCACCGACGACGAGACCAAGCGGGCCGAGACCATCGCGCTCAGCCGTCAGCAGTTCAACGCAGGGAAGAACGTCGAGGGCGACCGCGGCCCGCAGCGTCTCGGTGTGGACCTCGCGGCCCCCGACGCGGACGAGGTCGACGACCCGGACGCGCCCCGGCGTGCCGATGTGTCGTTCTACGACTACAAGAGCGACACGCTGATCACCAAGACCGTCAACCTCGACACCGGCAAGGTCGAGAACACCGGAACCCAGCGCGGCGTACAGCCCCCGCTGAGCATCGAGGAGCAGACCGAGGCGGCCCGGCTGCTGATCGCCGACCCGCTCGGCGCGGGCCTGAAGGCCGACTACAAGGACGCCGTCGGCAAGGAGCTCACCTCACCGGACCAGCTGATGCTCGCCAGCCTGATCTACCACTCGGTGCCCGGCGCCCAGCCCGCCGCCCTCGACAAGTGCGGCGAACACCGCTGTGTCCGGCTGCTGCCGAAGGTGAAGAACGGCCCCTGGATCGACGCCAGGTCCCTGGTGATCGACCTCAGTGCCGGCAAGGTCGTCAAGCTCAACGGCTGACACGGCCCGGACCGGCCGGCTTTCTCACTCTTCCCACCCTCCCTCTCCTGCCAAGGAGTCATGTCCACATGCGTGTCACCAGAATGAGCCGTACCCAGAAGGGGGCGGCCGTCGGCCTGTCCCTGGCCGCGCTGGCCGCCGGCGCGACCGCCGGGGCCGGCCCCGCCGTCGCCCAGCCGAAGACGGCCCCCGCCGCCACGGCGGCGGCCGCCGACTGCAGCGCCGCCTACCGCATCGAACAGAAGCTCTCCACCGGCACCACCTGGCGCATGTGCTGGCGCTTCGAGGCCAAGTCCGGGCTCGTCCTGGAGAAGGTCTCCTACCAGCCGCCCGGCGAGGCCGCGCCGATCCGCGTTCTCGCCAGCGCCAAGATCGCCCAGATCCATGTGCCGTACGACGACGGCAAGGCCGAGTACAGCGACGTCACCGACTACAACTTCGGCTCCGGCCTGGTGAACCTGACCCCCGCCGAGTGCCCGGGCGGCACCATCAAGACGGTCAAGGTCCCCGAGACCGACCCCCAGCACTCCAACGTCAAGGGCCTGTGCACCACGACCCGGTCCCGCGGCCACGCCTACCGCATGCTGGCCGACAACGGCAAGGTCTACCAGGCCCAGGGCAAGGACCTGCTGATCTACACGGTCAACAAGGTCGGCTGGTACGAGTACATGACCGAGTGGCGCTTCTCCGACGACGGCACCGTCAACATGAACGTCGGCGCCACCGGCCAACTCTCGCCCTGGGACTACGACGCGGGCGACGGCCGCGGCTGGCCCATAGGCAAGGGTGCCAAGGACTACGCCACCAGCCACAGCCACAACGTCTTCTGGCGGCTGGACTTCGGCCTCGACGGCAACTCCGGCAACAAGATCGAGCAGTACGACTCGAAGGTCAGCGCGCCCGCGAGCGGGCAGCAGGGCCCGACCGCCAAGACCACCCGCACCGCCGTCACCAAGGAACTCGCCGGTGACGCCGCGAACATGCGCTGGTGGCGGGTGGTCAGCGCGACCGGCAAGAACAAGGACGGGCACAAGCGCTCCTACGAAATCGTCCCCGGCGCCACCACCAAGTACCTGGGACGCAGCTTCACCAAGCACGACGTCTACTTCACCGAGTACAACAAGTGCGAGATGTACGCCACCAACAACCCCCTCAACTGCGGTACGGGACACCCGAAGACCGTGGACAAGTGGGTCAACGGGCAGACCCTCAAGCACCCCGTGGTCTGGGTCAACGTGGGCTTCCACCACATCGCGCGTGACGAGGACCAGCAGCCCATGCCGGTCCACTGGCAGGGCTTCTCCATCGCCCCCAGGGACGTCACCGCGATGAATCCGCTCACGCCGTCCGCCCTCAAGAACGAGAACGGTCACTTCACTCCCACCGGTTGAGAAACGACCTGCCCATCCGGCTGCACCGTCCGCCGCTCCCGGAGTACCCTTCCTTGATCGTTGAGACGGGGAGAGCTCGGGGGAGCGGAAGGCGGTGCTTGGGTGGGCTCGGGAGGGCTGGAGCTGCCCCCTGGTGACGAGGGTCACGAGGGGAGCTCCTCAGAGGTCCCGCCCGCAGCGGTGTCCCTGGCCCGGCCGATGGCGGCCAACGCCATCGGGCCGGAGCTGGACTGGGACGCCGACGCCTGGCGCGAGGTGCGCACCCGCGCCCAGCGGGCCGGCCGGGCCTACATCTGGCTGAACCTCGTCGAACAGCGGCTGCGGGCCGTGGTGGCGGCCGTGCTGCGGCCCATCTACGAGCCCGTCCACGGCGACGAGTGGGCGGTCGCGGCCGCGGGTCCCGCCGGGCAGGAGTGGGTGCAGCGCGCCGTCGCCGTGCGCGAAGTCAGCCGCCGCAAGGGCTACTTGCTCGACCCGGCCGACGACAACGTCATCTCCTTCCTCACGTTGCCGCAGCTGCGCGAGCTGATGGTGCAGCACTGGCCGTGCTTCGAGCCGTACCTCGACGACCGCCGGGACGTCGAACTCGCCCTGGACGAGCTGGAGGTGACCCGCAACGTCGTCTCCCGCAACCGGGCCCTGTCCGAGGCCGTCCTGAACCAGGCCGAACGGGCCTCGGCGCGGCTGCTGGAGATGCTCGGCACGGGCGGCGACGTGCCGTCCGCCCGCAGGCTGCCCGTCGACGCCGTCGAGGACCTCATCGGCGACCGGTACGCGGACGTGGTCGCCGTCCACTCCGACCGGGTGCGGCTGCTGCGCCAGTTCCCCGCCGAGGACATCTTCGACGGCTCCCGCCGGATCGACGCCATCGGCATCGGCCTCAACCTGCTGGTGCAGAACTTCTCCGGCCGTCGCCTGATCCGGATCGCCGACGCGGGCGCCCGCATCCGGCTGCTCTTCCTCAACCCGGCCTCCAGTGCGGTCAAGCGCCGCGAACGCGAACTCGGAATGAAACGGGGCGAACTGAGCCGGGCGGTGGAGATGAACATCCTCCACATGCGCCGCGTCCGCTCCCGGCTGCGCGACCCGGGCGCCTTCCAGATCCAGGTCTACGACGAGACGCCCCGCTTCACCGCCTACCTTGTCGACGGCGACGGCGCCGACGGCATAGCGGTCGTCCAGTCCTATCTGCGGCGCATGCGCGGCATGGAGGCGCCGGTGCTGGTGCTGCGCGGCGGCAACCGGGTCGTGAAATCGGGCGAGGTGGACGAAGGCGGTCTTTTCTCCGCCTACCGCGAGGAATTCGAGCTGGCCTGGGCGGATTCGCGGCCGGTGTCCTGATTCGCCCCCGGGGCGGACGACTTCTCGGAACGGCAAGCGGAATGCGGTCCTCTGATTGTCAGTGGCGCATGCGAAGGTGGAGACCACTGGGGGGAAGCACCACCGAGAAGGGGGGCCGACATGGCCTGGTACCGGGAGCTGCTCGTCGGCTTCGACCTGGAGACGACCGGGACGGACCCGCGCGAGGCGCGCATCGTCACAGCCGCCGTGATCGAGGTCAGGGACGGGAAGGTCCTCGGGCGCCGGGAGTGGCTGGCGGACCCGGGAGTGGAGATCCCGGCGGACGCCGTCGCGGTGCACGGGATCAGCAATGAGCGGGCCACCGCCGAGGGCCACCCCGCCGACCGCGTCGCGGACGCCGTCGCCGACGTCCTGACGGGCTACTGGCGCACCGGTGTCCCGGTCGTCGCCTACAACGCCGCCTTCGACCTCTCCCTGCTCTCCGCCGAACTGCGCCGCCACGGCCTGCCCTCGCTTCAGGACCGGCTCGGCGGTCAGGAACCGGCGCCGGTCCTCGACCCCTACACCATCGACCGCAGGGCCGACCGCTACCGCCGCGGCAAGCGCAACCTCGAAGCGGTCTGCGCCGAGTACGGCGTCACGCTCGACGCCGCCCACGACGCCTCCGCCGATGCCCTCGCCGCCGCCCGCCTGGCCTGCGCGATAGCCGACCGCCACCCGAAGATCGCCGCCCTCGGCCCGGCGGAGCTGCACCGCCGCCAGATCGAGTGGTACGCCGAGTGGGCGGCGGACTTCCAGCGCTTCCTGCGCGGCAAGGGCGAGACGGACGCGGTGGTGGACGGGGCCTGGCCGCTGCGCGAACCGGCGGACAGCCCCACCCACTGAGGCGTGTATCGAAAGCAGCGGGCGAGCGTGCGTGTCAGGCGCCGCCAGGCAGGCGGGACTTTCGAAAGACGCCCTGGGCCGCTCAGAAGGCGTGCCAGCCGACGGTCTCGTCGCCGTCCCGCAGGGAAGCCACCCGCCGCTCGAACTCCGCCAGGGCCTTGGGACTGGCGGGCGCGTGCTGGGCGACCCAGGCGCAGCTCGCCGTCTCCCGGGCGCCGCGCAGGACCGCACAGCCCTCCCACTCCCGTACGTCCCAGCCATAGGCGTCGGTGAAGGAGTCGTAGGCGTCCGCGGCGAGGCCGTAGCGGTCGCGGGAGAGGGCCATCACCACCAGGTCGTGCTCGCGCAGATCCGCGGAGACCGTCTCCAGGTCGACGAGGACCGGGCCGTCGGGGCCGACGTGCACATTGCGCGGCAGCGCGTCGCCGTGGATCGGGCCGGGCGGCAGGTGCGGGGTGAGCCCGGCGGCGGCCGCCGCGAAGCCGTCGCGGCGCTCGCGCAGATACGCCGCGTCCGCCGGGTCGATCGCCTCGCCCGCGAGCCGCAGCCAGCGTTCCACTCCGGACAGCAGATCGCGCGGCGGCAGACCGAAGGAGGGTGCGGGCAGGGCGTGTACGAGCCGTAGCAGTTCGGCCAGATCCCGTGGCTCGGCGGCCCGTACGGGATCGGCCAGCCGGTGCCACACGGTCACGGGGTGCCCCTCCACCAGCAGCGCCTCGGAGCCGGCCGCCCGCACCGCCGGCACGCCCGCCTCGGCCAGCCAGCCGGCGATCGCCAGCTCGCGCCGGGCGCGGTCGAGGAGTTCGGCGTCCCGGCCCACCTTGACGACCAGGTCACCGGCGGCGAACACCGCGTTCTCGCCCAGGGCGAGGAGCCGCGCCTCCCGCGCCGGACCTGGCAGCACCTCCGCCCGGGCCAGTACGTCCCGCGCCCGCGCCTCGTCCATCGTCCGCCTCCGTGTCGTGCGACTGTTCCGGCCAGTCTTGCATTCCCACAGGTCGGGCCGGGTGCGCGGTCCCTTGACGGGAGCCGCCGCCTTCACGACCATGACCGGGCCCGGCAGCGCCGTGCACAGGGGGAGGTCTTTTGTGGCATCGGTGACCGATGCGAGAAACCCGGTGGGGCGAACCACCGGGCATGGCGCCTGGTTCCTGGTACTGCCCGCGCTGATCCCGATCCTGGTGCTGAGTGCCGGCCCGCTGCTCTACGGGATCCTGCTGGCGTTCACCGACGCCCAGTCGGGCCGCACCGAGCCCACCCGGTGGATCGGCGCCCTCAACTTCTCCGACCTGCTGCGCGACACCCTGTTCTGGGAGTCGTTCCGGATCGGGCTGGTCTGGGCGGTCGGGGTGACCGCCCTGCAGTTCCTGCTGGCTCTCGGCCTCGCCCTGCTGCTGAACCAGGACCTTCGGCTGCGCCCGCTCGCCCGCGCCCTCGCCATCGTCCCCTGGGCGATGCCCGAGGTCGTCGTCGGCATCATGTGGCGGCTCGTCTACCAGCCGGACGCCGGCGTCCTCAACGAGACGCTGCGCGAACTCGGTCTGGGCGAGGGCCGGGACTGGCTGAGCGGCCTGTCGACCGCCCTGCCGGCGGTGATCGTCGTCGGGGTGTGGGCGGGCATGCCGCAGACCACGGTCACCCTGCTCGCCGGACTGCAGAGCACCCCGCGCGAACTGCACGAGGCGGCCGCGGTCGACGGCGCGGGCGCCTGGCACCGCTTCCGCGCGGTCACCTGGCCCGCCCTGAGACCCGTCGCCCTCGCGATCACCGCCCTGAACCTCATCTGGAACCTCAACTCCTTCGCCCTGGTCTACGTCCTGACGAACGGCGGCCCCGGCGGCCGCACCCGGCTGCCCATGCTCTTCGCCTACGAGGAGGCCTTCCGCTACGGACAGTTCGGGTACGCGGCGGCGATGGGCTGTGTGATGGTCGCGGTGGTCTCGGTGTTCCTGGCCCTGTTCCTGGTGGGCCGGATCAGGGGAGGTGACGAGACGTGAGGACCCGTCCCGCGGCCCGCGCCGGCCAGTACGCGGCGCTGCTCGCCTATCTGGTCTTCCTCGCCTTCCCCCTCCTCTGGCTGCTGTCCACCGCGTTCAAGCCGCCCCGCGAACTGGGCAGTCTGCACCCCACGTGGATCCCGAGGGACCCCACCCTCGCCAACTTCCGCCAGGCCTTCGACGAACAGCCTCTCCTGCACGCCGCGCTGAACTCCCTGCTCGCCGCGTCCGGCGCCGCCCTGATCGCCGTCTGCGTCGCCACCCCGATGGCGTACGTCATGGCCCGTCGTCGCACCCGGCTCGCCCGCGCCGCGACCGGATGGGTGGTGGTCAGCCAGGCGTTCCCCTTCGTACTGGTGATCATCCCCCTGTTCCTGGTGCTGAAGAGGCTGCGGCTGGTCGACTCCCTGGCCGGGCTGGTCATGGTGTACGTGGTGTGGGCGCTGCCGTTTGCGCTGTGGATGCTCGTCGGATACGTCCGTGCCGTGCCCGTCGAGCTGGAGGAGGCGGCGGCGATCGACGGGGCCGGGAGGCTACGGACCCTGGTGTCGGTGACGGCGCCCCTGCTGGCGCCCGGGATCGTGGCCACGGCGTTGTTCGCGTTCATCACGGCGTGGAACGAGTTCTTCTTCGCGCTGGTCCTGCTGAAGACGCCGGAGAAACAGACCCTGCCGGTGATCCTCACCCACTTCATCGGGGCGGAGGGGGTGGCCGACCTCGGGCCGCTGGCCGCCGCCGCGTTCCTCGCCACCCTGCCCTCGCTGATCGTCTTCGCGGTCATCCAGCGGCGGATCACGGGCGGCATGCTCGCCGGGGCGGTGAAGAGCTGATGCGGAAACCGGTCCTCCCGGTCCTTCTGGTGCTTCTGGTGCTTCTGGCGGGCTGTGCGCCGGACGGCGGCACACGGGACGACGGCAGGATCACTCTCCGCTTCCAGTCCCTGGCCTGGCAGGAGGAGTCCGTCGCGGCCAACAGGGAACTGGTGAAGGAGTGGAACGCCACCCATCCGGACATCAAGGTCGAGTACGTCCAGGGCAGTTGGGACAGCGTCCACGACCAGCTGCTCACCTCCTTCGAGGGCGGGGAGGCCCCCGACGTCATCCACGACGCCTCCGACGACCTCGCGGACTTCGCCTACGGCGGCTACCTCGCCGATCTCACCGGCCTCCTGCCCGCCCGCCTCAAGTCCGACATCCCGCAGCGCAGTTGGGACACGACCACCTTCGGGGACGGCGTGTACGGCGTGCCCTTCCTCCAGGAACCGCGGGTCCTGATCGCCAACGCCGCCTGGCTGAAGCGGTCCGGGGTACGCATACCGACCCCCGAACACCCCTGGACTTGGGCGGAGTTCGGGACGATCGCCAAGCGGCTGAGCGGCGACGGCAGGTACGGCGTGGCCTGGCCGCTGAAGGAGCCCGTCTCGGCCACGCTCAACCTCTCCTTGTCGGCGGGCGGCCGGCTCTTCCACCGCGGCGCGGACGGCAAGGTGACCGTCCGTCTCGAAGCCGGTGACGAGGTCGTACCGCGCACGATCCACGATCAGGCCGTCACCGACCGCAGCGCCTCGCCCACCACGCTCGGCAGCGGCGGCTCGGACACCCTGCCCGGCTTCTTCGGCGGGAAGTACGCGATGGTCCCGCTCGGCTTCTCCTACCGCCAGCAGATCGTCCAGCAGGCCCCGAAGGGCTTCGACTGGCAGGTGCTGCCCGCCCCGGCCGGCGCCGCCGGACTCGCCCAGGGAGTCAGCCCGCAGACCCTGTCCGTCGCCGAGGACAGCCCGCACAAGAAGGAGGCTGTTCGGTTCGTCGACTTCCTGCTCCGGCCGGAGAACATGGTCCGCCTCGCGCTCGGCGACTGGATGCTGCCGACCGGAACGAAGGCCCTGAAGGACCCGGCCCTGCGCACCGGCAAGGACGGCTGGGCGACCGGCACCGCCCTGGCCGCGCACCTGCGCCCGGCGCCCGCGCAGTCGGTGCGCGGCTACCCGGAGTGGAAGGACAAGGTGGCGACCCCGGCCTTCCAGGAGTACTACAGCGGCGCCATCGGTCTCGACGAACTGCGCGAGCGGCTGGAGGAGGACGGCAACCTGGTCCTGGCCCGCTACCAGCGCTGAGGCCGGGCCCGGTCAGGGGGCGGCGGGGCCGGTGATGTAGTGGCCGTTCTCGTCGTACGGCCAGACGTTGGGCACACAGCCGAGCATGCCCTTGATCTGCTGCATCATCGCGGGGGCGGGCTTGCCCTTGCCGGGGCAGGTCACGTGGCCGTGGTGGAGGAAGTGGCCGACCTCGTGGTTGATGATCAGCGCGCGGTACGAGGTGACGTCCTTGGCGTAGACGGGGGTGGCCAGCTGCCAGCGCTTGAGGTTGACCATGACGTTCTGGGCAACGTTGCAGTTGACCTCGCCGCCGGTGTCCAGCCCGTACTGCCCGCAGATCTTGTCCACGGTGCCGGGTGTCGCGACCTTCACGGCGAAGTCGGTGGTGCCGCCGGACACCCGCTGGAACGCCGAGCTCCCGTCCGCCGTCCAGCCTCGTGGATCGGCCAGGATGCCCTCCACCTGCCGGGCGACGTCCGTGGCGGACAGGTCGAGGCCGTCCTCCACCTCGACGCGGTAGCGCAGGACCTTCCCCTTCCCGACCACTCCGCTGCCACCCGGGGCGACGGTGAACGTGCCCGGCCCCGAGGCCGGGATGTCGGACTCGTCGGGAACGCCGTCCGCACCGGAGGACGGGCTGGAGGACGGGCGCGAGGACGGGCTGGAGGTGGGGCCGGAGGAGTCCGTCGCGGGCTTGGCGCGCTGCGTGGGCCGGGCGGACCCGGAGCCGGACCGCGCGGTCGGGGTGGGCTCGGCCCCGGCGTCCGTACGGCTGCCGTGGGTGTCCGCGGAGGTCCAGCCCGCGGCCGCGAAACCGGTGGCGCCCAGGACGACCAGGGCGGCCAGGCCCACCCACAGCGGTCCCTTCCCCTTCCATCGCTGTGCGGGGCCGCGCGCGGCACGGCTCCGACGGCGACCGCTGCTGGAAGAAGTTGCTTTGTGCGCGCTCATGTTTGATTAGATTGTGATCGGCATGTGATCGGATCATGCTAGATCGATAACGAAAAGATAACATCCACGCGGACGCAGATTCATATGATCATCCCGTAACAGTGACCCGAACTGACTGAAGGCGTACGGATACTGAGCCCATGCCACGCGTTCTGCTGATCGAAGACGACCGAGCCGTGCGGGAGGGTGTCGCCCTCGCCCTCCGCCGCCAGGGCCACGAGGTCGCCGCCGCCGAGACCGGGGAAGACGGACTGGAGCGGGTGCGGTCCTTCCGGCCGGACGTCGTGGTGCTGGACCTGATGCTGCCCGGCATACCCGGCCTGGACGTGTGCCGGCACGTGCGCGCCCTCGACCAGACCCTGCCGATCATCATGGCGACCGCCCGGGGCGACGACGAGGACATCGTGGTGGGTCTCGAGGCGGGAGCCGACGACTACGTTGTCAAACCCGTCCAGGCCCGGGTGCTCGAGGCACGGATCCGCGCCGTGCTGCGTCGGTCCACCGGCGTGCCCGCCGAAGCGGGCATACCGAAGATCGAGTCCTACGGCGACCTGGCCATCGACCGGGCCGGGCACGCGGTCGCCTGGCGCGGTGAACCCGTCCCCCTCGCCCCCTCCGAACTGCGGCTGCTGCTCACCCTGTCGGCGTCGCCCGGCCAGGTGTTCAGCCGGCAGCAACTCCTCGAAGCGGTCTGGGAACACAGCTACCACGGGGACGCCCGGCTGGTGGACGCCTGCGTCAAACGACTGCGGTCCAAGATGGGCGAACCGCCGCGGGACCCGCGCTACATACAGACCGTGCGCGGTTTCGGCTACCGGTTCGCGGCACGGTGAGCGCCCCGCCGCGCCGCCGGACGAAGCGACGTCCCGGGATCAGGGCGCCTCAGCTGCGGGGCCTGCGGATGCGCCTGGTGGTGGCGTTCGCGCTGGTCGCCGCCCTCACCGCCGCCTCCACCGGCGCCCTGACCTTCCGCGAGGCGCGCACCGGCGTGCTCCAGCAGGGCCAGGACACCGTGATCAAGCTGCTGCGCACCCAGGTCGACCGGGTCGCCCCGGAGCTGAACTACCCGCCGAGCAAGGCCGGCCTGCAGGAGTTCGCGATCCAGGTGGCCCGCGGCGAACCCGCCGGGACCTGGCGCGTCCTGGTCACGTACGACGACCTCAGCGCCACCTCCGTCCCCGGCGACCCGTTCGAGGACCTGACGCCCGCCGTGCGCGAGGCGGTGTACTCCAGCTCGGCCACCGTCTTCCAGCGGGTGAACCGGGGCGGGCGCAGCGTGCTCCTCGTCGGCATCTCGGTCGCCTTCACCACCACAGTGGACGCGGGGACGAACGTCTCCGGTGTCCATGTGTTCCTGACGGTGCCGCAGACCACGGAACGGGCGTACATCGACGCCCTGGTCACCGCCGTGGAGCGGGCCACCGTGCCGTCCCTGGCGCTGGCGGTGGTGCTCGCGCTGCTCGCCGCGCGCGGTGTGCTGCGGCCCGTGCGGGCGCTGCGCAGCGCCACCCGCAGCATCGCCGAGGGGCGGCTCGACACCCGGCTCGCAGTCGACGGGTCGGACGAACTCGCCGATCTGTCCCTCACGTTCAACGAGACGGCGGCCGCGCTGGAGGGGTCGGTGGCCGAACTGCGCGGCATGGAGGCCAGGGCCCGCCGGTTCGCCGCGGACGTCTCGCACGAACTGCGCACCCCGCTGGCCGCCATGTCGGCGGTCACCGACGTCCTCGACGAGGACGCCGCCCGGCTCGACCCGGACACCGCCACCGCGGTCCGGCTGATCAGCGAGGAGACGGTGAAGCTGACCCGGCTGGTGGACGACCTGATGGAGATCTCCCGCTTCGACGCGGGCGCGGCGGTGCTGCACCTGGACGAGATCGACCTCGCCGAGTCGCTGCGCCGTACCCTCGCCGCCCGCGCCTGGACCGACCAGGTCGACACCGACCTGCCGCCGCCCGACGTCCTGCGGGCGACCGTCGACCCGCGCCGCCTCGACGTCGTCGTGGCGAACCTGGTCGGCAACGCCCTGCGGCACGGCGGCCGTCCGGTGCTCCTGCGGCTGTACGAGGCCGGCGGGACCGGGATCGGCGTGGCCCGGCGGGTGGTCGTCGAGGTGCTGGACAGCGGCCCCGGCATCCCCGCCGACGTGCTGCCGCACGTCTTCGAGCGCTTCTACAAGTCGGACGCCGCCCGTACCCGCACCGAGGGCAGTGGCCTGGGTCTCGCGATCGCCGCGGAGAACGTCAGGCTGCACGGCGGCACGGTCCGGGCCGCGAACCGACCCGAGGGAGGCGCCGTGTTCACCATGGAGATCCCGCTGCCCGGTGGCGAGTCGGCGGGAGAGAGCTGGTCATGAGGAAACCCGTACGCCGTTGCGTACTGCTGTGGCTGTCGGCCCTGTGCGCGCTCACGTCCTGCGGCATTCCCGCGACCGACGTGATCCAGGCGGGCGGCCCCGCGAGCGGGATCGTGCCGGTGGCGAACCTGTACTTCGTGCGGAGCGAGCGCCTCGTCGCCGTACCCCGCGAGATGACCGGGGAGTTCGACCTCTCGTGGGTCATGGCCGCGCTGATGAAGGGTCCGTCCGAGCGGGAGAGCGCCGAGGGTGTCAGGAGCGACCTGCCCGTGGTGGACGTCGTACTCGCGACGCCCGCGCCCTCCGACGGCAGGCCGGAGCCCGCGGAGACGGTCGCCACCAGAAGCTTCGTGACGGTGACGAAGAGCGACGACCGTGTCCTGCTGACGCTGGCCGCCGTGATGGGGTCAGGGCTCGGGAAGGCGCAGCTCGTCTGCACGGTCATGGCGGCCCAGCGCGTCATCTCTCCCGGAGCGAAGCCGAAGCCGGTGACCCTCGTGGAACCGGACGGCCGCCGCGCCGACGACGCGGGGCAGAACTGCCCCGGATAGCGTCCACGGCCGCCGGGGCCCCTGCCCGGGGCCCCGGGGTCCGAAATGCTTTGCACGAGACGTCTCGTCTCGCCTACCGTCGTCGTCATGACCAGTCCCGCCCACATCGCCATGTTCACCATCGCCGCCCACGGGCACGTGAACCCCAGCCTGGAGGTGATCCGCGAACTCGTCGCGCGCGGGCACCGGGTCACCTACGCCGTCCCGCCCGCCCTCGCCGAGAAGGCCGCCGCCACCGGCGCCGAGGTCAGGCCGTGGCACTCCACCCTGCCCTCGCCCGACGACGACCCCTCCGCCTGGGGCACCACGCTCCTCGACCACGTGGAGCTGTTCCTCGCCGACGCGATCCAGGCCCTGCCCCAGCTGGCCGAGGCGTACGACGGGGACGAACCCGACCTTGTCCTGCACGACATCACCGCCTATCCGGCCCGCGTCCTCGCCCACCGCTGGGGCGTCCCCGCGATCTCCCTCTCGCCCAACCTCGTGGCCTGGGAGGGCTACGAGGAGGAGGTCGCCGAGCCGATGTGGGCCGAGCCGAAGAGCACCGAGCGCGGAAAGGCCTACTACGCGCGCTTCCACGCCTGGCTGGAGGGGAACGGGATCACCCGGCACCCCGACACCTTCGTCGGCCGCCCCGACCGCTCGATCGTGCTGATCCCCCGGGCGCTCCAGCCGCACGCCGACCGCGTCGACGAGCGGGTGTACAGCTTCGTCGGCGCCTGCCAGGGCGACCGTGCCGCCGAGGGGGAGTGGAAGCGGCCCGCGGGCGCCGGGAAGGTCGTCCTCGTCTCCCTGGGATCGTCGTTCACCAGGCAGCCGGCCTTCTACCGGGAGTGCGTCGCGGCCTTCGGCGGACTGCCCGGCTGGCACCTGGTGCTCCAGATCGGCAGGCACGTCGACGCCGCCGAGCTGGGCGAAGTCCCGGACAACGTCGAAGTGTGCTCCTGGGTACCGCAGTTGGCGGTCCTGAAGCAGGCCGACCTGTTCGTGACGCACGCCGGTGCGGGCGGGAGCCAGGAGGGGCTGGTGACCGCGACGCCGATGATCGCCGTACCGCAGGCCGTGGACCAGTTCGGCAACGCGGACATGCTGGTCGGGTGCGGGGTGGCCCGGCGGCTGGACACGGCGGAGGCGACCGCCGGGGCGCTGCGGGAGGCGGCGCTCGAGCTCGTCGACGACCCGGAGGTGGCCCGGCGGCTGAAGGCGGTGCAGGCCGAGACGGCCGCGGAGGGCGGCACCCGGCGGGCCGCCGACCTCATCGAGACCGCACTCCCCGCGAAGTGAACGCAGAAGAGGGCCCGTTGACTCCCCCGGAAGTCAACGGGCCCTCGGCGTGAGGCGGTTCGGTCCAGAGGGTGGTTCAGACCCTCAGCGGCTCACCCTCACCGTGCTGCGCCGCCGCCGGCGCGATCGCCTCGGGCGACTCGTCGTGCGTCATGTCCGGCAGCCAGCCGAGCCACTTGGGCAGGTACCAGTTGCGCTCGCCGAGCAGCGCCATCACCGCGGGCAGCAGCACGCCCCGGATGATCGTCGCGTCGATCAGCACCGCCGCCGCCAGGCCCACACCCATCTGCTTCATGGACTGCATGGACAGCGTCCCGAAGATCGCGAACACCGCGACCATGATGACGGCGGCGCTGGTCACGACGCCGGCGGTGGTGACCACACCGTGCTTGACGGCCTCGTTCGTCGAAAGGCCCCGCAGCCGCGCCTCACGGATCCGCGAGACCACGAACACGTGGTAGTCCATCGACAGGCCGAACAGGATCACGAACAGGAACAGCGGCAGCCAGGTGATGATCGCGCCGACGCCCTCCGCGCCGACCAGCGAGGCGCCCCAGCCGTGCTGGAACACGGCGACCAGGATGCCGTAGGCCGCGCCCACCGACAGCAGGTTGAGCACGATCGAGGTGATCGCGATCGTCAGCGAGCGGAACGACAGCAGCATCAGCAGGAAGGCGAACACCACGACGAAGGCGAAGACCGGGGCGACCGAGCCGATCAGCTGGTCGTTGAAGTCCTTGTTGCCCGCGACCTCTCCGGTGATCGGCGCCTGCACCCCGTCGACCTTGCCGAGCGTCGCCGGCCGTACCTCGTCACGCAGCTTGTCCAGGCTCGCGCCAGCCTTGTCCTGGTCGGAGCCGCCGACCAGCGGTACGTAGACGAAGGCGACGTTCTGCGCGGCGTGCAGCTTGATCTCCACCGGCCCGTGCGAGGCACCCGAGCTGACGGCCTGCTCCTTGAACTGCTGCAACGCGCCCCGCACGGCGGAGGAGCCGATGTCGTCCGCCTTGACGACGACGGTGGCCGGCCCGGTGCCGCCCGGGAACGCCTCGTTGACCCGGTCGTACGTCTGCACGATGGGCAGCGAGTCGCCGAACTCCTGGTCCAGAGTGAGGTTCTGGGTCTTCATGCCGAGCGCCGGAGCCGCGATGGCGAGCAGCACGCCGGCCGCGACGACGACCGAGACGGCCGGCCGCGCGAGCACGCCCTTCAGGACGGCCGACCAGAACCGGCTGCCGTTGTTACCGCTCGTGCGCCGCCGCAGGAACGGGATCCGGCCCTTCTCCACCCGCTGCCCGAGCAGCGAGAGCAGCGCGGGCAGCACGGTCACCGAACCGACCATGGCGACCGCGACCACCATGAGGGAGGCGAGCCCCATCGCCTCGAAGGTGGCGAGCCCGGTGAACAGCATGCCCGCCATCGCCACGCACACGGTGACACCGGACACGATCACGGCCCGGCCGCTGGTCGCCGCGGCGATCCGGAGAGCGGTTTCCGGGTCCCGGCCCGCCTCTCGCTCCTCGCGCTCGCGGCGCAGGTAGAACAGGCAGTAGTCGACGCCCACGGCCAGTCCGACCAGCAGCATCACGGAGCTGGCGGTGTCGTCCATCGGCTGGAAGTGGCTGACGATCGCCATCAGGCCCGTGGTCGCCATGATCGCGGTGAGCGCGAGCGCCACCGGCAGCAGCGCCGCCACCAGCGCGCCGAACGCGATCAGCAGGATGCCCAGCGCCACCGGCACCGCGGAGTACTCGGCCTGCTGGAAGTCGTCGCCGAACGCGTCGTCGTACTGCTTCATCATGCTGGCGCCGCCGATCTCCTCGATCCGCAGCGAGGAGTGCTCCTTCTGCACGCCGTCGACGGCCTTCAGCACCGGCTCGACCCGGTCGCCGGCGGTGTCGGAGTCGCCGCGCATGTCGAACTGCACGAGCGCGCTGCGGCCGTCCCGGGAAATCGTCTTCGTGTCGTACGGCGAGGTCACGTCGGTGACCTTGCCGGTGCCCTGCACGGCGGTCATGATCGCGGCGACGGCGGAGCGGAACTCCGCGTCGGTGGCCTTGACCGAGCCGTCCTTCGCCTGGACGAGCACGCTCTCCCCGGCCGGTTCCTCGATCCCCGCGTCCTCGATGATCTTCGCGGCGGTGTGGGTCTCGCCCCCCAGCTGGTCGCTGTCCTTGACCTCGACGGTGCCCGCCGCCGAGCCGATCCCCATGGCCAGCACGACGAACAGCACCCAGATGCCGACCGCGGCCCATCGGTGGCGTGCGCTCCAGCCGCCGGCCCGGGCCGCCAGGCCCCGTACCCGCGTATCTCCGTTTGCCATGACGGGCCTGCCCCCTCGTGAGCGGTGCCGGCCCCCTGCCGTCACCTTTCGAATCGAAGGTATGACGCGGATAAAGCCATCTCGTCGTACTGCCCGGTGAAGTGCGGGCGGCACGAGTCCTCCCCTCGGACCGGATCGGCCTCACCGCGAGGGAGGAGGTGGGCCCTTACATCTATCCCGTGATCTAGGGGGAGCCGCCTAGGGTGGAGACATGACGACGATGTACGCGGCCCTGCTGCGGGGGATCAACGTGGGCGGTTCCAGGAAGGTCCCGATGGCCGACCTCCGCACCCTCATGACGGGACTCGACTACGGCGATGTCCGCACCTACCTCCAGAGTGGCCAGGCCGTTTTCTCCAGCGCCCACGGCGACGAGGAGAGCCTCGCCGCCGAGCTGGCCCAGGCGATCGAGAAGCAGTTCGGCTTCGACGTCGACGTGATCGTGCGTGACCACGCGTATCTGAAGACGGTCGCCGAGGCCTGCCCGTTCCCGGCCGCCGAACTCGAGGGCAAACAGCTGCACGTCACCTACTTCTCCGCGCCCGTCGGCCCGGAGCGCTACGCCGAACTCGACCAACCCGCCTACCTCCCCGAGGAGTTCCGCCTCGGCGACCGCGCGCTGTACCTGTACGCCCCCGACGGCCTCGGCCGCTCCAAGCTCGCCGAGATGCTGTCCCGGCCCCGACTGAACAAGGGGATCGTCGCCACGACCCGGAACTGGAACACGGTGGTGAAGTTGGTGGAGATGACCGAGTCCTGAGCTTCCGGTGTGTGCGAGGCTCGGAGGATGCGCTACATCATCATCGGGGCAGGGGCGGTCGGCGGTACCGTCGGCGGCCGGCTGGCGGAGTCCGGGCAGGAGGTCGTCCTGGTCGCGCGGGGCGCGCACGCGGCGGCGCTGCGGGAGAGCGGGCTGCGGCTGCGGGTGCCGCAGGGGGAGTCGACGCACCGGCTGCCCGTGGTGGCCGGGCCGGCGGAACTCGGCGTGCTGCGCGCCGACGACGTCCTCGTGCTCGCCGTGAAGACCCAGGACAGCGAGGCGGCACTGCGGAGCTGGGGCCCCGCCCCGGTCGAAGGCGGCGGTACGGCGGGCGAGCGGCTGCCGCTGGTCTGCGCGCAGAACGGCGTCGAGGGCCAGCGGCTGGCCCTGCGCCGCTTCCGGCACGTGTACGGCGTCTGCGTCTGGCTGCCGTCCACCCATGTGGAACCCGGCGTCGTCTCCGCCGCCGGCGCCCCGCTCACCGGCATCCTCCACCTCGGCCGCCACCCGCACGGCACGGACGAGACGGTCCGCGCGATCGCCGCCGACCTGGAGAAGGCGCACTTCGAGGCACCCGTCGTGGCGGACGTGGCCCGCTGGCAGTACGCCAAGCTGCTGTCCAACCTGGTCAACGCGCTGGAGGCGGTGAGCGGGCTGGTCGGCGACCCGGTGGCCGAGGCGCTGTTCGAGCGGGTACGGGCGGAGGGCGCGGCCGTGCTGGACGCGGCCGGGATCGCGTACGCGAGCGCCGGGGAACAGGGGGCGGTACGCGGAGACAAGGTCACTCTCGTCCCCCTCGCCGGCGTCGCGCGCGGCGGCGGCTCCTCCTGGCAGTCCCTGAGCCGCGGCGCGGGCACCATCGAGGCCGACTACCTCAACGGCGAGATCGCCCTGCTGGGCCGGCTGCACGGCGTACCGACCCCGCTGAACGAACTGCTCCAGCGGCTGGCCAACGAGTTCGCCCGGGACCGCAGGGCGCCCGGTTCGCTGCCGGTGACCGAACTGACCCGCCTGGCGGACGAGGCCGTCGCCGCCGTGGGCCGGGAAGGCTGAACGGGCCGGTCCGGCGGGCTCAGGCGCCGACAGCCGACAGCATCGGCGTCCGGGCCGCGTCGTAACGCTCCAGCAGCAGGCGGGCCACCTCCGGTGCCGGGCCCAGTACCTCGGCCAGGACGTCCGCCCCGGCCGCGCCCCGCGCGATGCGGTCCGGCAGGAAACCGGGGGCCAGGACGTACGGCGCGACGGCGACCCGCGCACAGCCAAGCTCGCGCAGCTCGCGCACCGCGTCCTCGGTGCGCGGCAGGGACGCGGAGGCGAACGCGGGCCGCACGGCGCACCAACCGGTGTGCCGCCACTCCCGCGCGACTTGTGCGATCACCGCGATCGCCTCCGGGTCACTGGACCCCGCCGAGGCCAGCACGACCCCGGTCGAGGACTTGTCGGCGGGCGTCAAACCCGCCTCGTACAACCGCCGTTCCAGCGCGGCGAGCAGCAGCGGCGAGGGACCGAGCACCTCCGCCTGGCGGATCCGCAGCTGCGGCGGCGCGTCCCGCAGGACCGCCGGGATGTCCGCCTTCGCATGGAACGCCCGGGTCAGCAGGAGGGGCAGGGCCACGACGTCCCGGACGCCCCGCGCCGCCAGCGACTCCAGCACACCGTGCACGGAGGGGACGTTGAAGTCCAGGAAGCCGGTCTCCACGCGCAGCCCGGGCCGCCGTGACCGCACCCGGCGCACCAGCGCGTGGACGGTCGCGGCGTGCCGCGGATCGCGGCTGCCGTGGGCGATGACGAGAAGGACCGGTTCACCCATGGACGTCAGCTCTTCACCAGCAGGCCGCGGCTGCGCAGCACCCACCGCTCCAGCGGACTGAAGATCAGCAGGTCGATCGCGATGCCGACGAACAGGATGAGCAGGATGGCCTCGAACACCATGGCCATGTCGCTCGCGGTACGGGCGTTCTCCAGCAGCTGGCCCAGGCCCACGCCCAGGTCGGGGAAGCTCGCGATGATCTCCGCGGCCATCAGCGAGCGCCACGAGAAGGCCCAGCCCTGCTTCAGGCCCGCCACATAGCCGGGCAGTGCCGCCGGCAGCGTGATGTGCCAGATGCCCTTGACGCCCGTCGCCCCCATCGTCCGCCCCGCGCGAAGGAACAGCGGCGGCACCTGGTCCACACCGGACACCAGCCCGTTGGCGATGGAGGGAACCGCGCCCAGCAGGATCACCGCGTACATCATGGAGTTGTTCAGGCCCAGCCAGATCACGGCAGGCGGCACCCACGCCACCGACGGCAGCGACTGCAGACCGGACAGGATCGGACCGATGGCCGCGCGCACGAACCTCACCCGCGCCACCAGCAGCCCCAGCGGGGTGCCGATGAGCAGCGCGAAGAAGAAGCCCAGCAGACCGCGCGAGACGCTGGTCCAGATGTAGCCGAGCAGATCGCCCTTCAGCCAGGCGTCCTGGAAGGCGCTGCCCACGGCGCCCGGCGAGGGCAGCTTCGTCGGGTCGTCGACGATCGGGTACAGGATGTACCAGACCACGAGGACCACCGCGAGCGCGATGACCGGCGGCAGGATCTTGTTGACGAGGGTCTGCCGGAACGGCGGGCGGCCGGTGGCGTTCGTCTCCAGGGCGTCGAGGCCCGCCTCGACGCTCCCGGAGTCCTGGGCCGGGCTCGTCTCAGTGCTGGCCATGACGTCGGATCTCCCCACGCAGTACATCGGTGATCTCAAGGGACAGTTCGGCCACGGGCGCGTCCTCGATACGGCGCGGCTGCGGAATGCCGACCGCCCACTCGCGCGCGATCCGGCCCGGGCGCGACGACAGCAGGATGACCCGCTGCGCGAGCCGCACCGCCTCGCGCACGTTGTGCGTGACGAAGAGGACCGAGAGGCCGGTCTCCGCCCAGATGCGGGTCAGTTCGTCGTGCAGGACGTCCCGTGTGATGGCGTCCAGCGCCGCGAACGGCTCGTCCATCAGCAGCAGGCTGCTCTCCTGCGCGAGCGCGCGGGCCAGCGCCACGCGCTGGCGCATACCGCCCGACAGCTCGTGGACGCGTTTGCCGTACGCGCCCTTCAGCCGTACCAGTTCGAGCAGCTCCTCGGCCTTGCCGCGCCGTTCGGGCTTGGCGACCCCCCTGAGCTTCAGGGCGAGTTCGATGTTCTTGCCCGCGGTGAGCCACGGGAAGAGGGCGTGCTCCTGGAACATCAGGGCGGGGCGGCCGTCCGTCGTGATCGAGCCGGCCGTCGGCCGGTCGAGCCCCGCCACCAGGTTCAGCAGCGTGGACTTGCCGCAGCCCGAGGCACCCAGAAGGGTGACGAACTCGCCCGGTGCGACATCGATGCTGATGTCGTCCAGGACGAGCTGCTGCCCGCCCGGGGTCGCGAAGGACTTCGAGACGTGCTCAAGGCGTGCCGCGTACTCGACCGACTCCGCGGCCTTGGCGAGAGTCGTGGCCATGGTCGTCACCTCCTGGGAACTAGTCGGGATCTGCGTCAGCTGCCGAGACCGGCGTCGCCGACCGTGCTCTCGCCCTCGGCCTTGAGGACCTTGTTGAGGATCGTGAGGTCGTAGATGCCCTTCAGATCGGGCTTCTCCAGCAGGCCGGCCTTGACCGCGTGCTCCGCCTCGGTGCTGAGGGTGGAGGCCAGTGGGTCGTTGATGAACTGGATGGACTTCCACGCCGGGTCCAGCACGTCGGCCGGCAGCGCCTTGCCGGAGTCCACCTCCAACTGCTTGTTCGCCGCGGCCTTCGCCTTGTCCGGGTTGGCGTCGATCCACTTGTTCGTCTCGACCGAGCCCTTCAGCACGGCCTCGACGACCTTCGGGTGGGCCTTGAGGAACTTCTGCGACACGATGATGTTCGTGATCACGAACTTCTTGTCGGGCCACAGCGTCGACTCGTCGAGCAGTACCTTGCCGCCCTCGGCGACCAGCTTCGACGCGGTCGGCTCCGGCACCCAGGCGCCGTCGATGGAACCGGACTTGTAGGCGTCCGGGGTGATCTTGTTGTCCGTGCGGACGACCGTGACGTCGCCCTTGCCGCTCTGCGCGTCGACCTTCCAGCCCTGGTCGGCCGCCCAGTTGAGGAACGCCACGTCCTGCGTGTTGCCGAGCTGGGGAGTGGCGATCTTCTTGCCCTTGACGTCGGCGAGAGACTTGATCTTCTTCGGGTTGACGACCAGCTTCACGCCGCCCGACGCCGAACCGCCGATGATCTTCAGGCTCTTGCCGTCGGACTTGGTGAAGCCGTTGATCGCCGGGGACGGGCCGATCCAGCCGATGTCGATGGAGCCCGAGTTGAGGGCCTCGATCTCGGAGGGGCCCGCGTTGAAGGTGGCGTACGACGCCTTGGTGGCACCCAGCGCCTTCTGGAAGATGCCCTGCTCGCGGCCGACGAGCGCGGTCGCGTGGGTCAGGTTGCCGAAGTAGCCGATCTTGACGGTGTCGAGACCCTCGATCTTCTGCGACCCGGCGGCGACCTTCGCGGTGTCCGTGTCGTCGGACTCGGAGCCGTAGCCGCAGGCGGCGAGCGTGAGCAGGGGAAGGGCGGCGACGACGGCCAGGCCGCGGCGGAGGAAGGCGGAGCTGTTGGCAGGCACGGGAGGGGTTCCTCTCGTTGGCCCGGCGGTCACGGTCTCTCAGGTCGTGGCCGGGAAATCGGCAAAGGGTTTTCGTCGCTTCCGGGACGTCGGGTGGGGGGACGGGGCGCGCAGGCGGTGCGCGTACGTCATGCCGCACATCGCGCGACTCCTCCCTGCCCGCTGCCGAGGGCGCCGCTGCCGATGCGGCCGCCCTCCTTCGCGAACGTCGAGTAGTAGTCGGTCGGGTTCATGTCTCAGAAGTCCCAGCCGTCGTCGTCGGTCTCGTCCTTGACCGGCTCGGGGGCGGCGAAGGACTCGCCGACCATGCCGGCGGTCAGCGTGGTGCCGTCGGCCGGGTCGATCAGGATGAACGAGCCGGTGCGGCGCGAGTCCGAGTAGGAGTCCAGGGGAAGGGGCTCCGCGGTACGGATCTTCACCCGGCCGATGTCGTTGGCGAGGAGCTGTCCCGGGTGCGGGTGCAGGGACAGGTCGTCGAGCGTGAGCCGGGACGGGATGTCCTTGACGATCGCCTTGACCGTGCGGGTGCCGTGCTTGAGCAGCACCCGGTGGCCGACGGTCAGCGGGGCGTCGGCGACATGGCAGACGGTCGCCTCCACGTCCTGGGTGGTGGGGGGCGCGTCCTTGCTGGGCACGATCAGGTCGCCGCGCGAGACGTCGATGTCGTCCGCCAGCAGCACGGTCACCGACTGCGTGGTCCAGGCCGCCTCGACCGGCTCGCCCAGCAGGTCGATCCCGGAGATCGTCGACGCCCGGCCGGACGGCAGGACGGTGACCGCGTCGCCCACCCGGAAGGTGCCGGCCGCGATCTGGCCCGCGTAGCCCCGGTAGTCCGGGTGTTCGGCGCTCTGCGGCCGGATCACGTACTGCACGGGCAGCCGGGCGTGGCAGTGCGCCAGGTCGTGGCTGACGGGCACCGTCTCCAGGTGCTCCAGCACGGTCGGGCCGCCGTACCAGTCCATGTTGGCGGACGGTTCCACGACGTTGTCGCCGGCGAGCGCCGAGATGGGGATCGCCGTGACCTCCGGGACGCCGAGTTCGAGCGCGTACGCCGTGAACTCCTCGGCGATCGCCGCAAAAACGGTTTCCCGGTACTCGACCAGGTCCATCTTGTTGACCGCGAGGACCACGTGCGGGACGCGCAGCAGGGCCGCGATCGCCGCGTGCCGGCGGGTCTGCTCGACGACGCCGTTGCGGGCGTCGACCAGGATCACCGTCAGCTCGGCCGTGGAGGCACCCGTCACCATGTTGCGGGTGTACTGCACATGGCCGGGGGTGTCGGCGAGGATGAACCGGCGGCGGGGGGTGGCGAAGTAGCGGTAGGCCACGTCGATGGTGATGCCCTGTTCGCGTTCGGCGCGCAGTCCGTCGGTGAGCAGGGCGAGGTCGGGGCCTTCCTGGCCGCGGCTCGCCGAGACGCGCTCGACGGCCTCCAGCTGGTCGGTGAGGACCGACTTGGAGTCGTGCAGCAGCCGTCCGACGAGCGTGGACTTGCCGTCGTCGACGGAGCCGGCGGTGGCGAACCGCAGAAGGGTCGTGGCCGAGAGTTCCTCGGCGGTGATCGTGCTCATGCTTAGAAGTACCCCTCGCGCTTGCGGTCTTCCATCGCGGCCTCGGAGAGCTTGTCGTCGGCGCGGGTGGCGCCCCGCTCGGTGAGCCGGGAGGCGGCGATCTCGGTGATCACGTCGGCCAGCGTCACCGCGTCGGAGTCGACGGCGCCGGTGCAGGACATGTCCCCGAC